>CAHJWM010000010.1 GCA_903642325.1 Myxococcales bacterium | reverse complement strand
GTTGGTGATGTAGCGCGACACGCCCACGATGCGCTCGCTCTCCAGGATGGTGCCGTCGGGCGCGTTGCTGCGCTCGGGCCGCGCATTGCCGCGCTCGGGCCGCGTGTTGCCGCGCTCGGGCCGCGTGTTGCTGCGATCGACGCGCGGCACGGCGACGCGATCTCGCGTGAAGCGATCTTTGCCCGTGAACTCACGGCGCTCTCCGCGCGCGGGACTCGGGTGCGTTTTGCCGGCAGGCGCCTCAGGCCGAGGCCGCGAGCCCTCGGCTCGCTTGGGCACGGCGGTGCGTGGCACGCGAGCATTCGATTTTACCTGTATCTCCCAAGCTTCCGTGCCGGCGGCGCGCACGCGGCTCGGCACGCCGAATTCCTTCTTGAGCGCGACGAGCTCGTCCAAGCTGAGATGCCGCCATTGGCCGGGGCGCAAATCTTCGGCGTTGATTCCGGCGTGCGAAATGCGCGCCAAGCGCATGACGAGCGCCCCCGTCGCCTCACCCAGACGCCGTACTTGACGATTGCGACCCTCCCGCAGCGTGAGCTCGAGCCACGTTTTGTCGCCTTCGAAGCGCAGCCGGCGAACCTCCGCGGGCGCGGTCGCGCGACCGTCGATCTCGATGCTCTTACGCCACTCCAGCAGTTGATCGTCTTGGACCAAGCCTTGGACTTTCGCGACGTAAACTTTCTTGGCCTTATTGCGCGGATGCGCGAGAGCATTCGAGAAATCGCCGTCGTTGGTGCACAGGAGCGCGCCGCTCGTATGAAAATCCAACCGCCCAACCGGTACGACTCGCACCCCGACCGCCTTCAATAACTCGGCGATTGTCGGCCGCCCCTCGGGGTCGTTCAAGGTGCACATGACGCCACGTGGCTTGTGTAAGACCAAGTACACGAGTGGCTCGGCCATCAGCCGATTGCCGTCGACCTCCACCTTGGCTTTGCGCGGGTCGACACGCACGCCCAGCTGATCGACGACTCGGCCATCGACCTTGACGCGGCCTTTGGTGATCAATTCCTCGGCCGCTCGCCGCGAAGCGATGCCGGCGCGCGCCAAGACCTTTTGAAGCCGTTCGTCTGCCATGAGTGGCGCATGCCTTAGCATGGGCGCGGCTTGGGGCTCTGCTTGCTTTCAGATGCTCGTGGCGCCGCCGTCGTCAGGCCGCCGTCCGCCTCGAATCGCTGAGCAACGAGCGCAGGTCGAGCTTCGACGCCGAAGGCTGCGCCGAGCTGTTCCGGGACGGGTGACCATCAATCAGCTCCTCTCCAGCGCGACCGAGGTTTTCGCGAGCTGAGCTGGCAAGAGCGACAAACCTAACGGCCGCGCGCGCTCGTGGCAGACGCGCCGCCAGACCCCGAACCGAGCCCAGGTGCCGAGCCGGCATTTGTGCCAGCGCCGCCACTGGCTGCGGTGGCCGCCGCCTCGGCCGCTTGGTCTTTCTGCTCGACCTCGCGCAGCGCGATCTCGTCGCGATCCCAGCGGTCGACGTGGCCGTCGAAGTCGAGATCCACACCGCGACGCTCGAGCTTGCCGTCGTCGTAAATCTCCCAGACATCGGGCTTGCCGTCGTAGTTGGTGTCGATCTGCGCTCGGCTCAACTGGCCCGCCGTGTAGAAGCGAGTCTCGTCGTCCTGACCGTCGCCGTTATGATCGAGACGCAGCTTGGCGACTCGGCCCTTGGCAAACGTGATCCAGGTGTCCATCTTGCCGTCGAAGTTCGTGTCCGCAACTTCGTTCAGGGCCTCGCCCTTGTCCGTATAGGTTCGGACCACGTCCTTCACGCCGTCCAAGTTGGTGTCGACCTCGCGGCACAAGAGCACGCGGTGGCGGTCCTCACCCTCGCCGACTATCCCATAAACACGGCGGATGTTGGCGGTTTTGGCGCTCGGACCCAGGCTTTCCACGACCTCTCGGTCGCCACGGCCTTTGTAATCGCAGCGGGAACGGTCGTCGGGTGCAACGCCTGCAACCTCACCGGCCATTGCCGGACCTTTGGCGTCGTGATTCGAGCCACCGCACGCACACGCCGCCAAGACGAGCACGAGGACTACCGAGCGCACCCTGCCCCTTCCATTATACATCCTGGTCACTTGCTCGACCCCTTCGTGCTCGCGGGCGCAGGCGCGGGCGCACTCTGCGTTGCCTTGTCCGTGGCGGGGGCGCTGGTCTCGGTGGGAATTTTATTCTCGGTCTCCGTGGGGATCGTCGTCTTACTGTCGAACGTGGGGCTCGCCGGCGCCCTGTCGGACCGGTCCGGCGGCACGTAGCCCGTCTCCTTGCAATAGTCGATCGTGGCTCCGGGGTCGGGGCGGCCATCATTGTTCACGTCCGCATGAATCAATGGGCAACCGGCCTTTGGATACTCCCACCACTGATCGATGACGCCGTCCCCATTCGAGTCACGTTCGGTGCGCACGAGCGCGCCGGCCTGGTAAAAATCCCAAGTATCCAAGCGTTTTGCGAGGGAAGTCGATTGGTCTTTCTCGGTGATTTGACCCGCTTTGAAGGTGCTGACCTCGTCTATCGAGCCGTCCTTGTCGTAGTCGTTCTCGCGCCGCACCACCTGACCGCTCCCGTCGAAGTAGGTGTACGCGTCAATCACGCCATCGAAATTCAAGTCGACCGCTCGACACTGCTCGCGTCCGTTGTCGCGCACGATCGTGATGTCGACCTTGCCATCGCCATTGGCGTCGATTTTCTCCGCGCCGGAGGAGCCGGTGTCGCAAGCTTGGTGAATCACCTTGGTATCCCGCGCAATCGCGCCGGCGGCGGAATTAGCTCCGGGGCGTGTACCATTACAACCCAACTGGAACCCGACCGCCGCGAACAGCAGCCAATGCGGGGCGCGCTGTGCGCGCGTCACTTGGGCGTGGGCGGAGTTCAGGGGTTCCTCGCTCATCCTCGTCATTCCAAACCTCTTGGCGCGGGGAAACCGCATTTACGCTCCCTCGACAAATTTCAGGCTCGAGGTTTAGCCCGGAATGTGGCAGCTGCATAGCGGCCAACCCATGGCTCGTTTGCGGCATCTCGCTCACGACCCGGCAGCGCACGGGGGCGACCGGCGGCGCGAGCCCGCTGCCGCACGCTGTGCGCTGGGCATGCGAATTCGCCCACGGCTTTTTATAATCCGTTGAAATGAATGAATTATTAAGCGGCGCGACGGAGGATGGCGATTGACAACACACGTATGGGAATCTAGTGTAACGGCTGGCAATTAAGCACGTCTCATGTCTCGCAAGAAGATTTCAACGACCGTCTACATCACGCCCGAGCAGAACGAGCGGCTGCATTTGTTGCATAGTCGCACCAAGGTTCCGGTAGCTGTGTACATTCGTGAGGGGATCGACCTGGCGTTGAAGCGTTACGAGCACGCGCTTCCGGGGCAGATGAGCTTGACGGATAGTCCCGCTCCCAAAGCGGTTGCGAAAAAGTAGCGTGCAGCGCCGGTCCGTCGGGGCCAGCTGGTCGGCGTGGCGCCTCCGCGCTACACAGCGCGCCCCCGCGCTCTCCTCGACGCCGAGATATGCCGACCGACCCCAAAAAGATTCGTAACTTCTCGATCATCGCCCATGTCGATCATGGCAAAAGCACGCTTGCCGACCGCATCCTGGACGTGACCGGAGCGATCAGCTCACGGGAGAAGGTGGAGCAGTTTTTGGACAAGCTGCCGCTGGAACGGGAGCGCGGCATTACCATCAAAGCGCAGTCCGTGCGGCTCAAGTACCTATCTCCGCGCGGTCAAGAGTATCAGTTGCAGCTGATTGATACCCCCGGCCACGTCGACTTCAATTACGAGGTCAGCTCGAGCCTCCGCGCCTGTGAGGGCGCGCTCCTAGTGGTCGACGCAACGCAGGGCGTGCAGGCGCAGACGGTCGCCAATGCGTATCTAGCAATCGAGAACGACCTGGCAATCATCCCGGTCCTGAACAAGGTCGACCTGCCGTCGGCAAACGTGGACCACACGGCTGAGCAAATCGAAAAGGTGATCGGGCTGGATTGCAGCGGCGCTCTCTTCGCCAGCGGCAAGACGGGCGTGGGGGTGCTGGAGGTGCTGGAGGCAGTCATCGATCGCGTGCCGCCGCCAGAGGGGGATCCGAATGCACCGCTGCGCGCTCTGTTGTTCGACAGTTGGTACGACAGTTATCGAGGCGCGGTAGTAATGCTGCGCGTGATGGATGGCACGCTCAAGAAGGGCGACCGCATCAAGTTCATGGCCACGGGCCGCCACTACGATGTGACCGAGATGGGCTGTTACAACCCCCACCCCGTGGCGATCGAAGAGCTGGGCCCCGGTGAGGTCGGTTTCGTAGCGGCCAACATCAAGTCCACCGAGGACACCAAGATCGGCGACACGATCACGAGCTTTCACCATGGCGCGAGCGAGCCACTGCCCGGCTTTCGCGAAGTGAAGCCGATGGTGTTCGCGGGCATCTTCCCAACGGACTCGGCCGAATACGAAAATCTACGCGACGCGCTAGCCAAGCTGCACATGAACGATTCTTCGTTCAGCTTCGAGCCGGATACGTCGGACGCACTTGGTTTTGGCTTTCGCTGTGGCTTCTTGGGATTGCTGCACATGGAGATCATCCAAGAGCGGTTGGAGCGCGAATACAACTTGGACCTGATCACGACCGCGCCCAGCGTCGTGTACATAGCGCACACCAAAAACGGGCAAACCGTGCGTGTCGACAACCCCTCCAAAATGCCGCCGGTCGGGGACATCGAGACAATTGAAGAGCCCATCCTGAAGCTCACGGTGCACGTTCCGGCAGAGTACGTGGGCCCGACCGTTGCCCTGTGCGAGGAGCGCCGCGGCACGCAGCTCGGCCTCAACTACTCGACCAAAGACCACGTGGTCGTGACCTACGAGCTGCCGCTCGCGGAGGTGATTTTGGACTTTCACGACCGTCTGAAGAGCGCATCCCGCGGCTACGCGAGCATGGATTATGAAGTCACGGGCTATCGCGCCGACAACTTGGTCAAGCTCGATATGATGTTGAACGGCGAGCCGCTCGACGCGCTCAGCATCATCGTGCACAAGGATACGGCTTTCAGCCGCGGCCGGGCGTTGGCGGCGAAGCTGAAGGAGCTCGTGCCGCGTCAGCAATACGAAGTCGCCATTCAAGCCGCGATTGGCGCTAAAGTGATCAGTCGCGAGACCGTGCGCGCGATTCGCAAAGACGTCACCGCCAAGTGCTACGGTGGAGATATCAGCCGCAAGCGTAAGCTGCTCGAGAAGCAAAAAGAGGGTAAAAAACGCATGAAGGCGGTGGGCAGTGTGGAAGTTCCCCAAGAGGCATTTTTGGCCATTCTGAAGCTCGACAGCTGATTACTGACGAGGTGGACGTGAGCTTGTGCATCTCGGCGGCTTGGAATCCGCTCTTGCGTAAACTCGGGTTCGTCGTTAAAAAAGAAAGACATTGAATGAGTAGCTCTGCTTCGAAGCTGCGTCTGCGCCGTGAACAAACCCTTTTAGAGCTGAACCAAGGCGCCACTCCCGAGGGCCAAGTGACGCATTTGGAAACGGTGGCGTTTGGCCCTTCTTTGGCCGTGGAACGCTTCCGTTTTGGAAACGGGCTCGAGCTTCTGTTCTGTGAAGATCACAGCGCGCCAGTGATCGCCTACCACACCTGGTTCCGTGTCGGCTCGCGCCACGAGCGTGAGGGTAAGACGGGCCTGGCCCACCTGTTCGAACATCTGATGTTCAACGAGGTCGAGGGCCGCAAGGCGGGCGAGTTCGATCGCAAGTTGGAAGAAGCCGGGGCCGAGAGCAACGCCTCGACGTGGCTGGATTTCACCCAGTACAACGTATCGATTCCCAAAGACCAACTGCCACTCGTGGTGAAGCTCGAATCCGAGCGCATGAGTCGCCTCGTTCTGCGGGATCCGCAGGTGAAGAGCGAGAAAGAGGTCGTCGCGAACGAACGGCGTTACCGCGTGGACGATGATCTGGAGGGCGCCGTTAGCGAGCTCTTGTGGGCCACGGCGTTTCAGAGCCACGCTTACCGCTGGCCCACCATCGGCTGGATGAAGGATATCGAAGCCTTCACGACCGAGGATTGCTTGGAGTTTTATAAAACCTACTACTCGCCCAACAATGCGGTCCTCGTGATCGTGGGCGACGTGGCCGAGGGCGCGCTCCTGAAGCGGCTATCGCAAGCTTACGGCGCTTTGCCAGCTAGCACCTTGCCGCTCGAGGACGTGCGCCCCGAGCCGCCGCAGAGCGACGAGCGGCGGGTGGAGGTCATGAAGCCGACCTCCACCGAGAAGTTGGTCGTTGGCTATCACAGCCCAGCCATGGGCGACTTCGATCACCCTGCGCTCTCCTTGTTGGCCGAGGTCCTATTCAGCGGCCGGGCGAGCCGCTTGCATCAGAAGCTCGTACGCGAGCTGGAGCTGGCGACGGAGGTGCGCGCGTTCGTGGGCCCGTTCCGCGACCCCGGTTTGTTCGAGCTGTTCGTCTCGGCGCGTGAGGGGCAAACCGCGGAGCAGCTTTTGGCGGTAATCGACGCGGAATTCGCCAAGGTGCAGGACGAGCCCATCGCCGCGGAGGAAATCGCGCGGGCCGCCGCGCGACTGGAGCTCGGGTTACTGGCGGGCTTGGAGACCGTGGATGGCAAAGCTTCGACGCTTGGCTTTTACGAGACGGTACTGGGCCGACCGGGCGCCGCCTTCGAGCGCTTGGAAACGACGCGGCGAATCACGGCGAGCGATCTACTGCGCGTGGCGCGGCGCTACCTCTTGCCTCGTTACCGCAACGTGATTTTCGTACGACCCGATCCGAATGCGAGCAAGGACGAAGGCGCCGAGTCGGACCACGACGACGACGCGGAGGCCGCGGAATGAGCGCGGCAGCGAACGTCGTGCGCCTGGCAGACGCAGGTGGCGCGGCGGTCCTGCTCGAGACATCGCGTGCACTGCCTCTGGTCTCGATCAGCATCGGCCTGAAGACGGGCGCGTTGCTCGACGCTCCGGGCAAGGAAGGAACGACGCGGCTCTTGTCCCGCTTGATGCGCCGCACGGCCGGCGGCCTCGAGGCGCAGGTGATCGATACGCGCATCGATTCGCTCGGCGGCTCGCTCGGCGCCGATGTGGCGCATAGTACGATGGTCTTTCAGGCAACGGTCATCTCCCGTTCGCTGGCTGCGTTCGTGGATTTACTGGTCGACGTGCTGGCGCGACCTGGCCTGTTCGAAGCGGAGCTCGAGCGACTGCAGCGCGAAACGCTGGCGGAGCTGACCGACTCCTTGGATGACGACCGGGGCCTCGCGCGGCGTTTTTTTCGGCGCCGGTTTTTCGGAGCGCACCCCTACGGTCGGTCGGTGTCTGGCACGCCCAAGAGCGTGCCCGAGATCACGCCCGCCGATGCTCGCCTCGTATTCGAGCGAGCGTTCGTGCGGGACAACCTAGTGTTCGCCTTCTCCGGTGATTTAGACGGCGCGCTAGCCTCGCGGATCGCCCAGCGCCTATCGGATGCGCTGCCGGGCGGCGTTGCGCCAGTAGACGACACGCCCGAGCCCTCGCCTGTCCCCGGGCGCCGGCTCGTGCTCGTGGATAAACCGGACCGAACTCAAACGCAGATCTTGATCGGTTGCTTGGGCTCGCACACGCGGGATGAAGATCACGTCGCGCTGCTCGTCGCCAATACCATCTTCGGCGGCACGTTCACGGCACGTATGACGCAAGAGGTACGTTCGAAGCGCGGTTGGTCGTACGGAGCGTACTCGAACGTGCCCTTCGATCGCCGTCGGCAAAGCTTCAGCATGTGGACTTTTCCAAAGGCCGACGATGCCGGGCCCTGCCTACGCTTGGAGCTCGGAATGCTTCACGATTTGCGCGAACAAGGGGTTACGAAGCAAGAGCTCTCTTGGGCAAAACGCTACTTGGTCCGCTCCCACTGCTTTGCCATCGACACGGCCGCCAAGCGCGTCGGCCTCGCGCTCGATCAAGCCCTGTACGAGCTCCCCCAAGATTACTATTCTCGTTATTTGGAGCGGATACAGGCCGTCACTTTGGATGAAGCGAATAGCTCGGTCCGCAATCGCTTGTCCGAGGACGACCTTCTGATCACGGTCGTGGGCACTGAATCGGTGGTCGGTGGGGCCGTGCGCGCCGCCGTCGACGGGCTAGCATCGACCGAGGTCGTGCCGTTCGACCGCGTCGATTGATCGAGAGACTCTCCTATCTCGTAATTCGTGCCGCTCGTGGTCTGCCGCTCGCCGATGTTCGCCAGAACAGCGTCATGCGACGTCCAGCCCGAGCGCGCGGATGAGCGCGCGCGCGACCGAGTGGGCGCTGATCAGCGCTCGTTCTTCGCATTCGTTGATCGATTCGTGCTCCGACAGGTCACCCAGCAGGTCAACGTAGATTTTTAGCTTGGGCTCGGTGCCGCTGGGCCGGACGACGACCCGGCCGCCTGCGAAGCGCATTTCCACGAGCAGCGTCGGACCGCGCCAGGGCGGCGCGTCCGCCTCCGGTACACGCAAATCCCGCACCGCGCTTACCGCCCGCCCCCCGAGCTCACTCGGCGGCAGGTCGAGAGCTTGCTGCATGGCGCGCAGAATACGCACGCCGCCCGCGCCGCCCTCGAGCACGACGTTGTGCTGAACGCTCACCCACAGGCCGTGCTCGCGATACAGCGCGTGCAGCCGATCCAGCACGCTGTGCTGGCTCGCTCGCGCCTCCGCCGCGAGCTCGACAAAAGCGAGCGCGGCGCTGATGCCGTCTTTGTCGCGCACGGCGCGGCCGAACGAATAGCCGAGCGCTTCCTCATAACCAAACGCGTAACGATAACCCCGCGCTTCCAAGGCCAGGGCCGCCGTCCACACCCATTTGAAGCCGGTGAGCACGCGTTCGCAGTGCGCGCCGTGGGCGGCTGCGACGCTCTCCAGCATCGGCGAAGACACGAGCGACGAGAGCACCACTCGCTGAACGCCTCGCGTGGCGCCGTGGGTCAAGGCAAAGTCGGCTAGGAGCAAGCCGATCTGATTGCCGGTGAGCGGCAACCAGCCGCCGGCCGGCGTGGGAATGGCGACGGCCAAACGGTCGGCGTCGGGGTCATTGGCCAAGAGCAGGTCGGCGTGCTCCGCGTTCGCCAGGGAGATCGCGAGATCGAGCGCGCCCGGTTCCTCCGGGTTCGGGAAGGCCACCGTGGGGAAGCGTCCGTCCGGCTCTCGCTGTTCGGGTACGCTGAGGAGGTCCGCGTAACCTGCTTCTGAAAATAGTTGTTCGAGCAGCTCGGCTCCCACGCCGTGCAGCGGGGTGTACACCAGTCGCAGCTTCCGTTCCGCGACGACGCGCGGCAGCTCGCCGCGAACTGCCGCGCGATAGCGATCACTGATCGTGCTTTGTATCTGATCTTGCTCTGCGAGGTCGCCGAGCGGAATGTCCTTGGCGGCTCCCAAAGCTTGCATGCCCGTGGCGATCTCGCGATCGAGCGGCGGGATCACCTGTACGCCGTTCGCGAGGTAGAGCTTGTAGCCGTTGTACGCCGCCGGGTTGTGGCTGGCCGTGATGACGATGCCTGCGTTGGCGCCCAAGGCGCGCACGGCGTAGGCGACGAGGGGCGTGGGCACCGGCTGTGGAAAGCGCTTGACCGGAATGCCGGCGGCAATGAGCACGCGGGCGGCGGCGTCGGCGAAACGGGCGCTGTCCGGACGCGCATCGCCGCCGATGACGACCGGCCGCCTCCGCGCCTCATCGGCGCGTAGGAGCTGGTCGACCAGAGCACGAGTGACGCGGATCACCACCGCCAAATTCATGCGCGCACTGCCCGCGCCGACGACGCCACGTAGGCCCGCCGTACCGAACTCGAGATCGCCGAGCATGCGCTCGTACAGCTCCGCATGAGCTCGAGCTTCGATCAGAGCGACGAGCTCCGCTTGGCTTACCGGGTCCGGGTCCGCCGCCGCCCAGGCACGAGCGCGGCGCGTGAGCTCCGCGATTTGCGCAGGGTCGAATCGATTCGAATCAGTGGTGGGCATCGGAGGGCGGCCGGCCCCGGCCTAAGCTTGGACGGTCTCAGCCAGACCGGTGTCGTACTGGCCGCTGCGAAATTCGGCGGAGGTTAGCAGCTTCTGTAAAAACCCGAGGTTGGTTGCGCGCGGCCCTTTCGGCCCGACCAGCTGCACACGGCATGCGGCGAGCGCGGCCAGAAGTCGCTCCAACGCTTGCGCGCGGTCCCGGCCGTGAGCGGCGATCTTGGCCAACATGGGGTCGTAATGGGGACTGACCTCGACACCGGTCGCCACTCCCGAATCGACGCGGACTCCAGGCAGGTTCGCGGCGAGGTCGAATTGTTGTAACCGGCCAGGTTGCGGCAAAAACCCTTTCGCGGGATCCTCCGCGTACAAGCGCGCTTCGATGGCGTGACCGTCGAAGATCGGGAAGAGCGCCGCTCTCGGCAATGCTTCACCGGCTGCGACCCTGAGCTGCAGCTCGACCAAGTCCAAGCCGGTGACGAGCTCGGTAACCGGGTGCTCCACCTGCAAGCGAGCATTCACCTCCAAGAAGAATAACTGACCGGCGGCATCGGCCACGAACTCGACCGTGCCGGCGCCGCGGTAATCCGCGGCCCCGACCACGGACAACGCCTCTAGAAAGAGCCTTGCACGGCGTTCGGCGCCCAACTGCCCGCTGAAAAACCCGGCCGGAGAGGGCGACTCTTCGATGATTTTTTGGTGCCTGCGTTGCACGCTGCATTCTCGCTCGCCGAGCGCGACGGCGTTCCCGTGCCCGTCACAAAAAATTTGCACCTCGATATGGCGCGGCTGGGCGAGGTACCGCTCGAGATAGATGCGCCCGTCGCCAAACGCTTGCCGCCCGCGATCGGCGCAGCTCCGAGCGGCGCGCTCGAGATCGGCCGTTTGACGAACGATCTGCATGCCGATACCGCCGCCCCCGGCCGCGGCTTTGATCAGAAGCGGTAGACCAATGCGCTCGGCTTCAGCGAGCAAGCGAGCGCCATCTTCGGGATCGACCGGTTCTTCACTGCCCGGCGGCGGGGAGACGCCCACGCTACGGGCGACTTGGCGCGCTTGGATCTTGTCGCCGAACACCTCGAGCGCGCCGCTAGGCGGGCCGATGAAGACCGCCCCGGAGCCCCCGACGGCGTCCGCAAAGGCGCGCCGCTCACTCAGTAGCCCATAGCCTGGGTGCACGGCGTCCGCCCCGACGTCGGCGATTGCCGCCAAGATTGCCGGGATATTGAGGTAGCTCTCGCTCAGCTTGGCCGGCCCGATGCGAATTGCTTCGTCGGCCTGAGCGACGTGCGGCGAGAGTACGTCCGCGTCCGAGAACACCGCTACCGTCTGGATGCCCAAACGCTCACAGGTGCGAAAGATGCGACAGGCGATCTCCCCGCGGTTGGCGACGAGCAATTTGCGAAACATCAGGAATTTTTGTGGGCGGCGCGTAGCTCCTCACACGCACGCTTTTTTCGCACCAAGTCATCGGCCATTGCCAACTGCCCACAGGCCGCGGCTACTTCATCGCCACGCCGCGTGCGGACGAAGCAGCTGTAGCCTGCCGCCGCCAAGACCTCTTGAAAGCGGCTTACGCTCTCTGCCTTCGGGGCGCGGAGCTCCGAGGCGGTGATCGGATTCATGGGGATGAGGTTGACTTTGCAGGGGATGCCGCGCAGCAACTGGCCGAGCTCGCGGGCGTGGGCCTCGGCGTCGTTCACGCCGTCGATCAGCGTGTATTCGATGGTGATGCGCCGCCGCCTGGGCAGGGGGTAACGGCGGAGCGCCTGCATCAAGTCAGGCAGCGGGTACTTCTTGTTCATCGGGATGACGCGATCCCGAAGCTCGTCGTTCGGGGCGTGCACGGAGACGGCAAGCCCGATTTTTCCTCCGAAATCGTTGCCCAAGCGCTCGATACCCGGCACCAAGCCGACCGTGCTGACCGTGATCCGCCGAGGGCTCATATTCAAGCCATCGGGATGGGTGAGAAGGCGGATGGCGCGCAGTGTTTCGTCGTAGTGATGGAGCGGCTCGCCCATGCCCATGAACACGAGATTGCTCAAGAGCTCGCCGCTTCGAAGGTAATTTTTAGCGAGGTAAACCTGACTGACGATTTCTGATGCACGTAAGCCGCGAATCAAGCCAGCCTGACCGCTGGCGCAGAACACGCAGCCCATGGCGCAGCCGAACTGGGTGGAAATGCAGAGCGTAACCTTCGAGCGTGCGCCCTCCACGCCTGCTTCCTCGTCGTCGTCCGAGGGGGCGGCACTGGCGTCCGCGTCGCTCGCGTCCGTCATGGGAATGATCACACTCTCGACGCGGGCGCCGTCTCGAGCCTCCAGCACTAGTTTGCGCGTGCCGTCACGCGATTCATGGACGGCGTCGACCCGGAGCGGCGCGCAGAGGCCCGCTTCACGCAGGCGCGCGCGAAACGCCAGGCTGAGATCGCTCATCTTGTCCGGATCGGATTGCCCACGCACGTGCAGCCAGCGGAACAACTGTTGAGCTCGAAAGCGCGGTTCGCCGACGGCGCCGAGCGCGCTTTGCCACTCCTCTGGAAGGCGCGCCAGGGTGTCTTCCGCGCTCATTTTTCGCGGCCTTTGGCTTCATCCCAGTAGCCGTCCAAGACTGCCAAAGACAGGCCAAGCGCAGGCTTACCGTCGGCGCTTCGGGGCCAGCCGTCGTGCTGCTCTTTCACCCGCCGCTCCACGTGGGAAAAACGACTAGAAAAACGATCCGCGGTCTTGCGCAACGCAAGCTCGGCGTCGATGCCGTGGTGACGCGCGAGATTCACGAGCGAAAAAAGTAAATCCCCGAGCTCGTCCTCGACCCGCTCCCGATTGCCACCGGCGATGGCTTCGTCCAGCTCGCTGAGCTCCTCCGTCACCTTGTCGCGCGCACCACGCCCGTCGGGCCAGTCGAACCCCACGCGGCTGACCTTCTCACTCATACGCTGCGCGCGGTACAGTGCCGGCAGCGAGTGCGGCACGCCGTCGAGCACGCCTCGGTCCTTGTGCTCCTCGGCCTTGATGGCTTCCCAGTTTTGCAGCACTTCATCGCTGCCGCTGACGCTCGTGTCTCCAAACACGTGCGGGTGGCGGCGCACCAGCTTCTCGATGATGCCGCGTACGATGTCGTCCGGGCCAAAGCTCTCCGCACGCCGTCCGAGCTCGCCCAGAAATACAACTTGTAGCGCCAAGTCGCCGAGCTCCTCCTGAAGATGCTGCGGATCACCCTCGTCGATGGCGTCGATTACCTCACACGCTTCCTCGAGCACGTAGCGGCGGAGCGATTTCATGTCTTGCTCGCGATCCCAAGGGCAGCCGCCCTCCGCAAGTAAGCGTTGCATGAGCGTGACCAGGCTCGGATAAGTTTGACCCCGCTGCTCGGAGAGCGGCAATGGCTCGGGAATCGGAAACGACTGGCTCATGGTGTCGGGCCATGCACTAGCACGCGCAGCTCAAGGCAGCTCAGCTGAAACTCGGCCAGCCCGCCGCCGCCTGCTAGGCTCCAGCGCAATGACATCGGTGCTGCTCATCGAGCGCGAAGGGCCCGTCTCGACCTTGATCATGAATCGTCCCGACACGCGGAACGCGCTCGATCCCGAGCTCTTGGCCGCGCTCGCCGCTGGGCTCGAAGAGGTCAGCGCTGACCCGAGCGTGCGAGCGGTCGTGCTTACGGGCTCCGGGGATGCTTTCTGCTCGGGCGCTGACCTAAAGGGCGCGCTGGCCGACCTAGCCGCGGGAGCGGATTTGGGACCGCGTATCGTCGCTTTTCACGCGCTGATTCGGGCCATCGTACGAGCGCCGAAGCCGTTCATCGCGGCGGTGCGCGGTCCGGCGGTGGGCTTCGGGGCGGACCTGGCGTTGGCATGTGATCTGCGCGTGCTGTCAGAGGACGCGTACTTGCAAGAAAAATTCGTGGCCATCGGTTTGATGCCGGACGGCGGCGGGAGCTTCTGGTTGCCCCGCTTGGCAGGTGTCGGGCGCGCGCTCGAGTTGCTCATGCTGGGCCGCCGTGTCGACGCGGCAGAAGCCTTGAGCTACGGCCTCGCGAACCGCGTCGCCGCCGACGAGCGGTCTGAAGCCCGCACACTCGCCGCCCAGCTCGCGGAGGGTCCTCCGCTGGCGCTCGCCGCCATCAAGGCCGCGGTGCGCGGCGCCGCGGAGGGCGGCATCGACGCGGCACTAGAACATGAAAAACGCGGGCAGACGGCGCTGCTTGCCTCCGCGGACTTCCGGGAAGGAGTGGCCGCTTGGAGCGCCAAGCGCGCCCCTCGATTTCAGGGCCGTTAGCCGAACTCAAAACAGATAGCGCTCGCCTGAGTCGCACAAGATGGTGATCACGTTGCCGCTCTTGAGCGTGGCCGCTACCTCACAAGCAGCGTGTACATTCGCGCCCGACGAAGGCCCGACCAGTAGGCCTTCCTCGCGGGCCAGACGACGTGCCATGCGCTCGGCTGCGACGTCCGTAACTTCCACTATGTCGTCTATAATTGCGCGCTCCAAGATCCGCGGCACGAAACCCGCTCCGAGGCCCTGAATGCCGTGCATACCCGCGGGCTTTCCGGACAGCACCGCGCTGTTCGCCGGTTCCACCGCGTACACCTTCACCGCCGAGCCCAAGCGGTTCTTGAGCGTGCGCCCAACGCCCGTGATGGTGCCTCCGGTGCCCACACCTGCCACGAAGGCCGCCAGGGAATTACCGGTTTGTTCCAAGATCTCGAGCGCGGTGCCCGCCTCGTGGCTGGCGGGATTGGCTGGGTTGTCGAATTGGCTCGGCATGAAGGCGCCCGGGGTGTCCTCGAGCACGCGCAGCGCTTTGCTAACGGCGCCGGACATGCCGTCAGCCGCGGGGGTAAGGATGATCTCGGCGCCGTACGCGCGCAAAATGTAGCGGCGCTCGAGGCTCATGTCTTCCGGCATGACCAGCATGCAGCGGTAGCCGCGCACGGCCGCGATCATCGCCAAGCTGATCCCCGTGTTGCCGCTAGTTGCCTCGACCAACGTGGCGCCAGGTTCGAGCTCGCCCGATTTCTCGGCGGCAAGGATCATGGCCAACGCGGGACGATCCTTGACGCTGCCAGCGGGGTTGACGAATTCCGCCTTGCCCCAGACCGTGGCACCGCCGGGCGGCGAGACACGCGCCAAGCGCACGAGTGGCGTCTTATCGATCAGCCCGAGGACGTCATCGGCGACGCGCAGCCCGCTCTCGGTAAAACGACTCGCCTGGACCAAACCTTTGCGTGAATCAGAGCTCATCGGTGCTCCAAACTACCCTATTTCGGGGCTGCTCTGCGGGACAAACGCGGCCGGCGCCCCGGCCACGCCGAGTGGCGCGTTCCCATCGAAGAAGGGGCTTTTGACGCGCGCGAGGGCAAGCCACGTACCCGTTGCTGGGCTCCGCGCCACGCTCGTCAGCTCACCCACGACTTCGCCACCCAGATTTGCCGTCACGGCGCTGCCTACCGGCGGCGCATCGCCGCCGCCATCGAGCGTGAGCGCCACCAGACGACGCTTCAACTTTCCGCGCATGTCTTGCATGCACACGACCTCTTGCCCGAGATAACAGCCCTTGCTCCAAGATACCGCGCGACGATCGAGCGCTGCCTCGTGTGGGTTGTCGGCTTCGCCGAAATCCACACCGAAACGGCCCAACTCCTGGCTAATGCGAAAGGCCTGCCAATCCGCGTCGGTGCCTAGATGAAGCGACGGTGTGCGCTCGATGAAGCGCTCGAGCTCGAGCAAACGCTCCCGCTCGAGCACCAAGCTCGCGCCGCTCTGGGCGGTGAAGCTCATGACCGCGAAGTGTCCGCCGCAGACCTGGGCCGCCGCGTCCGCCAAGGCGGCAGCCCCAAGCCCGTGAAAATCGACCCACGTGTACGAGTCGCTCTCGTCCGCGAGCTCCGCGTCTTCCATGACGAGGAATTTATCGAGCGCCAGGCGCAGCTTTTGGTTTACTCCCGGCGAGACACCGACCAAGAGCCGGTCCGGGCCGACGAGGACCTCCACCTCGCTCTGAATTTTGCCTTGCTTGTTCAGCGCCAAGCCGAATGCACCCTGGCCCGAGGCAAGCTTCGCCACTTCGCACGTCACGAGGCCGTTCAACCAGCTCTTGGCTTCGCTGCCGGTCACCGACAGCGTGCCACGCTCGGGCTCCAGCACGACCAGCACCGGCTCAGGCGGACCTTGCGAAGTCATGACACAAGCATTGGCCCGGCCGCTCCCCCAAGCAAGCGACTCCGCAGCTCTTCCTGATCACTCTACTTTTATCTCTTCGTCGACCAGCGGATACATGGGGCCGTCCTTGAGCGTCACGTCCTCGACCGCGCCGTTCGGGTGCTTGACGGTGAACATCACCCCGGTCGAGACGTTGGCGTTGATGAGACTGCGAGCGGTCTCCTGATCCAGGCTTTTCACCTCGCGACCTTGGATTTTGAGCAGCTGATCATCGCGCTTCAGCTTGGCCCGCGCGGCCGGCGACTCGCTCACCACCCGTGTAACGTGGATGTCGTACGTTCCAAGCTCGTAATACAGCCCGATGCCAAACTTGGCGTGTGCCGGCTGCACCACGAGATCGATCGTCGCGCCGCTGTCGCAGCGCAGCTCGAGGTCCTGCTCCGTGCTCACCTCGCCCGAGATGTTGTTGATCGACTCGACGCAGATTGGGTGGTTATTGATCGCGTTGGAGTCCCAGAGCTCCACCCGCACGCGCGAGCTCTTCGGCACGCGATAATTTCCGATGCGTTGATCGGGCCACGTGGGGCGCAGTGTGTTTGCCTGCACCGGAGTGACTACGATCTCCTTATCATCGATGATGAGCTTCGCGAATGGGTCCGGGGCCGAGCCGCCGACGGAGTCCCACTGGCGCCCGTCCCGCGTGCGCGGCGGTATCACCGCGGTGGCGAACTTCAAGAACAACAGGTCCTCCGGCGGAGGGGGCTCCAAGCGGCGATTGCCGGGGGCTCTTACCGGCGTGCCGATTTCGGGATAAACGGCGCCGCACGCGCTCAAGCACGCGGCGAGCAGCGCCGCCAACCCCAGCAGCGTTGGCTGCCCAAGCCCAGGTTCCCTGACTGAACGCATCGCGCGTCAGGCTAGCACAGCGGTTCCTCACGCAAACGCGCCGCTTTGCCGCGATAAGATCGGCTCGCGAAGAACCTTATCCCCGTCTTGGACTGAAAGGCGGCCCGCTTACGGACTCTGGGAGCGCCTTAGGCCGCAGGCTTCGGCCACGCCGTCGCGATAACCCAGCCATAATGTGAGCGCTCGGCCCATGGCTTCGACCACCGCGGAGCGTGCTTCGGGTCGAACATGCTCGCGCATCACGCGCCACGCGGTCTGGCGGTGGTCGCCCTCTACCGCGCGGTGCGCCTTCGTCAGCTGCAGGTGGTCCAGGGGCAGACCATAGTGCATGACCAGCGGGTGATGTTCGAGCGGCGGGCTCGGACGGCGCGCGGCTCCTGGCTCGAGCTCGCCACGCTCGTGCGCCGTGCCTTCCACGAACAGCGTGGTGACGGCCGCACCGGCCTCCCATCCCCCATGCAAGGTCGTCTCGTCCAGAAACGCACGATAGCGTTGAGCCGCGGGCAGCAAAGAAACCCGTTCGAAACGCGAGAGGTCCATCTTCAAACCGCGCGGGTATTCCAGGAACAACTCGGGATGCGGGCGACCAGCTTGGATGCCCCCGGTTTCTTCTTCATACACATTCTCGATCAGCTCGCGCCGCACGAGCGGAATGGGACACGCAATGTAGGCGCGCGCGACCAAAACCGGAAAGTCACGCACGTAGGTCGCGTATTCCTGTTCCAGGTGAAGGTGCAGGCGATCTGGGGCAACCCTGCCGTTCGTAAATAAAGGCCAGGCCCAGTGCGTCTTTCGCTCCATGATCTCAAGCAGCGCTTCCTGGAAGTCGTCTCGCTCCATGACTCGTCTACGCTAGCAGCTTACCGTTGGACGCGGCCGCACACCCGCCGCCTCGCGGAGGTTACCGCATTGGCGCGATGAGCGAGGCCAGGCACTAGGCAAATCTCAATTTAGGCGCTTAATCACCAGCGAAAGCGTGCCAAGTGCGGCGCGGGGCGGTATGCTAGCTCACGCGCATAGCGCGCGCCCCGCAGGTGCACGGAGTCCCGCATGGCACGCATGTTCGGTTTTATCGGTAACCGCCCCGACCTCGGAGCCCGCGTGCTGGAAGCAAACGCGAGCTTACTGCGCGCACGACGCATTGCAGGCGATCCGCTGGGCTGGGGTCTCGGCTTCTATCAAGTGGGCGAGGTCCTGCTACGCCGTCGCCCGATCGACGACCGGGACGAGATCGATCTGGTGGAAGCGGCGGGCGACATCCGTACGGACGTTCTGATTGGGCATGTGCGTCGCGCTTCGGTGGGTGGTCTGCGCACCGAGAATACGCATCCGTTTCGGTATCGGATGTGGCTGTTCGCGCAAACCGGCACCATCTTCGGATTCGACCGACTTCGCGAACGTCTGCTCGCGTCGCAACCAGAGTTTTTACGCAAGAACGTGCGCGGTGAAACGGACAGTGAGCTGTTCTTTTATTTGTTCTTGTCGTTCCTGCACGATGCCGGTCACTTGCGTGACACGCTGGTCGCCTCCGAGCACGTCACGGGAGCCCTCCGAGCGTCCATCGCGCTCGTGGATCGCTTGTCGGCCGAGGAGGGCCATCCCGCAAATAGCGGCGACATTTTGGTCACCAACGGTGAGCAGCTCCTCGCCGTGCACCGTGAGGGCACCCTGGCCTTCCGCGTTTGGAATGGGCGGCGTGATATCGAGGAGCTGCTGGGCGAGGACGGCGTTCGCAAAGCACGCATTCCCAGCATCGACAGCACCCATTTTTCGCTGATCGCCTCCGAGCTCGACAGCACTCCCGTCGGCTGGAACGAGGTGTTGCCGCAGTCCATCGTCACCTTGTCTCGTTCGGATGAGCCACGGGTCGAGCCGCTTTAGTTTAGTGTTGTGCGCTGCGTGCGTCAGCTGCGCAGCGCGAGCACCCGCGCTCGTGAGGGGCGCGCCCTCCGCAACGAACGAGCGCCGCCCCCCCGGTATACTCGAGGTCCGGAGCGTTCAGCTTCCCGACCCAGTGCGACGCGGTGACAGCCAAGAGCAGCTGCTGCTCCTCCGCGCGCCCGCGGGCGCCGACCGCGCGAGAGAGACTGTGCGCGAGTTTATGCGCGCGGCCATCGCTGAGAAACCGGAGCAGTTGGAGCTGCTGCTTTCGCCCAACGCGTTCGTCGATAACGGCGCCGGGCGACAGCCCGCGCGCCCGTTTTGGCAGGTCCGCATGGCTCAGCTCGACTACACCGAGCTCAAAGGTCAGGTCCTCTTCCGTGAAGCAGACGTGCAAACGTTCCGCGCGGAGGACCTGTTGCGATTGCCCCGAGGGCGACGCATCCCGCTCGAGCTCGGCGCCGATGAGGTGGCCGTGCGCGTGCCGATCCGCGTGTCGTGGGCCGGCCGGACTCGTCTGTTTGGCGACGAATTGCTGTTCCGCTTACAGTTGACGGGGACGCGCTTCGAGATCGCAGAGATCTCGGAGGACTTTAAATTACCGTAAGGCAGCCGCGGCAGGGCTCGAGGTCACATCCCGGACAAGATGCGGAAGCCGTCTCCTTGGCGCGCCAAGGAGAGTCGGTTGTCGGCGACGCGCCTGCGCCAAACGTCTCCATGCGCGGTCGGTATTTTGTAGCTCGCGCTGTACGTGTAATCGACCAACACCGTATCCTTTCGGCCCTCGGAGACTTGCCGGTAGTGGATCTCGTACCGGATCGCGCGTGTCTGTTTGAACTCGTTGTTCAGGTACGCTTCCAAGCCCGCGTAGTCCAGGTCGTCGCTCGCATCCACGTTGCCGCCGTCTTCGTAATAGCTCGGGTCGGCCATCTCCAGCAGGCGCGCGGTGCTGCGCAGCTCGACCGCGTGGCGGTAGAGCTCGCAGTACTCGATTACGCGCCGATTCAGGTCGCTGTCTTCGACGTCCGTGTTGGAGATGTATTGATGCGTGCAACCGGTAAACACGCTGACGGCAGCGGCCAAAATGAACGGAATGAGCAAACGGGGGGCGGGCACTGAATTCTTCTCTACTCAGAACGCCGGCTGAGGGAGCCGTATTCCGTCGGACACTGCCAAAGGGCGTGCACTTCCGCAAGCGGCGGCGGGACGGCAGTGACTTAAGCCCGCGGCGCGCGCAAGGCTTGCTTCAAAAGCGGCCAACCCGGCGCTACTTCGAGCGCGAGACTCGGACCTTCGCAGAGCCGAGCGGCAAACCCGTCAGGCTCGAGCGGCAGGCCCACCTGGCCGGTGTCCAATAAGGCCGCGAGCGCCCCCGGCTGCGGCGCAGGCAGCCCAGCCGCCCCGAATACGTCTCGGACCACCGGTCCGACGTCCTCCAAGGCGACCACAAATAGCGACTCGGCGTCCCCCGCCTCCAGCAGCTCGATGGCGAGCAGCAAGGCCTCGAGCGCCGCCAGCGGCCCCGCGCCCACCCCGAAAGCAGGCCCCTGAAGGCCATAAGCAATCGCGGCGCGACCCGCCGGCAGGTTCGGGGAGGTCGCCGGAAAACGACGTGGCTCCGCGCCGCGCGCACCGCGCTCACGTAGCCGGGCCGCGAATAGCTCGTTCACCTCGAGGCTGGCGCTCATCGTGCCAACGATCACCCCGCATGCCTGGCGTGTCTCGACCGGGAGCGATTGCAGCTCGAGCACTTGGGCGAGCGCTGACAAGCAGAGCAATGACGGCCGGTCGAAGCGCTCTAGGTCGAGCTCGGCGATACTCGTTTGGCCCGCGATCAAAGGTAGATTTGGCAGAAGCTGCGGCTCGCCGAGCGCGCGCAAACGGACCCGCTTCCGGCAACGCCTTGCGGCGGGCCGGCGCGGCGCTTCCGGGGAAACGACCAGCGCCGCGTTGGCCCCGCCAAAGGCGGTCGACAACTTGAGGATGTAGGCCGACGTACCGGGAGCATTTCGCGCGCATAGATGCGCCGAGAATTCGCTATCGAGCTCGCCTTCGCCATGCGCCGCCGGCAATACGCCTCGCCGGGCGGCAGCGAGCGCGGCGAGCGTTTCGAGCGTGCCGGCGGCCCCCAAAGTGTGCCCCGCGATAGCCTTGAAGGGGTGCACGACGACGCGCTCGGCGTTTCGGCCGATGACGGTGGCGATAGCCTGGGCTTCGGCGCTGTCGTTGAACACCGTGGCCGTCGCGTGGGCGCTGATCAGGTCGACCTGATCCGGCTCGAGCGCGGCGTCGCGGAGAGCAGCCCGCGCGACGCGTACCAGGCCTGCCCCGCTGCGGTCGGGCGCGGTCACGTGGACGGCATCGCAGCCCACGCCGAAGCCGAGCACGTGGCCCAGCACCGGCCCCGAGTGCTGGCGAGTCAGCGCGACCAAAGACGCTCCTTCACCGAGCGCCAAGCCGTCGCGATCCTTTCGAAACGGACGTGGCACGGACGCGGTGGTGGCCCCCAGCGCCTCGAAGCCGGCGGCAGCGAACAGCGTCAAGGCGTCGTAACCCCCCGCGATCACCAGATCACAGCGGTCGGCTTCCAGCCAGCGACAGGCGATGCCCATAGCCACCGTCGAAGATGCGCAGGCAGCCAGCACCTGCGTCACCCGCGTCAAGTCGACGGCGAGCCGGTCCAGCGCGCGCAACGGACCAAAGTAGCTGGACGCCCGGGCCTGCGCTCGGCTGAGCGGCTCACCCGCAGCACGCGAAGCGAGCAAGTCGCTGAGTGAGGCTAGCCCCCCCGACGAGGTGCCCAATGCAACGCCTACCCGCAGCTCGCGAAATTTCGGCAGTGCCAGCTCCAGCTCGCCGATCAAGAGCGTGAGCGCGCGGTCGAGCAATGCGTAGCCGCGGTCACCGTGCGCGGCCAAAGCTGCGCGGGCGGCATTGGGGCGTCGCAGGCCGGCCGCCGCGAGCTCGAGGTCGCGCTGCACGCGCGTTTCCGTGCGCGCGCCCAGCTCGCCCACGGCGAAGGCGGCCTCCCCTTCGCCGAGGGGCGAGATCGACCCCTGGGCTACGATGGCGATCGCCTTCATGCGTGCTCCTCGTAGGCTTCCAAGCGGGTGAGATAAAATGTATCGACGTCGCCCGTGACGACCAGCACTTGTTGGGCGTGCCCCGACGCCACCTCGGAGACGGCTATCGAAAGCGCGACCGCGCCGATGGCTTCGTGGAACCCGAGCAGCGCGGGGATGACGTGCGTTCGAACGTCGCGCCAGGCCGAGCGTGCGAGCGCACCTGCGACGGCGGCGGGAAGAAAGCCGCTAATCACGCACGCGCGTTCCGGCGGGCCGCTCAGCGCCGACAGGGTCGGCCCCGGGTCGCCGCGGAGCGCGCGGTGCTCGGTCACGCGGGCGAGTGGCACTCGCCCGCGTGACCGAGCAGCGCTCAGCGCTTCGAGCACCACGAACCCCGCGCCCTCGCTGCGGGGCGCGCCCACTACTCCGCCCAGCACCGCGTCTACGATCGCATCCCGCGCTTCACCCGACCCCGCCACCACGGCCGTAGCAAGGCCGAGCTCGATCAGCGCGATCGCCACCGAAACCGCGGATTCTCCGCTCGTCCCAAACTCACTCACCGACAAGCAGGGCCCGGTCAGGCCGAGATAAATAGAAGCGTTGCCCGAGCCCGTGGAGGCGACCAGCTGCGGAAACTCCGCCGGACTCGCAAATCTTGGTCCCTGCCCGAGCACTTTTTGCAGAAAGCGAACCGAGCGCTGCACATCGCCGAAAGCACTGCCCCCCACGAAGCCCGTCCCCGCCGGCTCGAGCGCTGCGTCACGCAATGCATGCTCCGAACAAGCCACGACCAAGGCGGATGCTCGGCCGAAGCGGCGTGAGCGCTCTTGGTCCAGCAAGTCGAGCGGCTCGGGTGGCGGAGCGCTCGGCTCGCTCGGCACGAGATAGCTCGAGCCGTCACGTCCTCCGAGCAAGCCGCGACTTCCGAGGCTCGCCGCGCCCGAGATCACCACCGGCGAGAAAACCGTTCGAGACAACGTTCGAGCTTCCGCACTGGGTGCTTCGAAGGCCAGCACGGCACAGGCCCCCCCGAAGCCAAACGAGCTCGACAAAGCCGCCCGGAGATCTGCGCGTTGATTCGGGGAACGGACAAAACGAAGCTCGCTCGATTCGGGCTGCACCAGCCCGACCATGGGTGGGACGTAACCACGGCTGACGCTGAGCGCAGTGATCGCGGCCTCGATCGCGCCCGCCGCGCCCAAGGTGTGGCCTAGCTGTGCCTTGGCCGACGAGACCCACAAGCCTGCTAGGTCCGACCCGAAAACGCGCTGCAGCGCCCGCGCCTCCATGGCGTCGTTTTGGATCGTGCCCGTCCCGTGCGCGTTCACGTAGCCAACGTCTCGCGGCTCGAGCGCGGCGACGCGCAATGCCGCTCCCAATACGGCGGCGGCGCGCTCACCGCTCGGCTCGGGGTGCGTGACGTGATGGGCCTCCGAGGCCACCGCCCAGCCAGTCAGAAAAGCGATGATCGGCGCGCCTCGCGCCCGCGCGCTCGATTCGAGCTCCAAAACCAAGCAAGCCGCGCCCTCGCCCAGGGTCAGACCGGCGCGCCCGACATCGAATGGACGACAAGGCTCCGGATCTACCGCGCCGAGCGCGTTGAAACCGGCGAAGGTGAGCTGGCACAGGCTATCCACGCCGCCGGCGACGACGCGTGCGGCGCGACCCGAGAGCAACCAGGATGCGCCGAGCGCAATCGCGACTGCGCCACTCGAGCAAGCGCTGCACACGGTCGCCGATTGCGTGACCGAGCCGAGCGCGCGCGACACCCGCTCCAGGCTCACCGCCAACGGAAAATCCAGTAAGCGACGCGCGTCATGGGGCATGATCCCGCTCGCCGCAAGCTGCTGAAGCGCGCGCTCGGTCTCGTACATTCCGCCCGTGGTGCCGCCGAGGGCGAAGCTCAGCTCCGCGCCCTGAACGTGCCCAGCGTGGCTCAGCGCCTCACGAGCCGCGAGGAAGGCCATCGCATCACTGCGCGACCAGTCCTCTCCACGAGCGCCAATCTCCGCCACATCCAAACCGGACACTTCCGCGGCGATGTGCGATTTGAGGCCCCGCGACTCGAACAAGCGGAGGGGGCCAATCCCGCGCTCGCCGGCGCACAGCCGAGCGAACGATTGTTCTCGGGCGAGGCCGAGCGAACACACTAGGCCGAGCCCCGTGACCGCAATGCGCTCACGCCCGGCCACGTTTACCCCGCTTTCTCGCGGGTGATGTGAGCCGCGATCGCGTTCACCGAAGCGAAAATAGCTCGGCTCGCTTCGCCCTCGGGCATGGTCACGCCGAAGCGCTCTTCGATCGCCATAGCCAATTGCAGCGCATCTAGCGAGTCGAGACCAAGCCCATCACCGAACAAAGGCGCGGCATCATCGATATCTGCTTCCGTGCGCCCACGCAGATCTAGCTCTTCGAGCAGGGCGCGTTTGATTTTAGACTTCAGCTCGGACTGATCCATGGCCGTAACAATCAAATCTTGGCGCTCTTGACGATTGCCGCCACCACATCGCGATCGCGGACGCCGTCCACGTCGGCGCGGTAGCCGAGGACCAAGCGGTGCCGAAGCGCGGGCAGCGCTAGCTCGCGCACGTCATCTAAATCGGCAGCCGCCTCCCCGCGCAGCGCGGCCCGCGCCTTGGCGGCGATGACCAGCGCTTGACTGCCGCGCGGACCAGCCCCGAAGCGGACGTATTGGGTCACTTCGGCGGGCGCAGAGGTCAAACCCGGGCGCGAGGCGCGCGCGCAGGCGACAGCAAAACGTACGGCTTCGTCGGTGATCGGGATGCGCGGCACGAGTGCCCCAAAGGCGCGCACCTGCTCTAGGTCGACCACCGATGAGAGCTCGGGCTCCCGCCCCGAGGTGGTGCGGCGCGCAATCTCGAGCTCTTCGCCTTCGGACGGGTATTCCACATGGACCTCGAGCAAAAAGCGGTCCAACTGTGCTTCAGGCAATGGGTACGTGCCCTCCTGCTCGATCGGATTGCGGGTCGCGAACACCTGGAATGGGTCCGGCAGCGCGTGGGTCACGACACCCACCGTCACGCGGCGCTCTTGCATCGCCTGCAGCAGGGCGGCCTGAGTCTTCGGGGGCGTGCGGTTGATCTCATCGGCCAGCACCAAATTCTTGAAAATGGGGCCCGCCATGAAGCTGGTCTCGCGCCGAACCAAGCCGTTTTTCTCTACTTCGTTCAAGACGTCCGTGCCGGTGATATCGGCCGGCAACAGATCCGGCGTGAACTGCACGCGACCGAAGCTCAGACCAAGCGCACGAGCAAGGCTGCTGACCAGCAGGGTTTTGGCTAGGCCCGGGACCCCCACGAGCAGAGCGTGGCCGCGAGCGAGCAGCGTGATGAGTAGGGCCTCGACGACTTCGTCTTGGCCGACCACGGCATGCGCAACCTCGCTTTTTAGCTTGGCAAAACCACGCTCGCAGGCCAGGAGTAGCTCGGTGTCGTTCGATGAGGAGGCGGTGTCGTTTGGGGTCACGTCAGCTTTCTGAGCGTTCGAATCCGGGGTGAAGCCCCGGCTTCTAGCACGGCTCCAGCATTGATTGAGGCTTGCCTGGCGCGGCGGTTGCCGGCCCAAGAACGCACGTGTAAGCCAAGCGCAGCATGCGTTTTCGCCCCGAACAGGGTCTTTCGAGCGCGTCATCGAGCTCGACCGCCGGCGGGGGCTCGTCATCCGACGTGTCAGTGGCGCGGAATGGCTTCGTCGCGGAGCGGCCGCCGCCCGGCCTGGCTCGCGGCAGGTATGCCGCGTCACCGTGGTCGATTGCGCTCCTAGGCGCGGCCCTACTCATGGTCACGATCGGCTATTTTTACATACGCGCGCGAAAGCTGCGCTCATGATGCGAAGCGGGCCGCGAATTTGGCGGCTGGTGCTGGGGGGTTACTGTGTGTGCTGCGGGGGCGCCGCGCCGGAAGCGACCCGCCCAGCGGATAACGCGCTGCCTGCGGGTCCCGAGCTCGGAGGCAAGGACCGGGGCTCCCTGGCGGAGCTCGCACGTCAGTTGCGTTCCGGCTTGGGCGGCGCACGCGAGCTGAATCTAGCGACCAAAGGCCTGGGCCCGGCGCTGGGCCGTTTGCTCGCCGGCAGCCCGGATTTAGCGCATGTGAGCCTGCTGGACGTCAGTGACAATGACCTTGGCAGCGAAGGCGTTCGCGCCTTGGCCGCGTCGGCGCAGCTCGGGGTCTTACGTGATCTCGACCTCGGCGGCAATGATATCGGCGACGAGGGGGCGCAGGCCATCGCGCGCTCGTCCACATTGACCGGCCTGGAAACGCTCAACGTCAGCGGCAACTCGATCGCAGAAAGTGGCGCAAGCGCGCTGGCCGCGCCAACCGCCACGCGCCTGCGCTCGCTCGACCTGAGTATGAACGCCATCGGCGGCGCGGGCGCCCGCGCGCTGGCCCGAAGCACCCTTCCGCTCGAGGCGCTTTATTTGTTGGGCTGCGAGATCGGCCCGGGCGGCATCGAAGCATTAGCGGACTCCCCGCGCCTCGGCTCACTGCGCGTGCTCGCGCTATCCGGCAACAACGCCGGCGACCAGGGAGCGCAGGCCCTGGCCAAATCCGCAGGCTTGAGCGCGCTCACCACCCTGGACCTATGCGCCAACGGCATCGGCGATGCAGGCGCGCTCGCGCTGGCCCAGTCTGCTTACTTCAAACACCTGAAAGTGATCGAGCTCTACGGCAACGACATCGGGACCCGCGGCGCGGCTTCTCTCCGCAAACGCTTCGGGACACGCCTGCATCTCTGACCCGCTTCAGCCGAGCGCGCGAAGCTCGGCCAGCGCGTGAGCAAAATCGTCGGGCGGAGAAGCCTCGAAACGCATCGGTTGCCCGCTCGCCGGATGGATGAAGCCGAGCACGGCGGCGTGGAGCGCTTGCCGGCCGAGCCTGGTTGCGATGTTGGCTAGCTCCGGCGACACAGAAGTTTTCCCGTACAGCGCATCGGCCAAGAGCGGCGTCTTCGCTTGCTCGCTGAGGTGAACCCGGATCTGGTGCGTGCGCCCCGTCTCGAGCCGGCACTCGATGAACCCCGCGCGACCTCCTGCCAGACTTTCGCGCACGTGCACGTGCGTGACGGCAGTGCGTCCGGTGGACCCGCGTGACGTAAAGCGCAGCCGAGACTTGGGATCGCGGGCATGTAATGACGAAATCGTGGTCAGCGTCGGTACGCCCCACGTTAGGGCCAGGTACACTCTCTCCACGCTGTGTCGAGCGAGCTGCGCTTTGAGACCTTCGCGGGTCGGCTCGTCTTTAGCCACCATCAAGAGGCCACTCGTGTCCTTATCGATCCGATGTACGATGCCAGGACGGAGTGAGCCCTGCTCGTCACGGGGGTCGGCGCTCACGAGCTCGAAGCCCGGGCGCGCCAAGAGGCCATTCACGAGCGTCCCGTTTCGGTGCCCGCGCGCCGGGTGTACGACTAGCCCCGAGGGCTTGTTGACCACGAGCAGGTGCTCGTCTTCGTAATGCACGTCCAGCACCACACTCGGGTCTGGGTCGGCGCTACTGCGTAGCGGCGGACCAGGACGGAGCTCGATTCGGTTCCCGGCGCTCACGTTGTCTCGCGCGCGGCACGGCTTACCGTCAACGAGCACGCGGCCCTCTTCTATCCAGCGCTGCACAGTAGCGCGTGACACCTCCGGGCTGAGCCGCGCGAGGACTTTATCCAGTCGCTCGCGACGCTGCCCTTCGGCCAAAACGAATGAGTGTGTGGCCACGGAAGCCTAGCCGGGCAGATAAAGCGCGCGCCGCCGCTACCAGATCTTGCTCTTGATGTGGCCCTTGGACTTGACCAAAATATCCACCAGCGCACGATCGTAAAAGTTACGGTGATAAAGATCTGGCGAGACACGACTCTTGAACAGGGCGCGCCCTTCTTCGATCTCCTCTCCGAGCTGCTCGAACAAGGAGTCCCCTTCGATGCCACGAATGATTTTCTCCTCGTTATAGAGAGACAAATCACTCGCGATGGCGCGAGCCAGGCGGCGAGCAGCTTCTTCGGTCTCGATCAGCGGCATTCGGCAAAGACTCCTTTCCCGAGAGTATCGCCGTTTATGGGCTGGGCTGTCAAAAGACTCACGGCCTAGGTGGACGGGCCGGCGCGCACGGCCTTCGTCAAACATCGGTGGCGCTCGCGGCGCGCGCTCGCTTCCATGGCCAGGGCCACCGACTCGGGCTTGGGCCGGGGGCGACGAGGCAGAGCAGGCCCGCACACACGAAGCCGTAACGGCCCGCGCCGAAGAAGAGCGCGTGGGTGGCCGCGGTGACGAGCACGAGACAAGCCGCCAGCGCGTCCAGCGGCCGCTTCCATAACTCCTTACCGGCGCACGCGACCGTGAGCACGTAGCCCAGATGCGCAAGCCAACCGGCACGAGTGAGGGCGCACAGGGCGGCGGCGAGGCCCAGACCCAGGCGCAACGACCGACGCACCGATCCGCGGGTCGCCGCCTGGGTGATCGCGAGCAATACGACCAGCCGCTCCCAAACCGTTTCCAAGGCTCCGAGCTCGAGCTTGCGTGTGTCATCGAACGCATTCGCGTTGGAGCTATGCAGGTAGTGACCGGGCGCACCGAAGTAATCGAACGTCAGCGATAGCTTGCGGGGTGCACGCGCCAGAAACCGGCCCAAGTGACTACGGATCTGGCTGAGCCCGGCGCGCCCGAAACAGCGGTCCTTCTCCGCCTCACCAAAGACCGTGCGGCACTCCGGCGGCACTCTCGCGCCCTGCAGCGGAATCCAAGCGCCGTCTGCCTCGGGGGCCGCGCCGATCAACAGATTCCAACCGCCATTGGCGCTGACGAAGATGCAACGATCCATCCGCATGCAATTACGAACGGTCCACGGCAGGCAAAGAGCCAGCGCGACGAGCGTGGTCGAGAGCGCGCGCAACGCCCGCCGGGGGTAACGGGTTTTGCCTGAATTGAGCGAGAAAAAACCAAACACCGGGGCCATGATCAGAAGCTGCGGTCGCACCAGCGTGAGCGCTCCGGCGCAAACCCCGAGCCCGACCAGTCGAAATCCGACACCCGCACCGGCACTCGTGCTCACGCGCACTGTCAACCACGCCGCAATCACCAGTAGCTCCGCGCTAACGCCTTCGGTCATCAACGCTGGTGTATAAAAGACCAAGCCCGGATGAAGCGCGATCAACAGCGCCGCGAGGAACGCTTGGGCGCGCGTGCCGGTCTCCAGCACGGCGCGCTGCGCCGCAAATGCCGCACACGCCCCCAAGAGTGCGTTGAAGACCATGGCCACCAGTGGCTCTGCGCCGAAAGCGGCGTACGCGACGGAAAGCAGAGCCGGGTAGCCAACGGGGTAGTGCGCCGCATACGTCACGGCGCCGTCCGGCCACAGCCAGGTGTAACCGGAGCCGTGGGCAATCCGCGCTGCAAGCTGGTGATAAAATATTCCGTCATCGGTCGGCGGGAAGCGGTCCTTGGCCCAGATCAGAATGAGGGCGCGCGTCCCCAGCGCGAGCGCGGCGAGCCACCACGCGTCGCTCGCAGGGCGGCCGGAATCGCGCTCTGCCACCGCGTGTTTGCTCACGGCTAGCCGGCTCGACATCGGCTCAAGGGAAGGCGCCGAGCAGCCCGAGCGCGCGCAGGTCCAGCACCACCTCGCACGCAGGCAGCCCAACCACGTTGCTATACGACCCAGCGATGCGCTCGATCAAAAAAGCACCCAGGCCCTGTGCCGCGTAGGCGCCGGCCTTGTCCAAGCCCTCACCGCTCGCGGCATAGCGCGCGATTTCTTGCGCGGATGCGGACCGCAACGTCACCTCCGTAGCCACCGTGCGGGAGACCGCAGCGACCGCGGGCTCGCCCGCTACGCTGACTGCATAGCGCGTATACACCGTGTGCGTCCTACCGACGATGCGCTCGAGCAGACCGACGGCGCCAGCGATTCCCTCCGGCTTGTTCAGCACATCGCCATCGATGACGACCACCGTGTCTGCGACCAGCACCCCCGCATACGGATCCGATACGCGACCGGCGACCGCGTTCAGCTTTTCAGCGACGATGCGCGCGACGTACTCGAGCGGGCCCTCCCCCGCCCCGACCTGCTCGGGAATGTCCGCCGGCTCGACGCGAATCGACAGACCGAGCCCACTCAGGATTTCCCGGCGTCGCGGCGAGGCTGAGCCCAATATCAAAGGGGTGCCTCTACTGATCATCGCGGGCCGGTCTTAGCACCGTTGATGTGGCTGCTACAGAGTTCGTTGCCATCCGGCGTTCAAGAAGAACCCGACGGACACGGAGGCCTCCGCACGGTGCAGGGCATGCTTCCCCCCACACGAGCTTACGAGCTCCGCCGGAGGCAACCGGCTCGTGTGTTCGGACGGCGCGGCCGAGTGTAGAGTCCTGCGGTGCCGCCAGTGAGACGCCGCCTCGCCTTCAAACCCGCCTGGGTCGCGGCGCTGACCGCGGCCTCGGCACTCTTCAGCGCGCATGCGCACGCGAGCGGTTGCGGCTCGAACCCGGCGTTCAGCACGTGCTTCGACGCAAATTCACTGTGGCTGCCGGCGGGTCGCGCCAAATTCGTCAGCTTACCGGACGCGCGCGTCGATGCCGTGGGAGTGATCACCTTCGGGCTGACCACGGAATGGCTTCGCCGACCCGTGTTGCTGCACTTGGCATCCCCCGATCGCGACGGGCGCAACGTGGACGCGCTCGGCGACGCGCTCGACGCCTCGCTTCTGATCAGCGCCGGTGTATGGAAAAATATCGAGCTTACACTGGCCACGCCCGCGCGACTGTATCAAAGTGGCAGTGGCGCGGGCGGGGTGAGCAGTCAGACAGCGCCGGCGATCGCGCATGGCGCACTTCGCAATCCCCGGCTTGGCCTTGGCTATTCGCTCAACGACGCGCTCGGCACGCGCGGGCTTGGCGTACGCCTTGCGCTCGAGGCCTCGCTACCGCTCGCCGGTGATGACGAGCTCGCCGGCGAGACGTCCGTGGTGCTCATGCCGAGCGCGACACTTGCGGCGGGCGTCCGGCGATTCCGCCTGGCGTTCAGCGCCGGAGCCCGGCTCCGCCGCAGGCTCGATGTGGGCGAAGCTCGCCTCGGTAATCAGGCTTTCCTCGGGCTGGGCTTTGGAATGGAGTTGCTCGAACCGGGCTTGCTATTCGTGGGCGTAGAGGCGTTTGGCTTGCCACCTCTAGCCAGCAGCCAAGCCTCACAGCATGACGTGGCCCTCCGCGGTGAAACGCTATTCCCCGCCGAGTGGCTCGCTTCCGTGCATACCTGTTTTCACAAGCAGGGCCACTGGACTCTCGGCATTGCGGCTGGTTCCGGCATCCCCCTCTCCAGCGAGACACGCCTTGGCCCTACCGGTAGCGGCACCGATCACTTTCTGGGCTTGACGACACCCAGCATGCACTCGCTCGTCATGCTGCGGTTCGCACCGCCAGAAGCGGCACCTTGAGCCGAGGGCACGCCCTCAGAACAAGCGTTCGTGAACATAGATCTGATCGCCCGCTTGCAGTGGGACGTCCGGAGATTTGCCGTCCGTGATCGACTCGACGTCGATCTCCACCGTCTGTTGACCCTTGGGCGTCTTGCGCGTCAAATTGACGTGCGAGCCACTGGCAACGGCGGTCAAGCCGCCCGCCTGGGAAATCGCTTGGATGAGCGACATGCCAGGCATGAGCGGAAAACTCCCGGGCTTAGCCACTTGGCCGAGCAGCGTCACGTGCCGGCTTGCATACTCCTTGACTTGCACCACTACGCTCGGATCGCTGAGCACTTTTTCCGATATCAGGTGATCGCGCACGAGGCGAGCTACCTCTTGCGCTTCGAGGTCGGCAACCTTCAGCGTATGCACATAAGGCAAATCGACCGTGCCGTCGGAGGCTACTTGGTACTCGTGCGGCAGATCTTTTTCACCCACGATTTCCAATGTAAACGTGTCTCCGGGGCCAAGCACGTTGCGCTCGATAGGCGGCGCCAAATTGATCTTGTGCGCCGCGCCGTTCGCCGCGCAGGCGGCCAGCGCCGCCCCCGCCAAAAGCGAACCCCAGCGCTGAGTGCTGATGGAGATTCGCATCCACCGAACGCACCGTGAGGACGGCATGCGGCTTACCAGAATAGGCGCGCGCCAACGAACAGTTGCCAGCGACGAAATCTCAGGGCGTCCCTAGTTGCCGGGTTGTTCGGATTCACTGAATCCGTTGGCACGCTGACATCCGTGATGTTTTGATCGTAGTTCACGGTGGCGTTCAGGCCGAAGATACTGCTCAAGCGGTATTCCGTGAACAAGCTCGCGTCGACCCGCTGCTCCGAGAACGAATTCTGCCGCGTGGAGCCGTCTGCGAAGTACGACGTCGGAAATTCGATGTTCGAAAAACCGCCATTTAGCGTGGCGACGAAACGACCGCCCAACAGATAAGTGGCACTCGCGTACACGCGGTCCCGTTGATAAAAGTTACCGAGGTAGCTATTGGCGGCATCCCGGGTTGCCCCCAACGCGACGAAGGAAAGGCCCACCGGCGCTGAGCCAGCGTTCAAACTCTCCTGTCCGCCGCTGATGTAGTACTTCAGCTCGGCCTGGCCCGAGACGGAATCGAACTGCTGCGGCGCCGGCGTGCCGTTCGGCCCGGGCCGATTGGCGTCGTAAAAGGTGCCCTCCCATCCGATCATGAACAAGGCGGACAGGCGCGTCGTAATGAGGCCGTTGATGCCAATCCGCGAGCGCAGGATCTGACCATCATTTTGCACGCCCACTGGCGTATTCGAGCCCGAATTAGGATAGGTGATCCAGGTATAGCTCCCGTCGTAGAGCAAAGCGGTGCGCGGCAAAAAACGCCAGCGCCCGCGCATGCTGACGGTATTTTGGTAGTTGTTGAGCTCCGAGAAATTGTCTTTCTCGAAGTAGTTGTAAATGAACTCATAGCCGAGGCGCCAGTCGAACAGGCCCCCACCAGGCCGCCAGGTGACGCCCGCACCCGCTCGAAAGCTGTCGCGGTTGAACGCGTTCTCCACGTCAGTGGCATTCGAAGGCTGCACCGTACGCACGAAATTGCCGTACGCGTCGACGCCGAAACGGCCGGTCGGAAACAAGGTGAGCGCGAGGTCCGCACCCGCGTCGACGTTGCTTTGATCGTGCACTTCATCCGAGTGCTTCGAGTCGGCGGCGACCAACTGATTGAAAGCCGCGTACGTGCTCGCCCGGAACGTCAATTGCGTGGGCGTCGTCGAGCCCTCGCGGCGCTGGGTGCCGAGCGTTGCCACGCTCAGTGAGGGCGTAATTCGAAAGCGATAGACCGCCAAGGGATCCTCGGACGGCGCGCGCAAGAAGTAGTTCGAGTCGTAACCGGCCTCGGCGGAAAGACCGGGATGAACTTCTAAGTTGCCAACCCGAATGCCTGCGCCCTCGCCGTACTTGCGATCGCTAAGCCAGGGTTGTTGGGCGTGGGCTTCGAGCGAAATAGCTCCCAAAAGCACGGTCGCTACAAGCGTAAGGCAGAACTTCATGGGACCGATCGGGTTCTTCGGGGGGAGGCGATGAGAGCGAGGAGCGAAGAGCAGAAAGCGGAACGGTCGTTTATGACGTCGAGCTATTGAGGGTCGGCGGTTCGCTCACCAAAGGATCGGTCGGGAGCGCCGACGAGTCGTCTCCGCCGGGAATGTTCGGGTCGATCGTAACCGTGACCGCCGATTCCCCAATGAACCCGGTTTCCTCACCGATGCATTGATTGGCTTCGGATACCAACGATGCCGAGCGATCCTTCAGGACCTGCACGATCGTAAACTCGTGCTTGGCTCGGTCAGAATCATTTTTGGCGACCGCGGCCTCCAGCGTTCCGATCCGACCGGCAGCGGTCGTCACGGCCACGTGGATTTGGCTCAGCTTGTCGCTCAAGCACAACGACTTCACGACGTCGTGCTTTTGCTTTGCGTCGCTGGCTTGGCGCTGCACGGCGGCAGCGTCATTGTCCATCATCGGCTTGAACGCGTGAGCGCGATCGAGCATCTGCGTTGGCGACAGGTTGACGTCCTGTTGCGATTCAACACCGACGGCGGTCGCCGGAGCCTTGGCGGCGTCTTGCGCCATGGCAACTCCGAAGCAGCTCAGCACGGCGCCAGCTGCAAAAATCGCCCAAGCATTTGTTGTAGATCGCATGTGGTAAACCAAGCCTCCCTCGACGACTTAGGAAAGAATGTCGCGAGTATATAAACCTACAAATTTCCTGTCAACGCACTGCACCATTCAAATTTCACTTAGAATCCGTACGGTCAGCCCTGAGGCCGGCGCAAAACGCCACTACTGCTAATATTTAGGTGCGCGGTCATTCGGAAATGTTCATGGAATGGGCGCCTTCCCCCGCTGAACACTACTGCTTCACGAAGGTCACGGGCACTTGGATCACCGCACTGCCGCCGTCGGGCGCGTCGAATTGCGCCGCCTGCGCCCGCGCTTTCACGCACGAAACGACCGACGGGGGCAGCGAGCCCGCCGAGGCCCCTACGCTTTGCACTTCTCCGCCCGGGCCGACGCGGATGGTGAGCGTCACGCTTCCGGCCGCGTCGGGGTTTTCGGCCAAACCGCGCTGATAGCAAGCTCGGAAGCCCGCGCGCATGCTGGCTACGACCCGGGAGGCGTTGCCCACCGTGCCGCCACTGACCGATGCGCCGCCTACCGTTGCGTTGCCCTTCGGCCCCGCAACCTTTGCGGCAGCGCCCGTGCCTTCTGTGCCAGCTGATTGACCGGTGGATCCAATCCCCGCCAGGGTTCCGCCCATCCCCGGGCGAATGGCCCCACCCGCTGATCCCAGCTTGAGGTCGCCCGTGCCAGTGCCAACGCCCGCACTACTAGCGGCCGCCTGGTCTAGCGCGCTGGTCGCAACCTCACTGCCTTTCAAGACGCCTGCCGTCGCTGGCCCGCTGCTCGACAACGCGCCGAGAGTTTGCATCTCGAGTTGGTCCAGCTCGTTGTGCAGCGCCGCGGCCGCTTTTTCACTCATCTGCCCTGCGGGGGCCTTGGGGCCAGCGGGCGCTGCGGCGGCCGCGACTGGCGTCTTTTCCGCGGCCTTCTCTGGCTTGGCGCTTTCATCCGGCTTGTCCTCCGTTTTCTCCTCGACCGGCGGGGGAGGCGGCAAGCTCTTCAACGAGTCGATCACACCGGCGACGCTCACTTCGTCATCGACGACGGGGTCTAGCCAGTCGGAGTAAATCGAACCGAGTAGCAAGAAGTGAAACAGGAACGACAGCGCCGCGATGATCGTCGTGTTCCAGTCGATGGCGCTCGCGCCGCGGAGCACCGCCACCGGCAGCTGCGGCTTCGGCTGGACGGGCGGGGGTGCGACGAATTGGAATAGAAATGTAGTATCGCCGATGACGACCTTGCCCCGCGAGTCTTCGGTCAGCCGGATCTGATAAGCGCCCTGCGACGTGCGCCGAGCCTGGCCCTTCAAAACAGAAAGATCGGAGATACCAGTCGGCAGCGCAATGCGCCCGGTCATGCCGTCCAGAAAATTCAGATGGTAGTCGTTTCCGATCAGCTCGAACACGCGGAACGTCGCGGGCACGCTCGACGTCGTGATAACGAACATGTTCTTTTCGCTGGGACCCACCGTCACGTGCGTGCGCTGTTTGATGATGCGCTCTTCCGACACGCGCCCGCTCTGCACGACGCCGATGCGCAGGACCTTCGGCCCGGTCGCGGCGACAGCGCGCATGACCGCGGTCATCTGTCCGGGACGTTGCGAAGTGCCTGGTTGCTGAAACCCTTGGGTCATTGGAGCTTTCTCTGTGGTCGCCGTTCACGGCAGGGGACGTCACCGCCTCATCGAGGGACAGAGGCGTCAGCGAAGTGTTCCCTGGATCTACGTAAGAGTAGCCCGGAGCGGTCTGTCTGCGAAAGCCCTTCGTGAATTCTCCAGCGAGAGCGGCTCCAAGCGGACCGGACGACCCGCGACGGCACACAGAATTTCAAGTGCTGCTCGCCGGTCTGCGAACAACGCGAGACGGGGCCCCGCTTCAATCCAGTGACGCGCGCAACGCCTCCCCCAATTGACGCGAAGCTCGGTCCCACGTGACGCGAATCGCGGCCGCGCGAAGCTTGGCCGCACGGCCGATGGCGGTGTTGAAAGCTGCACCTACAAACCCACACAGCGCACACGCGCCGCCTTGCAGAGCGCGGATCAGTGGCGGTCGATCCGCGTCCTGCAAGAACCCGAGCAGTGCCAACGCGGTTCCACTCGCGATGCAAATCCGAACCAAAGCGACGAAGGTAGCGGGCAGTACACCGAGCGCAAAGGCGACATCCGAGATGCGTTGATTCAACTCCGCGAGCGCGGCCCGGCGCGTAGCGTCATCGAACTGGGAAACCCCTTCGAACGTGCCGCGGTCCTGGGTCAGCTCTCGAAGTAAGTACCGCGTTTCGGGTGGCGCGAGCTTGCGCAGCTGATGCAGGCGTCGCCAGGCGATCGTCAAGCAGCTGAGAACCAGCGCGCACTCGGCGAGCAAAGGCCAGCCCGCGAACACCTCACGAAAGCCCACTCGGGCTCAGAATGGGTCGTTGTAAATCGCCTTTTCGATGCGATCCAAAAACGGCTGGCGCAGCTCCGCGAGCGTGAGCTTGGGTTGAATGCGACTGACGTCGACAGCAGCGATTGGCTTCTGTACCCGTCCGACGATCGTTACCTCACTGATCGTCACGACGCGGCCCTTCTTTTGCGCGGATGCCAGGGACGAGCCGAAAACAATCGTCAGCACCAAGAGCGCGGGGCGAAACATGACACGCGAGTGATTCATTTTGCTGCTCCAGTGACGGGGGCGAATTGCGCGGATGGGGCCGCCGCCGGCGCGCGCGCTGCGGCTGGAGCGGCTGCGGCTGGAGACGTCGCAGCTGGAGCGGCTGCGGCTGGAGCGGCTGCGGCTGGAGACGTCGCAGCTGGAGCGGCATCCGGGGACGCGCTTTCGTTGGCTTTGGCGTCGATCAGCGCCTTCTTGGTTTTGGCGCGGGTGATGAGCTCGTCCGTGTCGTCGGGGGTGCCACCGGCGACGCGTGGTTTCATCTTCTTGTACTGATTGAGCTCGTCAATCGCCGTGTCCGCCGCTTGCGTTGGCGTGACGCCCGGAAAGTTGTCGGTGAACAGGTACAATAGACCCAGGTTATAGTGCACTTGGGCGATGCTCGAATCGCGCGTCTTCACCCACTCGAGCTCACGCTTGGCGTCAACAGGCCGGCCCAGCAAACGGTAGGCATCCCCCAAGTTCAAGTGCGCGATGAGGTTGTCGGCGTCGTACTTGAGCGCTGGCTCGAGCAGGGCTTGCGCGTCCGCCGCGTTGCCCGATTCCAGGAAATACGAGGACAGCTGCACCCGCGCCTCCACCAGGTCTGGACGCAAAGCGAGCGCGGCTTGAAGCTCGACGATCGCCGGGCCACGCAAACCCTGCTCCTTGTAGATCAGGCCACGGATCAAGTGCGCTTCGGCGTTGTTCTTGTCACGCGGCGGATTTTCCTCGCCGTAGCCGTCGAGAATACCTTTCAGCGCGTAGAGCGCGAGATCGAGCCGACGCGAGCGGTAGTGGTCGCGCGCCAGTGTCACCATCGCTGGTCGGTAATCTGGATTGAGCTTGAGTGCCTCCTGCGCCAAGCGCTGCGCCTCGCCGGAGTTGCCCTGAATCGATTTTACCTCGGCCAGCGCGGCGGTTACCGCCGCGCTCTTGCTCATCTGCGCCTGGCGCTGATTCAAAAAATCAGTTGCATCGTCGGGCTTGCCGGTGCGCGCCAAAAGCACGGCGTAGGCAACGATTGCCGGCTCGTAGTCGGGCACGACGCTCGTTGCCTGACGATAGGAGCTCAGCGCCCCGGCCGTCTCGTTCATGCGCTCGCGCACGACGCCCAGGGAATAAAAGGCTTGGTAAGCCTTGGAGTCCGCTTGCGACGCTTGGATGAATTGGGTTTTAGCCGCAGCGAGATCACCTCGCTTGAAGGCCTCCAAGCCCGCGTTGTATGCGGCCTCGGCCGCCGCGTTCATCTTTGGACGGTTCGCGCCAGACTCGCCGCTGGTGGGCGCGTCGACAACCGCGAATTGCTGACTCCCTGGGCTCGGGCCAGTGCCGGTGGCCGCGCCCGTTTCGGGTTGGTTTGGCGACGTGGGTCCTTTCGCCGCGCTGCCGGCGCCCGCGCCGCAACCCGCAAGGCTCGCGCTGAGCATCAATAAAACGCCCACACGACCCTGCGTCGACGACGTGGATTTCATGCTCTTCGCCTTGCTCATTGGATGGCCGCCGGTAGCGCCGTCGGCAAACCCTGCGGCGTCGGCGCCGCGTCCTGACCTGGACGCATGCGCGGAAACATCCCCGCGGTGTAGTTCAGATCTTTGATCGAACCGGTGTACTGTTGCATCTTGGCTTCGCCAATCACATCGGTGAAAAAGGCCAGCCGGCGAATGGCTCGCGTCACCTCGGGGTTGGACACGCTGTAGCGCTTGGCCAACACCACCGCGTTGCCGTAGCGGTCGACCATGATCTGATCGGCGCTATTGAGCTCCTTGTCGCGGCGATCGCGCCAGGCCCCTTCCGCCTTCACGCGCAGCGCATCCGCTTGTTCCTGAAGGTCCGGGTTGGCGCTATTTTCAGCTCGTTTCAGGGCGGCTTCCGTCTTCGCATCGAAGATTTTGAGCTGCGGTTCGCGCGTGTTGTAGAGACCGGTGCGGAGCGAATCGTAAAGCGACCCTTGGCGAGCGATCGCCGCCGTGGTCCATTCGGGCGACACGTAAGTGTCCACTACGTGCTGCAGCTTGTCGTAGCGTTTCTTGGCGTCGCCCGCGTCTTTTTGATACTCGGCAACGACCTCCACCGAAGTCCCCTTGTAGTGGTGAAAACCAGACTCGTAATCGAAGCTGCGTTGGTTTTCCTGATCGAGCTCCGTGAACTCAGCCTCCGCCGCCATGCCCGCCTCACGCGAGCCGAGCGCGCTGCTCTTGCCGCCTGCCACCGGCGCAAGGGTCTTCCACTTGGCGAACGCCGCGATGGTGTTGTCCCACCACTTGTTGGTGTCACTCGCGGCCACTGCCTTGCGCGTCTTTGCGCTCCAATAAGCCGCTTGCACCAGAAACTCCGCCGCGGGGTCCTTGGCCCGGTTCGCGGTGTAGTAATTATCCATCGCGGCCTGGGCGGTGCGGCGCGCTGCGGCATTGGCACCTTCGTCCGCGCTGTACTGATCCCAGCGCTTCAGCTCGGCGCTCGCGACCACGAAGTCTGCCTCGGCGATTTCTTTGGGCGAGGCTCCAAGCTCCTGGAAGCGCTCGCGGGCACGGGTCATGCCGCCCTTGTCGCCAAGGCTCGCATACAGGCTGAGCGCCTGCTGGGCCGCGGTGCGCCGCGCCGTTTGCGAGAAGTGGGTGTTATTACTAATTTTGTCGTAGGTGTCGGCCGCGCGCGGGTAGTTGAAGAACAGCACGTAGGCCCCAGCCAACGCGTCGTGGGCGCCCTGTAAATACTTCACGCGCTCTTCGTATTTTTTCGGGTCCGCCGGCACTGCGGGCTTGGCTTTGGCATCGCCGCTCTGCAACTTTTGTAAAGTCTGCTCATTCCCATATTTAGCGATGAACAGCTCGTACATGCTGATCGCCTTGTCGTACTCGCCGACTTGCTTGTACGCGTAGGCGCCGTTCATGGCGGCCTCGGGTGCCTCGTCGCGATCGGGAGCTGCGTCGAGTGCGACCTTGTACGCGGCAGCCGCCTCGCGCCACTTTGCCGCGCGCGCGGGGCCGTCTGGCATTTTTTGCGCTTCTTCGTATAGTTTGCGCGCGTCAAGATAAGCCACGCCTTGTTTGACGGGCTTTCGAATCTGATCTTCGGCCTTCTCGGTCTCGGCGTTGAAAGCGCAGCTCTTGCCTTCGGCAAGCTTGCGACTTTCGTCGGCGTTGCCCTCGAAGTTGCTCATGCTGATGAGCTTCTCCCACGACCGGTAGCCCCATTCGTTCACGCCGCAGTATTGATCGTAAAGTGGTCGGAAGCGCTTGCGCGCGTCGTCGAACTGCCCATAGACGAAATACAAATCGGCGGACTGGAAGGCATATAGCAGCCCGTTTTTCTGCGGATCCCGATCCAGCGCGATGCGATCGTTGTATTCGTCGCGCGCGCGTATCGCATCGAGCACTGGGGTCGGCACCGGGTCTTTGACGACCTTTCGCGTATCGCCCTCGCCGCTGAAACGAACTTCCGTGCGTTTCTCGATGCCCTGCGCCCCCTTGCTGACGTCGAACTTGCGGTACTCGTCCTCTAGAACCTTCTCCGCGAGCGTGACCACGTCGTACGCGGACGGCTGCAGATACTTATCGTCCTCGTTCGAATCGCGGACGGCCACTGAACTGTCGTGAGCCGACTTCACCTCTTCCGGGGTCGGCGAGCGCTCGATGGCGATCTGCAAAACGACGACCCAGTACCGCGCGTCCGAGAGCCAGTAACGGCTCTCGTAGGCATCCATCGCGGTCGGGTCTTGCTGCAGATACGCGGCCCAGCCGGTCTCGGCTAGGCGGTATTCCGCGATCGCCTTTTCAATCAGATTGTGCTGCTCGCCTGCCTCGTTCAGCTCGAGCGCCTTTTCATAGTAACCGCGCGCAAAGTTCGTATGGTCAGCGGCAGCGCGCTTCAAGCCGCCCTTCACCAACTGCTCGGCCGTTTGCAAGGCCTCCGGGTCATCCTTGTTGGCATCGACCCAAGGGGTGGTGCCGACGTAGGCGGCCAATTTGGTGCGGGCTTCGAGAGCCTTCGACCCGTACTCGGCGCGCGCAGCCGACCCGTCCGGCGCCAAGCGCGAGAGCTGGTCGTAGAGCTCCGCGACCTTGTTCTGCATCACCGGCGCGTCGCGATTCATCGGAAACTTCTGGAGCGTCAATTCCAGCATCGCCACGGCGTTGCGGTTCTGCGTGATCTCGACGAATTCTTGGGCGAGCGCCTTGTAAATTTCGACGGTCCACTTTTGGTCCTGCGGCACGAGCGTAGGATCTTGAACCCGCGTGATGGCGATCGCCATCTTCTGCTCGGCCAAGACCGGGTCAGTCTCCGTATCGAGCACGTCGTTGCGCGGGATATATGGAACCTCGGGCGGCGGGCCGTCGAAGTCGACGTAGGTGAGCGAGCCGGCGATGTACGTATAAGCTTCCGAGCGGAAGTCCGCGCCGGGATCGCCCGTCTTCGCCTCCTGCTCGTCGGCATAGTGGAGCAGACGCACGAACCAATCGACCGCGGTGCGATAGCGCTGTTGCTTGTAGTAAGTCCAAGCCTGCTTGTACATCGCGACCCCGAAGATCGGCGGTTTTTTGAACTCCATCGAGTGATCGAAAGCGCTCACGGCACGGTTCAAATTGTACGGGCCGCCGTGAGGGTCGATTTGATCGAAATGGAAGTTCCCGAGCTGCCACCAAATTTCTGCGAGGTAACGAGGGTCGTCCGTGCCTTCGACCTTTTGCGGCAGGGGTTTGCAACCGTCGTACGGATCGACGAACGAGCGTTCTTCCGCGTCCGTACCGGCTTTGCCGACTTTAGCCGCCGGCCTAGCGACCGCGCGCCCACGCGCCGCCCCTTTCCCCTTGCCGATCTGATCGATCGGCACGGGGTTTTTGTTGTACCAATCCTGCCAGAACTTGTCGTCGTGATCCTGAGCCAGCGGGTCGAGCGCGATTTTGTTCGCGTCTTTCGGGTCGTCCTTTACCGTGTAGCGGTTGGCACAAACCAACGAGCGCCATGCCTGCTGACCTTCGTCGATGCGCGCCGCGTCGGTGTATGCGTGACCGAGGTAATAATGGACCGCGGCAATTTCTTCGTAGAGCGGGAACTCTTTGATCAGCCTCCGATACATGCCGATCGCGGGCTCGAGACCCGTGGTCAAATCGGCGTCCGCGTTGGAACGGGCCCGCTCTTCGTACAGCGCGCCAAGCCGAAACATGGCGTCCGGGGTGGACCGCGGGTCCGCGTTCGCGCCGCTATACCGTTCCACGAAGCGCTCGAGCCGCGCGATCGCTTCTTGGCGAGCATCATCGAGACCGTGCTTCTCCTCGGTGATCTCTGCATCCAGCGCCGTCAGCACGCGCTGCCGGCGCTGCTCGTAATGATGACGCACGATCATGGTCATGGTCTGACGAAAATCTTTGGAACCTGCTTCGTAGTCTTTGGATTCCTTCTGCAGAATGCCGAGCGCCTTGAGCTGGGCCGGCGTCGGCGGTGGCAATGCGGGCGCACCCTTCTTGGCCTTGGGTATCAGCGTCGAAACGACGGACGACGGTCCGGCCGTTGCCGACGCAGTCGAGCTGATCGTCGCGCCCTGGCCCGCCGAGGACGCAGGAGCAACGGCGGAGGGTGCCGTCGCAGAGGTCGCTCCTGGAGCGCTCTGCGCCACCTCGGAAGCAGAAAGGGCAGCGGCGATCAGCGCCGCGGCGGTCAGGAGCCCGGAGCCGAGACTGCGATTCATTGCTGTTCCTCCGCGTCGTCGAGCACTTCGCGTAGCTCGTCGTTCAAAGTCTGTTCTTCACGGGCTCGCTCGCGCTGCAGGTTGCGCACACGCAGCGCCTGTTCCTCGCGGACCTCCCACGCTTCCTGGACGATGCCCACGTCCGCGCGCAGCACGATGCTCTTCAAGCGGTCACGCACCAAGCTGAAATTTTTCATGGCGATCTCGCCAACCAAAAGTCGCGCCTGTTGGTCCAAGCCGTCCAGGTTCTGCGCATAAGTTTCGATCAACACGACTTCTTCGGTGATCTTGTCGCGCAGGTGGTTGGCTTGCTCCAGCGCGGCGGCTTCATACTTGGCCCGTTCGGCGTCGAGCGCGTTCTCGTCCGTATCGGCGCGGTTCAAGGTGGGCTGAATCGACCTAGCGTACGAGGCGGCGTTCGTCGAATCCTGACCCGCCGCAGTCAGCGCGACCTCGCGCGCAAACAACGCGCGGAATTGAGTGCGCACGTCTTGGTCGTCCACGTAGCGCTGATCTCCGAAGCCGATTTGAGCCTTACCGACGTCTACGGCGCTGCGAAATTCTTCGATCTTCTTGTGGTAAGTCACGAGGTCGCGCTCATTTGCCTCAATTTCCAGCTGGAATCGGGCCCGGCTCATGGCATCGGAGGTCACGCCGTTTTTGTCCGCCTCGTTCATCACCCGGTGCAGCCCGTTGACGATCGCGCCCAGCTTGTCGGCTTCGAGCGTCAACTCTTGCAAGGCTTGTGAGGCCTTGGACCACTGGTTGTCGCCGGCTTCATCGCGCCGGTTGAAGTCGCTCTCCGTCACCGGAATCCAAGCGAGACGTTTCATTAGCGCCCGACGCTCAGTACGTACCTTTGCGAGCTCGGCCCCCACGCTGCTCTCCGCAACGTCATCCATGCCCTCCGCCAGAGTCCCGCGCGCGCGGGTCACCTTGTTGGACAGACTAAGCACTTGCTGCAACTGGATCTCGATCTCCGGGAACGCCTTTACCCGTGAGGATCCGGACATCACCGCGCTCAGTTTGCTGGCAAGCTTTCGCGCATCCTTGATCAGCGCGCGCGAGCGTGAGACGTCGTCGATCAGCCCGAACACGTGTTGATCGTCGCTTTGGTCACGGGCCCAATCCAGCACTACTTGCGGCAGCTTGTCGTCGCTAGCGCCGAGGTCATCGGCGGTGAGCTTGTCGTAATAAACCGCTGGATCCGTGGTCGACTTCAAGAAATCGTCGAGCTGCTGTCGGATTGGATCGAAGTGGGCCGAGACATCCTTGTATAGGCCGAGGGCGTTCTGAAACTCGCCCGCGCGCAGCATCAGGTCCGCGCGTAAGAGCGAGCCGTCCGCGAGCTCCAAGTTGTTCGGGTCAGTGATGGTCAGCACCTCGAGGGCGCGCTGCGCTCGCTCGAAATCTCCAAGCCGAACGTACACCCAGGCAAGCTCGTACAGCATGGTCGAGAATTCGGGCGAGCCCCGATCGACGTGGCTGTAAGCCTCGGCCGCCTCGACGTAATCGTCGGTCTCGTGAAACAACCGGCCGATCGCCATCCACGCCAAATCGACCACGTGACGCGCGGCGGCCGTGGCCGCGGGCATACGGGTCACCTTGCGAAATTGCTCGATGGACTGCGTGAAGCGCGTATCGGGTGCGGGCGCGGCGGGCGCGGCGGGCGCGGCGGGCGCGGCGGCTGGCGGAGCGGGAGTCGCCGCCAATGTCTCCTTCATGAGCACGACGCCGAGCAGATACTGCGCTTGCAGCGTGTAATCCGAGCCAACCGGAACGGCGTTCACCGCCGCCTTCGCGCCGGCGTAGTCTTTGCGCGCGTACAGGGCTTTGCCCCGCGCGTACGCGAGGGAGCCGGACTTGTCGGTCTGGGGCAGCGCGTCGAGCCGTGCGAAAACATAATCGAGGCTCGCCAAGTCGTCCGTGCGGAGCGCGACATCGACAAGACGACTGAGCGCCGGGCCGACGTACTCGCTGTATGCCGAGCTTGCCGCGTGATCGAGGATCTCGCGATAGTGCCGCCGTGCCGATAAGTATTGGTGCAGTTGAAAATAAGCGTCGCCGATCAAGAACGAGGCGTCCGCGTAGTCCGTCTCGGACGCCTTGCCTTGTCGGTTGAGCTCGAGGACCTTGCTCAGGGCCGCGATGGCCGCATCATAGTTTTTTGCGTGAATGAGTAGATCCGCGTTCGCCAGGCGTACGGCAGGCGTCACGGCGGGCTCACTGAACTTCGGCCTGGGCGCGGGTTTACCGATGTCGGCCTCCACCCCCTGTAGGGCGGTCGTAGCGCGGCCCTGCGCCTCGGAGGTGCTGATCGCGAAGCTTGGTCGCGCGACGAGCATTGCCAAGCCGACCGCGGCGAGCCCGCCGCTTCGGAGCGCCCGCTTCCGCATCACTTTGCTCCCGTGCCCACCGAGACGCCGACACTTGCGGAAGCTGGCGCCGCGGAAGCGGCTGCGGGCGGCGCGTCGGTCGCCACGCCGGAGCGGATGTTTTCCGTGAAGCGGATCGCGGGACGGTCGGTCAAATCGGTCGTCACGTCGCCCTTCTCCCAAGCGATCACGTCGAGCTTGACGGTCTTGCCCTCACTGATCGTAAACGAATGGCTCGAGGGTACCTTGAACTTGTAACCCTTCAGGTATGAGAACACGCCATAGCCGTTACCGCGAAGTTGCAGCACGATTTGAACGGTGTGGTCGCCGGGCGGTATCGAGCCGATGAAGATCGGGATCTCCTTTTGGTTCGCGAGTGGGCTGTCGTCTGACTCGTCCTGTTTGTTGTACTGAACCGCACCGTCGAGCACGAATAGAGCGCCGGTCAAACGAAACGCGCTGCTCAAGTCATTGACGAAGTTAACCTCTGCGCGCGCTCCACCCGCGCCGCCGGACAAGATCGTGTCGCTGAGCAAGCTGAGACGGGTGTGACTGCGGCGAATCTGTTCCTTCAGCTCATCGATGTGCTGCTCGAGATCGCGCAAGCGAACCACGTACGTCGAGCCGTCGATCGCCGTACCCGCTGAGGCTGACGCAGTGGCGCTGGCGCCCGACGGCGATGGTGACGGCGGCGGCGTGCCCGCGGCGGTGGCAGGCGCCGGGGTCGTGGCTGCGGGCGGAGGCGCAGCGACTGTCGTCGCCGATGAAGCTGGCTTGGCCGCCGACGCGCTCGTGGTCGCCGCTGGCGTGGTGCTCGACGGCGCGGCCGTAGTGCTCGAAGCCGTCGCGGCCGCTGCACCGGTAACTGCGCTCGTCTTGCCGGCGCTGCTCCCCGGCGTCTGCGCCTCTGCGACGGCCGCGATCGAAATAAATCCCGCGAAAGCGGTGAACCACAAGGCTTTGCTAAGGCGCATCAATACCCTCTCCAGATTGAGGATCAGCAGGAAAGTTCGGTCCTTCCCTGACACGAAGACTCGAGCAACGACATGGAGCCCCAAGCTCCAAGCTCGGCATCTTCCACTGATGGGGCCTCCCAGCCAAGTCGGATTTTTCGCATTGCTCCGCATAGTTGCGCGGGCGACTGCGCTGCCGGGGTTCAGGGCCCCCGTCCAGCCGAACCGCACACTTCCGCAGCGCCGCATCCGCCAGCCGGTCCGCCGCGCCGCCGACGCGGCTTCCAGGCTCCGCCTCGGGACGCCGAAAATGCTGTGTCTTGCGGAAAACGCGGGCCCGGAGCTACGGTTCGAAGACCGGGTCAGACCGCAGATCGATTGCCGCCATGGGACGTAATACTCGGGCGACCGCCCTTGCCTCTCGGAGAGGCCTCATCCCAAGCAACGAGCGCGCTGCCGTCCGCCGGCGAGAGTGAAATCCCGATGGCGGCCGTGCAGGGCGATGCAACGGACGAAATGCTCATGGTGCGCTACCAGCGGGGCGAGCGTGCAGCGTTTGCGGTGCTGGTGCGTCGACACAGCCGGCCCATCTATAACTTCGTGCTTCGGCAAGTCCGGGTTCCAGCCTTGGCCGAGGACGTGACGCAAGACGTGTTCATGCGCCTGGTTCAGAACGCTGCCGAATTCAAACACGAGGCGCGCTTCTTGACCTGGCTCTATACCATCGCCCGGAACCTCTGCATCGATCAGTTGCGCAAGCTCTCGCACCGGCGGCACGCATCGCTCGATCAGCCGGCGGTGAACGACCCTGGCGGCCAGCCTTTGCGGGAGTCGATTGCCGACCCCACCCCGCATGCCAGCGCGGAGCGGAGCGCGCTGTCTGCGCAGGTGCGCACGTCTATCGTCAAAGCAGTCGATTCGTTGCCGGACGACCAGCGCGAAGTATTCTTGCTGCGTGAGGTCGCGAACCTTCCGTTCCGCGACATTGCCGAGATCACCGGCGTTCCAGAGAACACGGTCAAAAGTCGCATGCGTTACGCGCTCGACCGGTTGAAGAGCGCTCTGTGCGACTTCGAGGAGTACGCTCGCGCGTTGCGCTGAGGCGTGCCGGAGGACTTACGGTGGATTGCGAGAAATTCGACCGAATCGTGCTCGACGTTCTGTACGACGAGCTGGACGAGCTGACCCATGCCGCTGCCCGCCGACACATGGACCACTGCATCCGCTGCCGCGGAATCGGTGCGGGTCTGCGTGCCACGCGTGAGGTCGGCGTATTACCGGTGCTCGACGTGCCCGAAGGTCTGGAGCTGCGCATCTTAGCGGCCGAGCGACGCGCGACGCAGATGTTGCCCTTGAGCAAACGCCTGGGTCGCGGCTTGTCGTTACTGGCCGGCTATGCCATGCGCCCGCAGCTGTCTATGGCGGCGCTCCTCATGTTGATGATCGGCTCGAGCCTATTTTTCTTGCGCGCTCAGCCGGGCGACCGCGAGCACGTGCTCGTCACCGAGCGCGGTGTGCCAGAGAATGACAACGAGCCGAGCGCGGCCGTGCTACCCGAGCCGGTGAGCCCGGTCGACCCCGAACCCGAGGCACAGCGCTCGGGGTCCCGCCCCGCATTCCGTACGGACGAATCGAGCGCGCGGCGCGACCGTGTGCCGGACGCCAAGGCCGAGCGTGCTGCGTCCGCCGCTCCGGCCCGAGCGCCCGTTGCGGACGACCGTGGCGGGGGCCTCCCTGGCGCGGTTGCCGGCGACAAGCTCGCGGAAAGGACGGCTGCCTCGGACGAGAGCGACACTCGCTACGATGCGGCCATGGCGGCATACCGGGGGGGCCGCTATTCCGAGGCCGAGCAGCGTTTCGCCGAAGTCTCGAACCAAGGCGGGCCGCACGCCGCCAGCGCGGCCTTGTACGAGGTGGAATCACTGCGCATGGTCTCGGGCTGCCCCAGCGCCGGACCCCGCTTCGAGGACGTTCACACGCGATACCCGGGCCCAATCGGTAACAGCGCGGCATGGCAAGCCGCCGACTGCTACCGTGCTTTGGGCGAGCTTGCGCGCGCCCGTCAAAACTACGAAGAGCTCGCTGCCGATCCCAGCTACCGAGCCCGAGCCGAGGCCGCAATCGGCGAGTTAAATCAGAGGGCGGGCGCGGAAGTCGCGGCTCGAAAGATGCCGGCGGGACGCACGCTGGGCACAGGCAAGGCTCCAACCAGTGTTCCGGCGGCTGCGACGCCGGCCGCGCCTACGCCCTAAGGCAGCCGCCTGCCGGTCGCTTGCTCAGGTGGATCACGACCCCACCATCTGGGCGTTGGTCCCGGCCTCGCCTACCTCGACATCAGCGGATGTCACGTTCACGGGTCCGCCATCAGGCGCATCGAACGGAGCCCGCCCGACTTGTTTAGACCCCAAGCTCGGCACGAACGGGGCGACGAAGTACTCGCGAAACCAGTACCAGAACAAGCTGTGCTCGATCAAAGCTGGATCGATCAGAGCCGCGATGGCGGAGTGTTGCGCGGGAAGGTTGCTCCAGTGCGTGCCCGGGTTTTCGTGGTGGGCGCAGTGCAGGCCGTTGTTGAAAAGCAAGAAGTTCAGCAGCTTTCCGTCCCAGCTGCGCGAATGATTGTGCTTCGACCAAGGGTCGGTGTGCACGTGCTGGTCGTAATTGAACAGCATGATCGTCCAGAGCGCGAAGAACGCGGGAATCAAAAGCGTCATAACGTAAACGTACAGGCCGGTTTTCAGACCGTGCAGCGCGATTGAAAGCGCCAGCAACCCCAAATGCGCGCCGCCCCAAATCGTGTATTGCACGAGTATCCGCCGATAGAGCGAGCGATTTTGTTGCCTGGCCTTGCCTATGAAGGCTTTAATCGGGTCGCTCTGCCAATAGCTCGAGACGAAGAAATAGGTCAGCGCAACCAGCAGGTTGTGGCGGTTGGTGTAGCGCCAAGTGATGGTGGCGTCCCCGGCCCGGTTGACGTACTTGTGATGATTCAAGTTGTGCGTCGGGATCCACGCGAAGGTAGGGTAGCCGTAAAAGATCGAGATCCAGTTGCCGAAGATCTGATTTTGCAGCTTGCCCTTGAAGGTCGGGCAGTGGTTGTGGTTGTGCGCGATGACGCCGCAGGCCAGCGCGAAGTACGCGCTCACCCACCAGAGATAGGGCACGAGAGCGGGACGCGCGAACTGCACCGCGATGAGCAGTGGAGCAATGGTCACCCAGAGCAGCGTGCGGTAGTCGGCAGCAAAACGAGGGCGCATCGGTCGGAAACTCTAGCAGCCGAGCTAGCCTTCGGGGTCACGGTTTTGTCATTCGCCCGAATTCGCTAAATTCTCGGCGACGCGGGCGCGTACCGTCGTTCGCGGCCCGCCGGGCGAGGGCTGGTTCCGCCGTGATTTTCGTCAATTCGTGTTGTCCCTGACATACGCAATGGTTCGCACCGAGCTAATGATCCGCTCCCTACTTTCCGGGGACAAGTCGACGAAGCGGATGCCCATCCCCGGGTTCGGATTGTCTGACAACATGCGGATTGGGTTCACCCAAGCGACTTGCCCGAGCAAGATGTACGGCGCATCCGCGCCCGGCATGGCAAAGCGCAGGGTCAGCCGGGTCCCGACCTCGAGTGGCTCGTGCGTGGCCACGAAGATGCCCATCTCCGAAATGTTCGTGATGCTGGCGAACAGAAAAGTCTGTTCCGTTTCGCAATCCACCGACCACTCGACGTCGATGCGCTCGTAGCTGCGGCGCTCCGAGGCAGGCGGTGGGTATGAAGGTTTGGACTGCTCGTCACTCACGACTCTCGCTTAGCCCCAACGCGCGCCGGCGTCACGCGCGCACTCAGCGCACGTCCAATACGCCGGCCTCGAGCCGATTTTCCACGGCGTGTCCGCGGCGTACGTCTAGGCGCTGGCTTCCGTTATAGAGGCCAAAGTACACCCGGTACGTCCCGGCACTGAAGTTGGGCTCGAGCATGAGCTCGTGACGATCCGCGATCCAATCGCCAGGTTGCCAGAGGCCGAACGGGTATTTGCCGTCCAACGTAGGGTGGTCCGCGTTGAAGCGTCGTTGGAACCCGTCGATGTGAATGAAGGTGTCCCACGTCCCGGCGATGTGCTGGACGACCCGATAATAGATAACGAACGTGTAACGCCGCCCGGCTTGGACGCTCGAGACCGCGCGGCCGTCCTCGGCGAGCGTATCCCAGCCAAGCACGTCGAGCTTGTCATCCAAGTTGGCGTCGAGGGGATGGCGCGGTTGCGGCGCCTGCTCCAGAACGAGGCCGGACAGCGGGTTGTCGTTTCGAGCGGCCCCGAGCTGGCTCGAGACGAGGAGAATCTCACTCGAGCGCGCGTCGAGCACCGGTAGATTAAACGACTCGTCATTCCGCGCTCGGTACAGGCTGTTGAGCAAAGGCAGATCACTTTGACGAATCACCAGCCAGCGGCGCTCGCTGCCGGCGATGAGCCAATCGAACGCGTGCGCGCCGGTATCGAATGACGGCACGATGCGGCCCGCGTAATAATTGGCGCTTGCGGCGCCAGCCCCCAGCATGCCCAAAGGTTCTCCTGCGTTGGCATCGCGGCGGTACGCTTCGAACACCTGCTTCGGTGAAATCTGCACGGAGAGAGCGGGATAAAAGACGAGACTTAGGCACAGACCGAAGGCCACCCCGGCAAACAGGGCGGCTTCTGCACGGGACAGGCCGCCGGACAGCCAGCGCCCTACCGCGCCAGAACCGAATAGCGCGCCCAGCTCGGGATCAAACAACGTGCGAAATGCATCGCGCACCGCCATCAGCAGTAAGGGCGAAATGAGTAACCCGGGCAAGGCCAGCGCGCCGAATAAGGCCGCCGCGCGCGGGCCTGCGCCAAGCGCGTCGACCTTTGCAAAACCACTCAGGTGGTCGCTCAAGAAGCCGAGCCCGCAGAACCCGACCAGGGCCGCCTCCAGCACAATCACTGCAAATTGCAGGTTGCCCGTCCACAGCATGCGGAACGCACGTGGCCACACGCCGTACTCGGCGCGCTCGAACCGCGCATCTTGGTGGGTCGAGCGCTCCTGCAGCAAAAAGAAGAACGAGGCGCAAAACAATAGTGTTCCAGCCTCCAGCAGCCGTCCGGCCTTGAGCTTGAAGCTGTCCGGGAAGCGCACGTCGGGGACGCAAAAAGCGCTCAAGGCTTTCTCGGGAAGATTTTCGAAGTCGACGAGTAATAAAATCGCTAGCGCGCACACGACCATCGGCACGGCACGGGCCGGGCTGACGCCGCGCTCGTAGTCGCGCATCAAGAGTGCCACGGCGATCGCGAACGCAGCCACGCCGCCAAAAGGCAGCGCTCCGACCACCGGCTCCGCTAAGCCGTAGGCAAGCCATGCGAAGACCGGCAACGCGAGTACCAGCACGCGAAGCGCCGCCTCGCGCTCGCGCGTCGGCCCAGCTGGGATTGGGGGCTCGCGCAGCAACGATCCGAGCGCCACCGGTATCACAGCGCTCCAAGGAAATAGGGCATGGCCGAGCTGGAGTATCACGCTATCGAAGGTCGGCAGGACTCGCGGACGGTGGACTGCCGTACCGAGCAGCAAGGAAAATTGGCCGGCCATTTGCGGCGCGACGTACAGCGCCCGCCCAGCGAGGACGGCCGCTACCGCTGCCAACACCAAGACGAGTGCGCCCAGCGCATCGCCGAGCCACTCCGCCGAGATCACCCTCGCGGTTCGCAGCACCAGCCAACTCACGCCGACGCTGAGCCCGGGCACGGCGACTCCAATGAGAGTGCCCCGTGAGAGCAACGCGCATGCCATGCCCAACAAACCAACCCCCAAAAACAAAATTCGTGAAGCGTTGCTCGCAGCCGAGCCGCGCTCGAATACGGCGACGCCGAGACCCGCCAACGCGAGCGCAAGAGAGGCCATGGTGACGATGTCGCCGAGCATCGTCCGAGCATGCAAAAAGTAGAGCGGCATGGTCGATAGCGCGAGCACCGCGAACCACGCGCTCCGACGATCGGACAGCCGCCGCACGAGCCCGTAGGTAGCGAGTAGCCCAAGCGCGGCCCATAACGCGAGGGGCAACCGACCCGCCCAATCGTGCAAGCCGAAGGCGCGAAAGCCGAGCGCGATGGACGTAAAGGGAAGCTCGCCCCGCCCGAGCTCCGCGCGCGTGGGCACGAGGTTGTTGCCGCCGGCGACCGCGAGCTCCGGGGAACCCAGTAAATTGAGCGCAATCCGCCGCGAGAGCTCCGCTACTTCCCGCTCCGGAGGATCCCAGATGCCACTCGATGAAAGCGGCGCGAACAGGCTGAGCGCCGCAACCGAGAGCGCAATCCACGCCAAGAAGGGCGGTCGTTTGCCGCGAGGCGCGGCGCTTACGCCAAAATCGTGCGGAGTTTCCGGGCCACGGCGCGTACCCGCTGTCGAGTCAGCCGCAATTTCCTCGCTCATCGCCAGAGCGGGCGTCCTAGCTGGTGTGGCTTATCGTTGCAACCCGACAGAATCGGTGGAAGGTGTGCGCGTCGCGCGTCGTCAATGGAGCACGGCGGGCTCTGCCTGCCCGCGCCCGACCATCGGATTTGGATCTTCTTCTATGCGTTTTGGAACCATCGCCATCGTAGGGCGTTCGAACGTCGGCAAATCGACGTTCTTGAATCGCGTCCTCGGCGAGCCGCTCGCCATCGTCTCGCCCCTGCCGCAAACCACGCGCGACAATGTGCTCGGCGTCGTTCATCGAACCGGCGCACAGCTCGCCTTTCTGGATACACCAGGGGTGCATCAACCGCGTTCGGAGCTCGGTCGACGCATGAATGCCTCTGCGCTGGACGCCGCGCGCACCTCGGACGTCGTGCTGTTCATGACGGATATTTCGGCGTTGGCGGCCCCGAAAAAGCACGCGAAGGACAAGAGCGCAGAGGATCTCGACCGAGAGCTGCTCGCGAGCGTGCCGGCGGACGCCGTCGCCGTGCTCGCCATCAACAAGGTCGACGCATTACGGGACAAGAGCAAGCTCTTGCCCGCCTTGGTCCGTTATCAGGAGCTGCGTGAGTTCGCCGCGTTGATCCCGATCAGCGTGAAGTCCGATGACGGCATCGAGCGCGTGCTCGACGCGCTCGCCGAAGCGCTCCCGGAGGGCGGGTTAGGCTACGACGAGGACACGCTCACCGATCGCCCCACGAGCTTCTTCGTGCGCGAGTACGTGCGCGAGCAAGTCCTCTTGGCGATGCGCGGGGAGATCCCCCATGCGGTGGCCGTGTCCATCGACGAGTTCTCGGAAGGCGGCAAAGCTTCGACGATCAAGGCCACGGTGCACGTGGAGAAGGTCGGTCAGCGAAAGATTATCATCGGTACGGGCGGGCTTCAAATAAAGGGCATTCGAGTGGGCGCGCAAGCTCGCATTGCCGAGCTGCTCGGACACAAAGTGCACCTCGAGCTGTTCGTGCGCGTGACGCCGCAGTGGAAGAGCATGCCGCGCCAGCTCGCCGAGCTCGGTTACGAGGCTCCGGTCGGCCTCGCCAAGACCAACGCGGCCACGAAGCCCACGCGCGCCAAGAACAAGAAGCGGTCCGCGCCGAGGGCCAAATGACACCGACGCAGATCGTGGCCGTCGTCGGACGGCCCAACGTGGGCAAGAGTACGCTCTTCAACCGCTTGGTCGGCAAAAAGCTCGCGATCGTCGACGATCAGCCGGGCGTGACTCGCGACCGGCACTACGCGCCCGCCCACATTCATGGTCACAACGTCACCCTCGTCGACACGGGCGGCTTCGATCCGACGAGCGAGGATCCGATGCAGCAGGGCATTGCCCGTCATGTCGACGCCGCCGTCGCCGAGGCCGACGTGATCGTGTGTGTGCTGGACGGCTCGATGAGCCCGACGGGGCCGGATCGCGACGCGATCAAGCTGCTACGTCGCGCGAAAAAACCCGTCATTTACGTGGCAAATAAGGTAGATACCGCGCGCCACATGCCGGGCGCGAACGAGCTTTACGAGCTCGGCATTCCGGAGATCATCGCGGTCTCGGCGCTCCACGGGCGTGGCACAGCCGACCTTGCCTTGGCCATCGCGAAGCAATTGCCAAAGCTTGCCAAGCGCGCCCGCGGCGAGCCCGAAGAAGCCGAGGACGAGCCCGACGAAGTGACCCCGCGCATCGCCTTCATCGGTCGCCCGAACGCGGGCAAGTCTTCGATGTTCAATCGCCTCACGGGCAGCGAGCGTGCTTTGGTGGATGACCGACCGGGTACCACGCGTGACCCGGTGGACGCGCGCATCGAGTCCGAGGGCCGGGCGTTCTTGTTGGTCGACACGGCCGGCATTCGCCGGAAGGCGCGTGTGGAGCGCGGGGTGGAGCTGGTCGCAACGCTGCAAGCGATTCGATCCATCGAGCGCGCGCAAGTCGTGATCTTGATGTGCGACGCGACCACGGGCGTGCACGAGCAAGACGCGCGTTTGCTCGGCATGTGCCTCGAAAAGCGGCGCGCCGTGATCGTGGGCTTGAACAAATCCGACCTTCAAAAAAAGGGCGCGCAGGAACAAGCCGAAGAGAAAGCCCGGGAAGAGCTACGCTTCGCGGGCTGGGTGCCCATGGTGCACCTCAGCGCAAAGACAGGCCGCGGCGTCAAGGAGCTCCTGGACTTGGCGGCGCGAGCCAGCAAGGAATTCAAGCGCCGAATCCCGACTGGCGAGCTGAACCGCTTTTTCGAGCGGGTGCTGGACAAGCATCCACCCCCGACCAGCCGCGGGCGCGCGCCGCGCATCTTTTACATCACCCAAGCGGAGGCGCATCCCCCGTTGTTCATCGCCATGTGCAACGCACCGGAGTACATCACCGAAGCATACAAGCGCTTCGTGGCCAATCAGATCCGAAAAGAATTCGACTTCCGTGCCGTGCCCATTTCTGTCGAATATCGCGCGCGCAAACGGAATGAGAACGCGCCGCCTGGCGCCAAACACTCAAGCCGGAAATAGCCGGCTCGCTACGAACGAAAGGCTCCGAACGTCGTGGACGTCGGCCGCCAGTACCGGCACGCGCAGCTGCTCGGGAGGGTCGGCGCCAAGCGCGCCCGCCAAGAACCCGAGCTGGCGCGCTTCGAATGCCGCGCGTTTTTTGTCGTCCTCGGCCGCGTGCCGCAGCTTCACCACGCTGTCGCGAGGAAACCGAAGGCCAAGCTCCGCGACCAGCGCTTGCAGCGAAGCCGGCTCTGCGGGCCCCGGCGCCGGGTGCAGGCGATTGATCACGACCGCGTCGGCGCGCATACCTTGCTCCCTTAGACGCGTGGCAAAGTAGCTCACCTCCTCGATCGCAGCCGGGGCCGCGGAGGTCACGAGCACGTAGCCTAGATCGGGCGCGCGAAACGCCGCGGCGACTAGCGCGGCGCGCTCGCGAAAACCGCCGAATAGCTCATTCAGCTCGGCCACGAACTCGGCCAAGTGTTCCAAGAATCCTTTGCCCGTAAGGCGGCCCAGCCCCCGGAGCACGAGCGCGACGCCGCGCGCCACCAAGCTCAGACTGAAGCGGCCGGAGGCCTGAAAGGTCTGCGCGAGCCAGCGCATGGCGGCACTGTCGATGGCCTCGATCAGACGCTCTGGCGCGTCCAAAAAGTCCAAGGCATTGCTGGTCGGCGGCGTGTCGAGCACGATCAAGTCGAAGCGAGGGTCTTGCCGAACGAGCAGTACTTTTTCCATTGCCATGTATGACTGGGTGCCGGCGAGGCTGGTGGAGACGTACTTGTAGATACGATTATCGAAAATGCGGTCGCGCGCTTCCGGGCTCGAGGCGTGCCGGGCAACCAAGTCGTCGAAGGTGCGCTTCGTGTCCAGCATGAGCACGGTGAGCGAGCCCGATACCGTGATGCCAGCGTCTTCGAAAAGCCCGGCACTGACCTGCTGCTCCTCGCTGTTCATCGCCCCCAAACCGAGGCTGTCGGCTAGCCGCTTGGCGGGGTCGATGGTGATGCACAGGACCCGCTTTCCCAGCCGAGCAAAGCCCAAGGCGATCGCCGCCGCGACCGTTGTTTTTCCAACCCCCCCCGCGCCCACGCAAACGACGATGCGCTTGCCTGAAAGGACTGGAAGGAGAGAGCGCTCGGCCATGCCTGCGGGCTGTAGCATGAGCTGGGATCGGCCGGCGCTCTCGCGCCTTTTGCTTCGGCACTCACAAACTTGGCCCGCCCCGCCCAGGGCACGAAAATGCGCGCGATATGTTCGACCTGAAACAAGACCGCCGACTGGCCCGGAGCGAGAACACGCAGGTGGCTTTGAGCCGTCTACTGGAGGCCGCGCGCCATTCCTCCAAGCTCGAAGCGCTGGCCCTCGGCGACGAGCTCGGCTTGCTCGTGGCCGGCGCCGGCGCCGCCGATCTTTGCGACGAGCTGGCCGCTACCGCGCCCTTGTTTGCGAGCGACACGGTCCGGCCTCGACAGGACGTGAGGCGCTTGGCCGTGGAGGGCGGCGAACTGTTCATCTGCGGGCGCGGCGCCAATCTGGAGCCGCAATTGGGGCGCGTTGCCGAAGGCTGCGCTCGCATCCTGTTCGAGAAAAGCGCCAGCCCGAGTCTTTGATCGAGGTCCACGCGTGCCATCGCCGCGCGCGCGACTAAGCTTACGCGATGAGCGGTTACATCGATCTGCACTGTCACTACGTGCCCGGTATCGATGACGGGGCCGGCTCGTTCGCCGACGGGGTGGCGATGCTCCGCGGCCTCGGGGCGCTTGGCTTCACCCGTGTGGTCGCAACCCCGCACACCCGTCCCGGTATGTTCGACAACACGAATGCGAGCCTCGTAGAGGCGTTCCGCGAATTCCAAGTGTCTCTGGCCGACGCCCCGGGGGTGCCGGAGCTTTCGTTGAGCAGCGAGCACTACTTCGATGACGTCGTATTCCAGCGGCTGTTGGCCGGCGATGGCCTGCCCTATCCGGGTGGGCGCGCGGTACTGCTCGAGTTTTATCAGATCGATTTTCCGCCCATGGTTCAGCACCGCATGGTGGACCTACGAACGCACGGTCTGCTACCGGTGATTGCGCACCCGGAGCGCTACCAGTGCCTGTGGCGTGATCCGGGAATCTTGGAGCGCCTGGTCGACTCCGGTTCGGCCGCCTTGCTAGACGTTGCCGCGTTGGTCGGGAAATACGGCCGTAAGACGCAAGAGTGCGCAGAGGAGCTGCTGGAGCGCGGCCTTTACCACGCCGCTTGCAGCGACGCTCATCGGCCGGCGGACATCGTCGAGGTCCAGCGTGGCATCGAGCGGCTCGGCGAGCTGTACGGCGAGGAAGAGCTGGTCTTCATGCTGCGCGAGGGACCCGAGGCTTTATTGATGGGCGAGGTCCCTGCATGAGCCTGGCCGTGTTTACCGAGAATTTGCTCGTGGCCAGCCTAAGCTGCTAACCGAAGTGCGATGCGCCGCGTACAATGCCTACCCCGAATTTTGGCCGGGATTTTGGTGGCGACGCTGATTCTCTGTGCGCAGCGGGCCACCGCGCGCGTCGGCGGCGCCTGTGAGTACAGTAAAGCCCAGACCTACAGCGCCGCGCTCCGCTACCTGCGTGTCGACCTCGGCTACGAAGTGACGGAGCGCGACCCCGACGCCGCTTACCTCATGTTCAGCTATCAGCTGCCAGGTCAGAGAAAAATCACGGCGCTCGGTACGGTCGAGATTGTGGACGCGGACGGTCACGTTAAATTATTCGTCCAAATCCCGACCATGCCGGAATACCACGAGCGCGTACTGCGGGACGGCTTGGTCAAGAAATTACATGACGAGTACGGTGAGCCCGTGCGTAGGCTGCCACCGCCCGAGAAAAAGCCAGAAGGCGACGCGGGCCCGGATTGAGCGATTGAAAGCGGCGCTGGGCCGAGGATAAATATGGGCAGTCACGATGGAGCCCTCAGAGCAGCGCCTGCCGAGCCAGATCGGCCGCTACCGGATCGAGCGCCTCTTGGGGGTGGGTGCGATGGGCCGAGTGTTATTGGCTCACGATCCAGTGCTCGATCGGAGTGTCGCCATAAAGCTGCTGCGCGATGATTTGAACATCCCGCCCGAGCAGCACGACACGCTACTCCACCGAATGCGACAGGAGGCCCGCGCTTCTGCACGGATCAGCCACCCCAATATCGTGGCGCTGCACGATATGGGCGAAGATCCCGAGCTCGGCTTGTGCCTGGTGTTCGAGTACGCGGAGGGTGAGACACTGAAGGAGCGCATTCTGCGCGGTCCACTCGGACCCGAGGCGGCCGCCAAGCTTGCGCGCGAGGTGGGCGATGCGCTCAGCACGGCGCATGCGGCAGGGGTGCTGCACCGGGACATCAAACCCGAAAACATCATTTTGACCCACACGGGCGCGAAGGTGGCAGATTTCGGTATTGCGCGTGTGCCCGATTCGACACTGACGCGGGATGGCGGCCTGCTGGGTACGCCTGCATACAGCGCCCCTGAGTGCATTTCCTCCGGCAAATTTTCGCCGTTGAGCGATCAATTTTCGCTCGCCGCGACTTTATACGAGGCCGTGAGCGGAATCCGGGCATTCCCCGGTGAGGACGCGATCGCCGTCGCGACGCGCATCACGACTGACGAGCCGCCGGGGATCTCGGAGCTTGCGGGGCTCGACCCGCACGTAGACGCGGTGCTCGCCCGGGGTCTAGCCAAAACCCCGAATGCGCGCTTCGACGACGCCCGCGCGCTCGGGATGGCACTGGCCGAGGCGCTAGGGCAAAGCCCGCGCCGTCGCTTGCCAACATTGCCCGACCAGCGCCACCAAAGCCTTGAGCCGACCGCGCACGAAGGCCGAACGACTCGGCTGGTGGTGGGCGGCGCGGCGGTGGGCGCCTTGCTCGGCATCGCTGGATTTCAGCTGATCACTGGTTTGCGCGACGCCGAGCGCCCGCTGCCCGTTCGCGCAGAGCAAGTCGATGTCGCGAGCGTGCCCAAAGCCGGCAGCACGTTCGTGCCGGATGCCCCAAAGGCCAAGCCTAAGCCCGCCTCTGGCCACAAAGAGAGCCAACACGATGCGGGCGCGGGCAAAGCGTGGCGCACGTCGGCCAGTGGCGGCGGATCGCTAGCGATGCCCCGTGACGCGGACCCGCAAGTCGAGACACCGTGATGCGGCGGCGCGGGCGGTGGGCCGAGCGAGTCGTGCTGGGTGTAGCTCTCGGCTGCGCCGTGTCGTTGGCGGCCCCGCCCGCCACCCGAGCCAGCATCAGTGCGAGCACGGTGCTCGTGCCCTGGCCGAACGGCAACACGCCCGGTGAGCTCGCGCTCAGCGGAGGCCTCGCGGTGCTACGCGAAAGGGGCTCGCGCATGATCCGTTTGCCTCACTCCGAGCTGCTGATGGGCTCGACCCCGCCCGAAATCGTGGACGCCACGGTGTTGTGCGAGCGGGAGCCGCTGGCTGCGACCTGCGACGATCGGAGCTTCGGGGACGAGCTAGTGCAGCACCTAGTGCACCTGTCAGAGTTTTTCTTGGACCGCACGGAAGTGACGGTGGCAGACTACGAAGCGTGCGTGCGCGTACGACGCTGCAAGATGCCACCGTATGCGGCCGGCGCCCTTCGCTTCAAACGCGGTAGCTTCCCCGTCACCTTCATTTCCTGGGATGACGCCCGAGCTTTTTGCTCATTCCGAGGTGCGCGCCTGCCCACCGAAGCCGAGTTCGAGCGCGCCGCGCGTGGACTGACCGGGCGTCGCTTTCCGTGGGGCGAAGGCGCCAATGGTCATCTCGCCAATCACGGCCGCCTGGGTATCGACGTTACCGACGACAGCGATGGCTTTTCCGAGCTCGCGCCGGTGGCTTCTTTCAGCGCCGGTCGAACGCCAGACGGGTTCATGGATTTGGCGGGCAATGCCGCCGAGTGGGTCGAAGATCGTTACGCGACCGAATACCCAGACGCCGAGCTCCGCGATCCGCTGGGCCCAGACGCGGCCGTCGCAACAAGCGCGCGGGTCGTACGCGGGGGCAGCTACGAGTCGCCGTTGGCTTGGCTGCGAGGCGCCGCGCGCGGGGCTGCACTGCCCAGCGATCGCCGGCCTTCTCTTGGCTTTCGCTGCGCGCTGTCGCACCAGAAGACGCGCGGAGCTATGCCATGAGCTTCGACAAGGCCCTCGATATTCCGAAACCCGCGCTACGACTGCCGATCCATGCCGCCACTCGCATCGTGCTCGTTCGTCCGCATTACCCGGAGAATGTGGGCGCCGTGGCGCGCGCCATCAAGACCATGGGGTTCACCGACCTGACGCTGGTCAAACCGGGACGGCTAGCCGTCCCCGAACACGAGATGGCCTTCAAAATGGCGGTCAAGTCCTGGGATGTCCTTCAGGGGGCTCGCCGTGTCGACGACGTAGCGAGCGCGGTGCGGGAGGTCGACTTAGTCCTCGCCACCACGTCGCGGCGGGGCTTTTCCGGCGTCATTCAGCCGCGCGAGGCGGCCGCCCGCGCCGTCGAGCATGCGGCCCGCGGTGGCACGCTGGCGATACTGTTCGGCAACGAGAAGACCGGATTGTCCGACGCCGACCACGCGTGGGCGACGCTGCAGGTACGCATCCCCATGGCTGCGGATCAGCCGTCGGTGAACCTAGCCCAGGCGGCTCAGATCATCGCCTACGAGCTGTTCATTGCGGCGCTGGCCGAGCGCGCGCGCACTAACGAGCTCGCGCCCTCCAATGCCGGTCCAAGCTAAGCTTCAGTAGGATTAAGAAGATGAGCTCGGAACCCATGATCGATTTACGTTCGGACACGGTCACTCGCCCGGGGCGGGCGATGCGCGAGGCCATGGCCAACGCCGCAGTGGGCGACGACGTGTACGGTGAAGATCCGTCCGTGACCGAGCTGGAACGCCGCACTGCCGACGTGCTCGGCAAAGAGAGCGCCCTGTTCGTGCCCTCCGGCACCATGGGCAATCAAATTGCACTCTTGGTCCACACTCGACCGGGAGACGAGGTGATCATCGGCGAAGGCGCGCATGTCGCGTTCTACGAATCAGGCGCCGGCGCAGCGCTCGCAGGAGTGCAGTTCGCGATCGCAGGCTCGGGTGGGCTGTTCGATGCGCACGCGCTCTCCCTCGCGGTCAAGCCCCTTGCCGATTACCACCCCCGCAGCTCGCTCGTGTGCCTCGAAAACACGCACAACCGTGCGGGCGGGCGGGTTTTTCCACAAGCTCAGGTCGAATCGGTGCTCACTCGCGCGCGTGAGGTCGGGCTCGCGGCCCATTTGGACGGCGCCAGGTTGTGGCACGCAGCACTCGTCGGTGGTCTGAACGAAGCCGAGCTCGCGCGGCCCTTCGACACGGTCAGCGTCTGTTTTTCTAAGGGCTTGGGCGCGCCTGTCGGCTCGGCGCTCGCAGGCAACCGCGACGCAATCGCACGCGCGCGCCGCTTTCGGAAAATGCTCGGCGGCGGCATGCGCCAGGCCGGCGTTCTGGCCGCGGGCGCGCTCTTTGCCCTTGAAAACCAGCGCGAACGGCTAACCCTCGACCACGCCGCGGCCGCCGAGCTGGCCCGCATTTTGGACGCGCAGAGCAGCGTGCGCGTCGTGCCGCCAGAGACCAACATCGTGAGCTTCACGCTCACCGCACTCGATGCCCAGAGCCTAGTGCAGCGAGCGCGGGCGCTCGGAGTGCTCATCAATGCCACCGGGCCGCATTCGGTCCGTGCGGTCACACACTTAGACGTCACGCTGGAGCAGGTAAAGCGCGCCGGCGAGCGCCTGTGCCGGGCTCTCCGGGAATGAGGGTCGGGGCATGGCTCGTGGCCGCCCTCTCGACGACCTTGTTCGCCTGCGCACCCCAACTCCCCAACGCTTACGTGCGCGCGCGCGACTCGGCAGAGAACGACTATGCTCGCCGCCGCTTCAGTGAAGCAGGCAAAGCGTGGCTCGCAGCCGCATGGAACGCGGCGACGGCCCGGGACAGGAGCGAAGCACGCTACCGCGCGGCGACCAGCTACGAGCGCGCTGGTGAGCTCGAAAAAGCGGGCGCTCTCTATGCCCTTCTCGCCCAGGGTAGGAGCGAACGTGCGGCCCGTTCGACCTTCAGTCTGGCTGATCTGCGCTTGCGCGGCGGCGATGAAGCCGGCGGCTATGCGGACTTGGAGGCCGCCCTTCGTCGATATCCGAGCTCCGGTGTCGCGAGTCTGGCTCTGCGTCGATACTTCGCTTATCTCGCCGCACGCGGTGGGGATCAGGCGGTGCTCGATTACGTCGCGCGCGTCGAACCGCGGCTGCGCGGGAGCGAGCTCGGCGAGCAACTGTCGTACGAACGAGCGCGTCGTCTAGACGCGAGCGCACGCACCGGCGAGGCGCTGGCGGCGTACCTGGATCTGGCAGACCGCTACCCCTACCCCCACGGTGCGTTCTGGGACGACGCGCTTTATCGTGGCGCTGATTGTAAGCAGCGGCTTGGCGATGCGCAGGGCGCGCTCGCTCTACTGACGCGCCTGCTCGACGCACGCGAGGTAGCGCATCTGTCTGGCAGCTATGAACGGCCCCGCTATGCAGAAGCCGCCTTTCGGCTAGCTGAGCTTTATCGGGACGAGCTACACGACGCAACGGCGGCGCGCCAAGCATTTCATCGCGTATTTCTCGATTACCCAACGAGCACGCTGCGCGACGACGCGCTCTGGCAGGAAGCCATACTAGCGCGGAAGACGAATCGTTCCGCCGCTTGCGCGCCTCTCGCGCTGCTCGTCGCGCAGCTGCCAGAGTCTCGCTTCGCGCCTTGTGCACGCAAGCTGTGCCCAGAGCTGGGCCCCGTGTCGACGAGCCAGTGTCACGCCTACATCGAGCGCGCGTTAGCCGGCGTACGGGATCCAGCCAACTAAGCCGACCGCCAGACGAGGGTCATTCGGGCTCTTCGGGCTTCTCCTCTTCGTCGTCCTCGTCGTCTTCGTCCTCGTCCTCGTCATCGAAGTCGTCGTCCGGCTCGTCCGGTTCGTCTTCGTCGTCGGCGGTTTCGCTCTTGGCTTCTGTCTTGAGATCGATTCCGACCTCGCCGAGTTGCGTCTCGAGTAACTCGAGCAGCTCGTCGACGTCGTCACCGCTCCATTCGTCGATTACGTCGGTCAAGAACTCGAAGAAGTCGCCGTTGTCTAAGCGACGCTCAATTTCCTCGACCTGGTCTTCGGTAAACGCCTCGAGAATGTCTTCTCTGAGTGACTCAGTATCGTCCTCCTCGATGGCCTCTTGCGCAGAGAGGCGAATCTGGCGGATAGCGCGTTTGTCGAGGTGAATTTCCATTCCGGTAGCTTCCTGGGGACTCGACCCGGCTTTAGACGATGGATTCGGGTACAGTCAAGCCGTGACGACGATAAAGTGCGAACGGGCTTCAACCGTGAATGTCGAAGCATGTAGGAAAGGTCGCGAGCGGCCCCGAAAAGCCGCACCGTTCGCGTCTGCGGTGGCCCTCGCGCTCATGCTCATCGGCAGTGCGAATCGTGCCTCGGCCCAGGAGTCGCAGCGACCGGCGCCCACTAATGTGGAGTACTTCCAGTACGGCGTCGGCGTAGCGCTCGAAAAGTTGGCGTCGGGGGGCGACGTATGCCCGGCGCATGCAAAGACGCCATGTATCCTTGGCAGCGGCGGCGGACTCGCGCTGCGCATGGGCTATCGCTCGCGCGGCCCCTTTTATGTTGGTGGTGCCTACGAGTTCATCCGCATGGATTCGGCCAACCTTCTTCGATTGGCCATCCTTCAGCAGCTACGAGCCGAAGCGCGCTACTATTTAGATGTAGGAAATCGCCTCACACCCTATGCCGGCTTGGGCTTCGGGGCGGCGGTTTACGGAAATGAGTGGCATGCGAGCACGGGAGGGCCAACGGTCAGTGCCGGCCTCGGCTTGGAATTCCAGGTTACGCAATCCACGGTCATCGGCGGCTCTCTCAATTATCGAGGTTTTTTACTGCACCACTTCGCTGATAGCACCGGGCAGGCGCGCGCGGACCGCTACCTCGGCTTTGGATTGGCGCACACCATCGGCTTCGAGCTGACTTTGGAATTGCGCGACCCTTTAGCGCGCTGGTAGCTCTACGACGGCTGTTCACTTTCACTCCGCACCCAGTTTGAAGTAATGGCAAACCTGGAGCTGAGGTCGTGCATTGTTGGTGAGGTGTAGCCGCTGCGGCAAAGACAATCCGGAGTCGCTGAGATTTTGTCAGGACTGCGGCAATCGCTTGGTTTCGGCCGAAGCGGTAGGAGCCGCGCCGACGCCGCCGCGGACCACTGCGCCCGGTGCGCCCGGCGCCGCGCTGCCCTCGGCGCCAGCCGAAGCGCCGGCTGCGCCCGCGGCGCCGTTTTTCTTCGCTCCCCCGGCGACCTTCGCTTCACCGGCGGCTTCTGTATCGCAGGCCATAGCCGCCCCATCGTTCATCGTGCCACGGACCAGCGACAGCCAAGGCACACCGCCCGCCGCGGCGAGCCCGGCGTACGCTCGGGAGCCCGCAGATCGCGTGTGCGGCCGGTGCGGGACCCGAAACCCAGCAAGCGGGCGCTTCTGCTCCAATTGCGGCGTGTCCCTGGAGCGCCCGCCCGAGCCGGTGGCGGGCCCGCCACCCGCCACCACGCAAGCGAATGCGCTCGTGCCCGGCGGCGTGCCGCCCGCGCCCGCGGTTCCGAAGCCAACTTCATTTACGGCACTCGTCTGTCCGCGTTGCGCTGGCACTAATTCACCCAAGATGTCCTTCTGCCAGTTCTGCGGCGCTCGATTGGCCGAAGGGCCGGAAGCCTCGCCGCCGGCGGGTCTCCGGGCGGGGGCCGGGCCAGCGCCCGCGGCTACGCAGGAGCTGAGTCGCCAGCCGACACCGGAAGGCCGGCTGGTGGTCATCGGTCAGGACGGTAAGCCGGGTCGCGAATATCCCCTGATCGAAGACCAAACCGACATCGGCCGTGAGGAGGGCAACATCGTGCTCCCAAATGACCCCTATGTCGCACCCCGCCATGCTCGGCTAACCCGAAAAAACGGCAGTTTTTTTGTTAGGGACTTGGAATCCGGCAACGGAGTATACCTGAGGCTTCGCGCGAGCGAACGGTTGCAGCACGCGGACTTGGTCCTGGTAGGTCTTGAGGTGTTAAGGTTCGAGGTAGTGAGCGACGCGGAAAAAGGGCTCAGTCCAGCGGTGGAACGGGGGACGCAAATCTTCGGCTCTCCTTCCGTGCCGCGTCACATGCGCCTCTGTCAACGGACGGTGGAAGGGGTGACGCGGGACGTCTACTATCCAACCCGCGACGAGGCCATCGTCGGCCGCGAGCAGGGCGACATCGTTTTCACCAATGATCCCTTCATGAGCCGGCGGCATGCAGCCATCACCCGGGACCCCAGCAACGGAACGTTCAGCCTTCGAGACTTGGGCTCGTCCAACGGAACCTATTTGGCAATCCGCGCCGAGCGCGAGCTCACACCGGGCGATCATGTGCGGATCGGACAACATCTGTTTCGGCTCGACGTCGGGCGGGTGGACGGGCGATGACTGACAACGCTTCGGGCGCCCTCAGCGCGTCGAGCCCCGCCGGCCCGCTCGACGCAACCCTGAAGCTGCGCGTGTTCGGCCGCACGGATGTGGGTCAAATTCGCGAACACAATGAGGACAACTTCCTCATTGCCGACCTGACTCGCAGGACCCGGAGCCTCATGGAGGGCGACCGCGAGCAACCGGTGGGCAACCGCGGGACCTTGCTCGGCGTGTGCGACGGCATGGGCGGCGCGGCGGCGGGCGAGGTCGCAAGCCAGCTCGCCGTCGACATCATCTACGAAAAATTGGTGCAGGGTGAGGCTCTGCTCAACCACGATGACCTCGCTCGCCGCTTGGTTCAAGCGGTCGAGGAGGCCGGCATCCGGATTTTCAATGAGGCGCGCGCTGACCGCACGCGACGCGGCATGGGCACGACCGCCACGATCGCCGCCTTGATGGACGCGCGTCTGTTCGTTGCGCAAGTTGGGGATAGTCGCGCGTACGTGCTGCGCGGTGATCGCTTCACGCAGGTGAGCCGCGATCAATCTTTGGTCAATCAGCTGATCGAAGCAGGCCAACTGACTGAAGAAGAGGCCGAGACGTTCGAACACAACAACATCATCTTGCAGGCGCTCGGCACAGCCGAAACGGTGCAGGTGGATCTTACCTATGTGGATTTGTGTCAGGGCGATCGCTTGCTGCTCTGCTCCGATGGGCTGTCCGGCATGATTCGGGGGGAGGAGATGCGCGAGGTGCTGCTCAACACTCGCGACTCGCTAGAGGCATGTCGGGAGCTCACCGAGCGCGCAAATCGGGCGGGCGGTCACGACAACATCACGGTGATCGTTGCGGAGTTCGACGGGCCGAACCTGCGGCCGTTTTCCTCGGAAGCGAGGGTCGCCTATCAGAAGTACGCGCTGCCCGAGTCGCCCGTGGACACCACGGTGCGCGCTCCCGCCGTGACCCAGCGCCCGTACGAGACGGACGAGCCCGCAAGTGACGAAACGATGCGGGAATCGCGTCGAGCGCGGGTCGGTCACACCATCGCCGGCGCGGTCAATCCTCTGGCTGGGGTCTTGCCTGCGACGATGCCGGCCGGTCCGCGTGCTTCAGGAGCGCCCCCTTCGTACACCATCGACAACGAGCCGGTCTCGATTCCGACTAGCGGTCTGCCACCGTCGCTCGTCGGTATCATGGTCCTCGGCGCGATGCTGTTCGTAGCCTTGGCGGGGTATCTACTCGTTCGTTGAACGCAGCTCTCACTTAGGCAATTTCCTTGACCGCGCGGGCCGCGATCCGAAGAATGCTCGGGCTCGCCCTCACCCTGACCGCGGCTTCCGCTGGCATGCTTTGGGCCGTTGTGACGTACGGCGCGCACCGCCCCGCGGTCCAGCAGAGTCCGTTTGCCGCGCTTCCGCTCTTTTTCAATGCGCATCCCACCGGGGTGCGTGAGTTGGCGGCAGCCGACGTGCAGCACATCGCGCGCGGCGGGCGGGCGGCGGCCGCGGCGACGCTCGACTTGGCACGTTTGGGTGGTGCAGCGCTACCGTATGTCCTGCCGGCGCTCGACTCGCTGGAGCCGCAAAGCCGGGAACGAGTCGCTCTCGCCCTCACCCCCGTCGCCGTCCGAATGGGCGTTGCGAGCGCTGACGAGCTCCGGGACGGCGCGCAGTCCGTGCTGTTTTGGACGAGATTCTGGCAAGACCGAGCCATCGATTTCCGCGTTGCCGTTGTCCGGCATTTGACCGCGCGTTTGGCAGAACGCTCGCTCGCATTGCGCCGCGAAGACCTTATTCATGTCGATACCTTGGCGATGCCGGCGCTGATCGAGGCGCTCGGAAAGGTCCGAAACGAGGCGGATATCGCGCGCGTGCAGCGCCTGAGCTCGGTGCTCTCGCACGTGACAGAATTGCCGGAGCGCCCCCTGCCGATCGCTGATGTCGCGGCCGCGCAGCGCGCGGCCGACACGTGGCGCGACTTCTGGGCCGTGCATGGTAGCGAATACGTGGCGCTCGACGGCCCGCGCCGGTTGGCGGCGACGTTCGTCGAAACACGGTACGGCAAGTGGTTGGCGGCGGTGCTGCGTGGGGGCCTGGGGCGCACGAGTAACGGTGAATCGGCACTGAGCCTGATCCAGCGGGGCTTCGTCACGACCGCCTGTCTGTTGTTGATCGGCCTGGGTGGCGGCTTCACGCTGGGCGTCGTCTGGTCGCGCTTCGAGCGCAGCCGCACGGCGTGCGTGCCGCGCTCAGCTTCCTTGCTGACGGGCACCGCGCTAGCTGCCATACCTTGTGCGACTCTCGTGAGTGTCTTGGCTGATCGCGGAGCCGGGCTTGGAACCGCCGCGTGCTTGGTCATGTTCGCGACCGCCGGTTGGGTTTCCCGGCATCTCGCGCGATCGAAGCTGACGGCGCGTCCCAGGTCCAGCCTGACGGCGGCCTTTTCCGTATCCGCGCCCCTCGGTGCGACCTATCCGCCGATTGTTCTCAGCGCAATCGTGCTGGTCGAGCTCGGCTTTCGATTGCCAGGCGTGGGGCGCAGCGCGGCATTGGCCCTCGCGTCAGGCGACGTGAACGCCTGGATGGCGGCGTCATTGACCCTTGCATTGGTAACGCTGGTCCTTCGACAAGCGGCCGACCTAGTTCGGCCGCGTGCCGCGCCGCACGCGGCGAGTCGAAGATGACCGACTACGTGCACGGGCTCGGATTCGCGGCGCTTGCGGGGTCGTTGATCATCGCCGTGGCGTTCTTAGTAGCGCTGCCGTTGGGCGCACTGGCCGCGAGCGGTCCGCCGAGCCTAGACACCGCGCTGCGCTTCGCGTGTGACTTGGTCAGCTCTCTACCGACGTTGTTCGTGGCCGCCGTCCTGTGGGCTTGGGCCGGCCGCAGCCTGAGCTACGTTTGCGCGTTGGGAGCGTTGCGCGGGCTCCAGCAGGCCTGGCTGCTGCGCTGCGAGCTCGTCAGGTTGGAGGACGAAGAGTCCTCGGCGAGCGGCCCTCCTGGGCATCACTCGTCACGCCCAGCCTTTTCGCGGCGGCGATTGCGCGCAGCGCTCGGGCCGTTGCTGGTCAGCGCTTCCTTCGGCGTGGCCTGGCTCACGGCCCTCGACGCCGGCCTCACCCAGGCCGGCTTGCGTCCGGCTGCGGCGCTGCCCACCTGGGGCATCGTGCTCGGTGCGCGCCCGCTCGACCCCCTGGCGACCGTGCTGGCGGCGAGCTCGGTCGTCGCCCTGACCGTGCTGTTGCAGCGGGTCTTTCGCCAGCAACGCGCGATTTAGCTGCGTCTTGACCCCGGACAGCGTGGGCGCCATACAGCCGAAGCCTCGGCCGAGTACCGACCCCGACGGCTATCCACCTCTCCTCCTCTTCGTGAGAATCAGTCATGCCCCTGCCTACGGTTACGGAAAAGAATTTCGAACAAGAGGTGTTGCTCAGCGAAGAGCCGGTGCTGGTCGAGTTCGGCGCAGAGTGGTGCGGGCCCTGTAAGACCATGCTCCCGGAGCTCATGGCTCTGGCGAGCGAGCTGAAGGGTAAAGCCAAGGTCGTGACCGTCGACATCGACCGTTCGCCGCTGATCGCTCGTCAAATGGGCGTGCAGTCGGTGCCCACGTTCGTGGTCTTTCACCAAGGCCGGCCGGTTGGGGGCAAGGTCGGCGCAGTACAGCGACGTGAGCTCCGGGACATGATCGACCCGTTCTTGCCGCGGGCCGAGGGCGCCATCAAGCCCGAGGAGCTGGCGGCGCTGCTCAAAGAAGGGCGCGTGTGCACGGTCGACACCCGCGAAGCCGCCGTGTTCAAGCGCGCGCACCTGCCCGGCGCGGTCAACATGCCGGCGGCGGATATCGAGACGCGGCTGGCCGAGCTCCACATGTTGCCCGCGACTCCCGTGATTTATTGTCGTTCAGGGGACCAAACGAAAGATCTGGCCGCCAAGCTTGCCGAGCAAGGCGTGCCGGTGGCCTTCTTGGAAGGCGGCGTGCTGGGCTGGGAGGCCGCGGGCTTTCGGCTCGAGCGACCGGATTGAGCCGAGCCTCAGCGCGCGTAGGCGGCGAGCGCCGCTGCGATCACCGATCCTACCGCGACGCCGGCCGTGCGCGCGGCGGCGGCGCACGCGTCGAACTCGGGCTTCACGCGCGGTGGGCCGTACGGGCCCTCACTCACCTTGATCGGGATCGCGCCGAACTCGGTGCTGACCTCCACGAGGCGGCGCGGCCGCTCGGTGCGCGACACCGGCCTGTGGCGAACGCCAATAGAATTCGTCTCGCGTAGCAATACTTCCGCTAGGCGATGCTGTGCGCCGAGCTCGGCAATCACCGACAGCGTGAGCGCAGGGCGACCCTTCTTCATGACGATGGGCGTCGCCCAAGCGTCGAGCGCACCGCTCTCGAGCAGCACGCGCAGCGCATGCGCCGCTAGCTCACCGCTCATGTCGTCCACGTTGGCCTCCAACACGACGTGCGTGCCCGAGTTAATCGTCGCCTGCGTGGTGGTCGGCGACGTGTCGCCGAGCACCACGCGCAGGGCGTTCAAGCGGTCCGGCAGGCCTCGCGTTCCGAAACCCCAGCCCACGCGCTCGGGGGCAAACGCCGGCCAGGACACGAAGCCACTCACGACGCTCGCAACGATGGCGGCGCCGGTGGGCGTGACCAACTCGGCCTCGATGCCCGCATCGACGGTGGGGACCCCGCGCAAACAAGCGACGGTCGCGGGCGCGGGCAGCGGCAAGATGCCATGCGCGCAAACTACGCTGCCCCGACCCATGGGCAACGGGGAGGACAGCACGGTCGCGCTCAGAAATTCGAAGCCGGCCGCAGCACCCACGATGTCGACGAGGGCGTCGATCGCGCCGACCTCGTGGAATGCGACTTCGTCGAGCGTGCTGCGATGCACTTCCGCTTCCGCTTCGGCCAAGCGCAGAAAAATCTTGCGAGCCAGCGCCTTGATGGGCGCGCTCAGCACGGAGGCCGCCAACAAGTCATCGATTGCGCGATAGCGCCGGTCGGGCTGACTGGATGCCAAGCGCACGTCGAACTTGGTTCCACCGATGGCCCCCCCTCGAGCCCGTCTGAGCTCCAGGTCGAAACCGCTTAGGCCGAGGGTGCCTACGCTCGCCTGCACGACCTCGAAGGGCACGCCCAAGTCGACCAGCGCAGCGATCGTCATGTCGCCGGCAATGCCGCTGAATGCATCTAAAAAAAGCACTTTGCCAGCGCCCGCGTACCGCGAAAGCGGTGCGCGATGCGCCTCGGGATCGCCGGCCAAAATCACCGCCTTGGCGTCGACGTTTCGGCCGTGGGCATGCGTGTGCCCGTGGTCATGCGTGTGCCCATGGCCGTCCGGAGGCTCGTGCGCGTGACCATGAGCGTCGTCACTAGGCTCGTGATGATGGCCAGGGCCCAGGACGTGGGGGATGACCGGCAGCTTCACGCCGGCGCCTGTGCCTTGTGCTGCGTCGCGATCATGCGGCCGACGGCCATCGCCGCGCCAAAGCCGTTGTCTATGTTCACCACCGTAATGCCCGACGCGCAACTCGTCAGCATGCCGAACAGCGCGGTGAAACCGGCCAGCGCGGTGCCGTAGCCGACAGAGGTGGGCACGGCCACGATCGGCGCACCAATCAGGCCACCGACGACGCTGGGTAACGCGCCCTCCATACCGGCCACTACGATGACCGCGGGCGCGGCACTGAGCGCCTCCAAATGACTCATCAGGCGGTGAATGCCCGCGACCCCGACGTCGAAGTAGCGCTGTGCCGGGATCCCGAACATAGCCAGCGTTTCGAACGCCTCCTCCGCGACCGGAATATCGCTCGTGCCCGCCGTGACGATGGCCACTGGGGGGCCTCGCCGTTCCTGGATCGGCCTTTGCACCAAGCTCGCGGTGCGCCCGAGCTTCGAATAGCGGAGGTTCGGCAGAGCTGCCTCGAGGGCCTCGGCGTTGCGGCCGACGAGCCGCGTTACGAGCACGTTGTCGCCTGCGGCGATCAGCTGCTCGACGATGCCGACGACGTGCTCTGGCGCTTTACCTTCGGCCAACACGACCTCTGCGATGCCTTGGCGCAACGCGCGGTGATGATCGACGCGCGCATAGCCCAGATCCGAGAACGGCAGCCGTGCCAACGCCCCGAGCGCGGAATCGATGGACAGCGAGCCGCTGCGCACGGATTCCAAGAGCTCACGCAAACGCTCTGCGTCCATCGCGAAGTCCTCTAGTCCAGCGTGCGCCGACCGTCGACCGCTTCCGGCTACTTTTTCGCGACCATAGCGGCGGTCAGGGTCCCATTTGGGCCTTTTATGCGCGGCCTCTGCGTAAAAACGTGGCAGCGTCGAGCGGTGCCGGCGCCGCTCACTCCTCTGCTCGGTTTCGCCCTGGGCGTCGCCTGCGCGTGGGCTGCGGTTGGCGATTTGGGCCGGTCCACCTCCGGTCTGGGCGGGCGCGCGCTCTTGATCACCACGGCCTTTGCGCTGCTCGTGTTTGCGCCGATCACCGGGTATTTCGTGGCCTTCGAGCCCGACTGGTCGTTTGCGTACTTCGTGGATAGTGAGCGCTTGTCTGCCGCCGCGCCGATCGGCGTGGTGCTATTGGCCGCCGCCTCGGTGCCCGCTGGCTTCTTGGCGGCCGTGCGAGACGCCCGTGCGCGTCGCCTGGGCCGCGTGCTGCGCAAAGCCGCCGCGCCCGCGGGGCTGGCCGCGCTGTTTTTGCTGGCCACTTTTTCACGCTTGAGCGTGCACGCAAACTACGCGCAATTTCATGGTGACTTCGGCACGCGCGGAGTCGCCGGCTCCCCGTTGGGCTACGCCTTGATCTGGATGTTGGGCGTGCTCGCCGCCGCCACCGCCTGGACGCTTCGAGCGTTGCAGCGCTTGAGCCGCAGCGGCTGACGACGGCTCGCCCCAGTTTGCCCCGGTGGTGCTACACGTACTCCGTATGGATCACGACGACTCTAAAGAGCTTCTCGAGCTGGCGGCACAGGTCGTGGAGCGCGCGCGGCGAGCCGGGGCGGACGTCGCCGAGGCCAGTGCGCGCGGCGGCTCCGAGCTCAGCACCCGGGTCAGGCTCGGCAAGCCGGAGCTGGTCGAAGAAGCCGGTCACCACAGCATTTCGCTCCGTGTGATCCGCGGCGACCGCGTGGCGCTGACCTCGACGAGTGACCTCACACCGCGCGGCATCGAGCGCTGCGTGGCCGACGCCTTGATGCTCGCCGAGCTGAGCGAGCCAGATCCGTTCGCGGGCCCGGCCGATTCGAGCCTCCTAGCCCGCGCCCCCTTCCCGGATCTCGATCTGTTCGACGAAGGGCTATTCGGAATCGACGCCGACCGCGCTATCGAACAAGCACGGATCGCCGAGCAGGCCGCGTTCGATTTCGATCCGCGCATCAAGCTGAGCGAGGGCGCCACTTTCTCGCGCACGAATTCCACCGGCGCGCTCGTGCTATCGAGCGGTTTTCAGGCGGCGCAACGCGGCTCGTATGCGGCGATCACGGTTGCGCCCGTGGTGGAGGACGAGGGCGGCAAAAAGCGGCGCGGCCACTACTGGTCGGCGAACCGCCACGGCTCCGAATTGGAAGACCCCGTGTTCGTTGGGCAAGAGGCGGCTCGGCGCACTCTGGCAAAGCTCAACCCTCGCAAAGTACCGACCCAAGAAGCCGCCATCTTGTTCGATTGCGACGTTTCCCGTTCGATCATCGGCGCCTTCATCAGCTGCGTGATGGGCGGCTCGGTCTGGCGCAAGTCGAGCTACTTGATGGACCGTGAGGGCACTCAGGTGGCAAGCGCCGGGGTCACGTTAACCGATGACCCGTTGATCCCCCGCGCGCCCGGCTCGCGGCCCTTCGACGGTGAAGGGTTACCAGCGCGGAAAAATGTGGTCGTCGAGGCAGGTGTGCTGAAAACCTTCCTGCTCGACTCATATAGCGCTCGCAAGCTCGGCCGTTCATCGACGGGCTCGGCGGGCCGCAGCGGCGGAAGCATCTCGTCATCGACCAGCAACCTGGTCATGCAGGCTGGGTCGATGACGCGCGAAGAATTGATCGCCAGCACACCGCGCGGCCTGTACGTGACCGAGATGATGGGCTTCGGCTTCAACCCAATGACCTCGGATTTCTCGAGAGGCGCGGGCGGCTTTTGGATCGAGGACGGAAAGTTTGCATTTCCAGTCAGTGAAATCACGATCTCGTCCACGCTCGATGCGATGCTCAAGGGCGTGGACGGCATCGCCTCGGACCTGCGTTTGATCACGGCTACCGCTGCGCCGACCTTTCGCACCGCGCGCATGACGATTTCGGGCAGTTGAGCGACTGACTCCTCACTTCATGAGCGGCGCGGCCGCCACGTCGTTGCTTGCGCCCGGAGTTGGCGCGCCGTAGGCGAAGGCCTTGGCGTCTCCATCGAGTGACCAAAGATAACGCCGCGCCAGACTTTGCCCCGGCTTCGTGGGCAAGGCGGGCATCACCGAACATTCCTGACCCGCGCTGTCGACGAGTGCCAAGCGCTCGCCGCTGTTCGAAAGCCCGGATTTGCCCAGCGTGGGCAGGTGGATCAAACGCGTGGCCGGCGCCGGCGCCGGGTCGCTTGCGCCTGGTACAAAGTCATTGCGCACGAGCAAGGCCAGCTCATGCGGGGCGAGCCGCGCCTCCGGCAGGTGCGTCGAGCCTCCGCCGTCCTGGAGCACGTAGCTCGACAGCTCGAGCGAAAGCGAGCCGTCGTTGCCGATTTCGATCCATTCGGCTTGGGGCTCCGGCCCAAGTGGATTGGCCAAGACTTCGTTCAGGACTGGGCGCGCGCGCGCGGTGCTGGTATCGACGAATGTGTCGAAGCCGAGCGCGACCCCCGCCGCGTCATGCACGCTGCCCCAGATGTGCTCGTGGCTACTCGGAGACAATCCGCGCACAGCAAAGGACGCGCCATGACGCGTGACCTCGACGAAGGCGCCGCCGGCCGCGTGCACGACCCAGAGCAGCGCTGCGCTCGGAGTGCGCACGACGGCGCGGTCATCGGCAATCGCAGCGCAGCCCAAGCCCAGCGCGACCTCCGGGGCGGCGCAGCTCAAAGGCGAGGCCGGCTCGCTCGCCAGCCCTGAAAACGGCGACGGGTCTATCGCCCAAGCTCCGAGCCGGACCGGAGGCACCAGAAATGCGTCACCTCGCAGCTCGGATGTGAGCTCGAAGCGCAGGCAGCGCTCAGCGAACAACCGATCCGCGTCGACGCCCGCGGTGAGCTGCGCGATCGCTTCCCCAGGCTCGAGCGCCACCGAGGGTTCACTCGGAAGCGAGCTTCCGTCCCCGCAATAAATGGCGAAACGGGCGCTGCCGAAACTGCCCGCGGGCGGCCACACGCGCGCTAGCAAAGGCGCCCCTTGCGACACCTGGAACTCGGCAAGCAAGCCGCTGGCGGCCGCTAACGAATACGGGCCCGGCGCAAGCGGAGCGACCGGAGCGAGAATTAACTCCGGTCCCACTCGCCAGCTGACCAGGCTAATTTGACGCGCGGCGAGCGTGTCCGGAAGCTCACCGTGTTTAACCTTGCTCAGGTAATAATCGGACAGAGCACCTTGAAACAGCAAAGCGTCGCCGGAGCTCAGGCTCGAGCTGGCGATGTGAATGTGAACCACGCTCGCCACCGAGCTCGGCTCGGAAGGCGGTTCGAACGCCACGACCATCGCCGCCGAAGGGTCGGACCCACGCTCTGGGACTGGCGGTCCACACCCCAAAATGAGCAATGCGGCGATGCATGCAACTCTCACGAGCATGCATCGGCGCTGGCGAGTCGATGGTTTCGCGTGAAAGCATCGCGCGACAGACGTCGGCAAGTGCTACCGTTTCACGCGTGTCGCCGGAAGAGCTGAAGCAGCTGCGAAAAGAGCTGAGTTGCACCGCAAAAGAGCTGGCGCTGACACTCGGAGTCGAGCCCAAGGAATACGCCGCGTGGGAGGCGGGCGAGCTCTTCCCTACCAAACGGCACGTGAGCGAGCTTCAGGCGCTGGGCAAAAAAGGCAAGGATGCCATTTTGCGGGCTCCGAAAGGCAAGACCGGCGCGGCCAAGGTTGGCATGGCGCGCCTAGCCGACGCCAAGCTTTGGGAGCTCGTGCGAAAGCTTATCGAGCATCCCGCTCTGTTCGATCAAGTGTGCAAGCTGGCTGATGCGTATGCCGATCCAACTGAGCCGCGCGTGAAGACAGACCCCCTGAAATAACGACGGGGGAAGCTACTCGTCTTCATCGTCGTCTTCATCGTCTTCATCGTCTTCATCGTCGTCGTCTTCATCGTCTTCATCGGAATTTTCGTCGGAATCGCCGTCATCATCCACTTCGGGCTTGGCGACACCATCCTCCCCCGGCTTGACGTCGCCGTGCTCCTCGTCGGAGCCGGGCTCCGAGCTGACCCGCGACGGTTGATCGAGCTCGGTGCCCGAGCCGTCATCAAAGCCGGCGGGGTCTCGGGGGGGCGCACCGTCGAGCGCGACCTCAGCGGCCAAGGTTTGTTCGAAGCTAACCGGCCCTTCCGGCGCCTCCTCCCCCAGCTCTTCCTCGAACGTTTTGCGCGACTCGTCATTCAACTCGGTAAATTCACGCAGAGTCGGTAAATCGCGCAGCGATTTCAGGCTAAACACCTGCAGGAATGTCTGCGTGGTGCCATAAAGCATCGGGCGACCCGGCTCGTCTTTCTTGCCGATGATGCGCACCAGATCACGCTCTAGCAGGCCCTTCAGCACCGGCCCCGCATCCACGCCGCGGATGTCGTCCACCTCAGGCCGTGTGATCGGCTGGCGGTAAGCCACGATGGACAGGGTCTCCAGCTGCGCGCGCGATAAACGCACAGGGCGCAGCGAAAGATAGCCGCGCACGTACTCCGAGTACGCGGGGTTGCTTCGAAACGCAAAGCCATCGCCCACCTCGTCCAGGCGCAGCCCACGCGCCTGGAAGTCCGTCTTGATTTCCAGTACCAGCTTTTCCGCTCGCTTCTTGTCGATCTTCGCCGCGCGCGCCAGGTCTTTGATCTCGAGCGGATGATCGGACACGAACAACAAGGCTTCGAGCAAACCTTTCAGGTACGCCCCCGTATCGTCGACTTCGCTTTCATCGGCCACGGGCCCTTCACCCAACAATTGCTCGCTCGAATCGAGCTCGGGCTCGTCTGTAGCGCCGGGCTCGAAGAGCTGGGCTCGAGGCCCGTCATCTTGAGGCAGCGCTTCAGTTTCGCCCAATCCGGGCCCGTCCCCCTGCTCCTCCTCCTCCTCCTCCTCTTCGTCGACCTCTTCGACTTCATCCAGTTCAGACCCACCCGCCTCGCTGGCGTCGGTCATCGTGGAGTCGTGTTCCGCAGCCACTGGCTTGGGCTCGGCGATCTTGCGTTTCCTGGCTGCCATCACTCCCGCTCCGTATCCGTCGTCTTCGAATCCGGCTGCTCATCGTCCGACTCGTCCTCGTCTTCGCCGTCCGACTCGTCCTCGTCTTCGCCGTCCGGCTCGTCCTCGTCTTCTTCGCCGTCCGATTCGTCGTCCTCGGCGTCCTCGAACCCGGCGCTAGCGGGTGCTGATTCTAGCCGCGCCGGATCGGACGAGCCCTCGTAGGCGCCATCCAAGTCCAGCCGCGCCGAAGCATCGCTTTCGTCCGTCACGGCCAGCTCGATGAAAATCGGTAGCAACGGCCCCTCCTGCTCCAGTCGAGTCAAACGCAAGCGAGTCATCTCCAAAATGGCCAAGAAGGTGACAATCAAGTCGGCCCGCCCGCGCCCGCTGTCGAACAGTTGCTCGAACAGCACACGGCCGCGCTCTTTCAGCATGTCCGAGAGCTCGTTGATTCGGTCAGTAATCGAAAAACGTTCGAAGTCGATATGGTGATCGACCGTGGTTTTCGCTCGGGACAGCACCCCCTGAAAGGCGTCGAGCAGCTTGAATAAGCTGAGGCCGGTGAGCTGGGCCACGCCTTCCACGCTGGGCGCGGGGACGCCGCGCAAAAATACGTCCCTCCCCAGCACCGGGTTACCGGACAGCTGCTCCGCCGCGTGCTTGTACTTTTGATACTCGAGCAGGCGCCGCACGAGCTCCGCACGCGGATCGGTCTCGGCTTCCGCCTCGTCCTCTTGGTCGGTCGGAACGACGGGCAGCAACATCTTGGACTTGATGTGAGTCAAGGTCGCCGCCATGACGAGGTATTCACTGGCGACGTCGATGTTCAGCTCCTCCATCAACGTGATGTATTCGACGTACTTCGACGCCACGAACGAGATCGGGATGTCTCGGATATCGAGCGCGTGCTCTTCGATCAGATGCAACAGCAAATCGAGAGGGCCCTCGAAGGTCGGTAGCTTGACGCTGTACACGTTCGCCCGCGAGCGCTCCTCCGCCTCGGCCGCCACTAATGCCGGTCCGCGGACTGTCTCGCGGGACGATTCATCGTTCATAGCGGGCGGGAGCCTAGTCGTGACTTGCTCCGCCTTAACCACAAAAGATGCCGATCCCCTGTCGAAGCGGAAGAAGCCCCCCCGGCGCGGCCGCGCACCGCGAAATGCCAGCCTTTGCGAGCTAGAACGAGCCTGTCTCGCGGCTCCGAGCCACGGGTAAGGCAAAGCACTGTACGATAGTCGGGCCGCGCCATGGCTCGGCATTCACGCGCGCACGGTCGACAGCGGTCCCGATCTCGCACCGACGTGTTATCGTGCGACGCGACTTGAAGCCAGGAAACGTCATGCTCGTACAGCGCGGTGAAGATCCTGACCTCATTCGGGGGCTGGGCGGCGGGGTCACGTGCGCAGAAGCTGCCGCCCTCGAGCTTCTTTCGGACGCCGGGCGCGGCCGAGCCTTCGTCGGGCAGGCGCAGTGAAGCTCGCACCGGCGGCGCGACGGGTTGCGAGCGTTGCGCTCAATGCCGCGCTCTTGCTGTGGGGGGCGCGCGGCCGTGCGCAGTCGTTGCCCGAAGCCCCCTACCACGAGGACTACAAGGACCCGCGCCTCGCGCGTGGCTTTCAGGAGCTGAGCCGGCCCACCGGAATTGCGGAGGTCGGCGTCGGTTGGCTCAGCTTGCCCGGCGCGTCCGTGTGCAACGAGCGGAGCTCGGGCAGCGGTTGCCGCAAGGGGGACACCAGCTTCGATCTGGAAGCCTGGGAAGTGTTTCGAACCAGCAAGCGCTTCGCGTTTGGCGCAGGTTTGCTGCTTGGGTTAATCCCGACGACGGATGCGCCGCGCAGCGATCCGCCCGGCATCGAGCGCGACCACAGCCGCAGCTACCTCACGCTCGAAGGCATGATTCGTCACTACCCCTACGTGGGCGAAAGCCTCGAGCTCTGGTGGGGAGTGTCTGGCGGCCTGGCCGTCGTCAGCGACCGCTTTGTGGTCAAGGGCAAAAATTCCGATCTCGCGCTGGTCGGGCGGCGGGGCGTGACGATTCGCACGGAGGGCGAAACCATCGGTCTCGTGGGCGGTGCGGTGCTTTACCTCGCGCCGCACTGGTCCCTCGGCACGGTGTTTCGTTACGGCAATTGGTTTCTGCCCAAAAAGGCCGCCAAAGACCCCCTGCTCGACGAAGCGTCCTTGACCGGCCGAAATACGATGTTTTCCCTCGGCTTGTCACTCGCTTACAGGATCCAACTCTGAGCGCGCTCCAGGCCAGAATTTTTTTTTGATGGTCGCGTTTCCCGGCGCGCACGTCGCAGCCTTCGGCGGCACGGAAAAAAGCCGCTCATCTCTACTCACCCGTCGGCTTGGCGAACGCGAGCCGGCGCGGGTAAGGGGACCTGTCGAGCTCGAGGCAGAGTTGGGCTTCGTCTCCGTGCCGTCGGCCCTTTGTAGGACACGGCCGAGCAGTCGTCGTCGAGCTGAAGTCGCGCGTTCCGTCACCCAGCGACTATCGCGTCCGCGGACCTAGCCTTCAAGAATGGGCTCGACGCTCCGGATACGGAGAACGGTTCAAACTGGTCAACACCGAGCCCAATGAACGGTCGCTACATGGGAGCGCGCGCAAGCGCTGCAGGAAGCCTGCCCATGACCACTCAGGACCGCTGTTACTGGCGTGCGCTTCCGAGCTCTCGGTGTCCTGCCAGGATGAGGCTCGATACATGGCCGCCTCGCCCGGCGATGCCGGAGGCGACGCTCAGCACGCTGGGAGCGCAATAGTCCCAGAGGCTTCTGGATCCGCGGTAGCGCCGGATGAAAAAACCTGCGCTAGCGACCTTTTTGAAGCTCGCGAAGGTGAACGATGCGTCTACTTACCGTATCGGGCATCATCATGGGTTCTGGATACGCTATCTAGCGCGTTGGGTGCCGGTCTGCGCCATGCCGCGACCGGCGACAGCAATCCCCAGCAGCGTTCCTTCCAGCGGCAATCTCATCGCCAAGACTCACCGCGACACCCTGCCGCGTTATCCCCCAAGCACTTTCCCCGCCCGCTGCCAAGCTCCCGCGCTACGTCGTTCGTGCAGGGGTTACGTTGAAGCTGCGGAAGCACTTGGCCACGGTCTTGTCGCTGATTCGCACGCCGTGCCTCGAAGAGCTCCGCCGACAACACGACCGTGCTCTCGCACGTCCAGCGCAGCGGCGACTCCGGACGACCGCAAGTTACTGGACCTACGAGTTTCTCCACGAGTACCTGCCCGCCAACCACGATCGAACGTGAAGGCGAGCCGCAAATGACGCGAATCAAGGTCTAACATGGAGCTGCGATGCTGGATCGCGATCGCCCCTTTCCAGCTCAGGGAACGTGCGCAGCGAGGGCGGCAAGCAGGGTGGTCATGCGCTCGAAGAGCAGTGCGAAGGCGACGAGAATGATGATCGAACGAAGGGGGGCGAGCAGCGCGGTGAGGTGGGCGGGGGTGGCGGCGCGCGAGATGAGCGCGTTGGCGACTTCGACGACGATCGAGACAGCGACGAGGGGCGCGGCGACGGCCAGCGCGATTTCGACCGAGTGGGTCAGCCCGAGAGCGACGTGCCACAGCGTGCCATGCGAGACAGTGCTAGCGCCGGACAGGGCACTGGCGACGCGCGCGGCGCCGCCGCCCTCCAAGAACAGCAGTGACACGAGCAGGGCAAGCAGCGCGCCCAGGGGCGTGGTGTCTTCGTCGACGATGGGCAGGCCTTGCGTTTCGCGCGCGCCCCGGATGTTGTCGGCTAGGCCGCCCGCCATGCCCGCGGCCCACAGCGCGCCCGCAGCCCCGAGCGCGACGGGTAAACCGCGTGCGGCTTCGAGCAGCAGCGCGACGGCGAAAGGTGCGGACAATTCCGTCGGGGCGAGTGAGGGCGCGATGCTCACCGCTAGCGCGAGACCCAACGCGGCTCGGGTTTGGGCGGGTAAAGCGTTCAGCCCAAAGGCCGGCACGAGGGTGAGCGCGGGCGTGACTCGCGCCCAGGCCAGCGCCCAACCGCGCAGGTCGATGCCGAGCGTGCTCAGCACAGGCAGCAGGATCTGAGCTGGAGCGATCACGGGGTTTACGAAGGTGACGGGTGAGTCGCTGGGCGCGCGGCGGCGCGGATTGACCGATCGGAAGGGGCGCGTTAACGGTGTCGGCCCGAACCGCGCCGATGAGCCTCGACCTTTCCTCGATTGGTTTCAAGACCGAACCGCACGTCTTCACGTACGACTGGAAGGCGGCGGCGTTGTATGCGCTGGGCGTCGGGGCCAAGCGCGACGAGCTCGACTACTTGTACGAGGGCCGGGGGCCGAAGGTGCTTCCGACTTTCGGCGTGATCCCCGCATATGGACCCGTCAGCGAGCTGTTCGTGAAAACGCGCTGCGACATGACGCGCTTGGTGCACGGCGCGCAGCGTCTGCGCATGCATCGGCCACTGCCCGCTTCCGCGACGCTGCACAGCGTGGGGGTGATCCGCGGCATTTACGACATGAAAAAGCTGGCGCAGGTGGTTCTCGAGACGACGACCACGCTGCAAGGTGAGCCCTGCTTCGATAGCGAGTGGCAGCTTTTGGTGCGCGACGCGGGCGGCTTCGGCGGTGAGCGGCCGCCAAAGAGCGACACGCCCAAGATTCCGGACGGCAAAACGCCTGATTTCAGCCACAGCGAGACCACCAGCCCCGAGCAAGCGTTGCTTTATCGCCTGTCGGGAGACCTGAACCCCCTCCACGTTGACCCGGCCTTCGCCACCCAGGTCGGTTTCGAACAGGGACCCATTTTGCACGGTTTGTGCACATATGGATTCGTGGCCCGGGCCGTGATTCGCGAAGCTTGCGGCGGAGATGCCAACCGCCTGAAAACGTTGACCGTGCAGTTTCGCAAACCGGTTTGGCCTGGCGAGACGATTCGCACCGTGGGCTACGCGCTGGGCGACGGCCGAATCGTACTGCAGGCCTTCGCGGGCGATCGGCCAGAGGCCGTGATCACCTCGGCCTACGCCGAAGTCTGAGTTTCCCGATTCCACCTCGGAGATGCCATGAGCGACGAACTTCCCAAGAAGGTTTTCTCGGTCCCCCCCCCGCCCACCGACGACATCGATAGCGAGTGGGGAAGCCGGGCGAGCGAAGAAAAGCCTACTAAAACCGCGACGCAAGCCGCCGTGGACGCGGTGGCGCCCGCCGCCGATTCTGGCCCGCCGGGCGCCGACAAACAGCTCAAAGCGGAGCTCGCTGGCCAGGGTGAAACCGCGGCGTCGCCCGGCACGCCCCCGCCACCCACCTTTCAGTACGAAAGCGACGAAGAAGACGAAGACGACGAAGAAGACGAAGAACACGAAGAAGAAGACGAAGAAGACGACCACCCGACCGCGCGCGCGCATGCGCCGGTGACGCGCCGCAACGCAGCCGCGTCGGGCGATTGGCTACCGGACTGGGCGCCGTGGCTGATTCTAGCGTTGCTCGTCGTGCTTGGCGTCGTGGGCGGGTTGGGCGCGTTCACCCAAGCCCCCACCGAGACCGGCGCAAACAGCGCACCCGAGGCGAGCCCGCCCACCTCGGTCGCCGCCAGCCACTTCCTCGTTCAGTACAAGGGCTCGCTGCGCGCGCCCGAGTCGGTCACGCGCAGCAAGGATGAAGCCAAGGCGCGCGCACTGGAAGGGCTCGCGAAAGTACGCAAAGGCGAGGACTTCGCTAAAGTCGTGGCCGAGTACTCGGACGAGCCGGGCGCAGGCGCCCGCGGCGGCGCGCTCGGAGACTTTACCGCCGATCGCATGATCAAGTCCTTCTCCGACGCGGCGTTCACGCTGAAGGTCGGGCAGGTCTCCGGGCTCGTCGAGACGCCCTTCGGCTTTCACGTGATCAAGCGCACCAAGTGACGCACGCGTTGGACGCGAGGCGTTCGGTGGTGCGCCGAGCTGCGGCGAGCATTTGCGCGCTTTGCTTAGGCTCGGGTTGCGTGCTCACGACCTTCGAGAGTCAGAGCGAACCGCCGCGCATCGCGCCGCCGCCGCGCGCGGTCGCGACACGTTCGGAAACCGTCGATCCCAACGCGCCGAAGCCGCTGAGCCCAGCCGAGCTCGCGGCGCAGCCGACGGAGATCTCGGCGCGACATTTACTCGTCGCCTACAAGGACGCATTGCGAGCCTCGCCCGGCATCGGGCGCAGCAAAGCCGAGGCGCGAACACGCGCCGAAGAAGCGCAACAGCGTGCGGCGGCCGGCGAAGACTTCAAGGCACTGGTGAAGCAGTACTCCGACGAGCCGGGCGCGGCTGACCGCGGCGGAGACTTGGGCAAGTTCGATCGCTCGTCCATGGTGCCCGCTTTTGGCAACGCCGCCTTTGCCCTGAAGGTCGGCGAAGTGTCGCAGGTCGTCGAAACGCCCTTCGGCTTTCACGTGATTTTACGCACGGAGTAGCTCTCACTCCCGAATCAGGTGCTTCGCGATCACCATGCGTTGCACTTGGCTCGTGCCCTCGCCTATCTCACATAGCTTCACATCGCGTAGGTGGCGCTCCACGTCGAATTCACGAGTGTAGCCATAGCCGCCGTGAATCTGCATGGCGTTATTACACACGCGCGTGGCGGCTTCGCTCGCGTACAGCTTGGCCATCGATGCCTCGCTCGTGAAGCCCCGCCCACTATCGGCTAGCCACGCGGCGCGGTGTATGAGCAGCTCTGCGGCGTCGAGCTCGGTCTTGCCGTCCGCGAGCAGCCATTGAATCGCTTGGAACTCGCTCAGGTTTTTGCCGAACGCCTGACGTTCTCGGGCGTAGCGAATGGCCATGCCGAGCGCGCCGCGGCCGAGCCCAAGCGCCATCGCGGCAATCGAGATCCGCCCGCCATCGAGGATACGCATCGTATCCAAAAAGCCTTGGTCGACGTTTCCCAAACGCTGCGCATCCGAAATCCGGACGTTCTCGAGACTCACTTCTACCGTGTCACTCGAGCGACACCCATATTTTTCGAGCTTCTTGCTAGCCGAATAGCCTGGTGTGCGGGTCTCCACGATGAACGCCGTAATGCCGTGTTGCGCCGGGACGCCCTGATTGCTGCGTGCCAGCACGACGCAGAAGCCCGCGACCGAGCCCTGCGTGATGAACATCTTCGTGCCGTTGATCAGCCACTCGTCACCTTGGCGCACGGCCGTGGTTTTGAGGCCGGCGCTATCGGAGCCCGAGCCCGGCTCGGTCAGCGCCCAGGCCGCCAGCCACTCGCCGGTGCAGGCCTTGCTCAAGTACTTTTGCTTTTGCTCCTCTGTTCCGAAACGCAGCACGTGTCCGGTGCCGAGCCCATTGTGACTGGCCACGGTGAGCGCCAAGGAGCCGTCGACCCGGGCGCACTCCTCCACGCACAGCGCGTAGGCAAGCATGTCCATGCCCGAGCCGCCGTAAGCCTCAGGAATGCGGATGCCGAGCAAGCCAAGCTCAGCCAAGCCGGCGATGATCTCGTGAGGAAAACGTTGTTCTTCGTCCCACCGTTTCGCGTGGGGCCGGACCTCGCGCTCGCAAAACTCACGCACGGTGGCGCGCAAGATCTGGTGCGGCTCGGATAAGTCGAAATCCACGATGGCTCACCGAAGTGTAAGCCCGCCACGCCTAGAGCGCTCGGACTCACTTCGCGTCGGCTAAAGCGGCTTTGACGCGCTCGAGCTTCTTTGCCTCGGGCACGCGGAGCGCTGCGTCCGGCTTATTACGCAGGACGAAGAGCTCGTCGCCTACACCGACCACGGTGCTGCCCTTTCGGCCCACCACCCAGCCAAGCGCGGGCGAGCTCTCTTCTTCGCGTGCCGAGAAAGCAATGGCGTCGACGCCGGTGTCCTTGAGCGCTTTCGCGCCGTCCAGCTTACGCAGCGTCTTCAACACGTCCTTTGCGGAATCTTCGTCAGCGCGGGTCAGGGCGAACATGCGGTAGCGCTCGCTGCCGTCGCGGTAAAAACCGAGTGCCCCGGGGCCAGTGCCGGCGATCCCGAGCACGTCTTTCGCGGCGTAGCTGATGCCCATTGGCAAGCGATGCTCGCTCGGCAAAAGCGTCACTGCTTTGGGTAGCTGCTCGTCGCCGGGCAGCGCGCCGCCAATCGCTCGAGCGATCGGCGGCAAGAGGCGAGCCGCGCTGGCTTTGAGTTGGTCGGGGGGCTCAAGCTCATTCGTGTAGCTCAGCTCGGCCACCCTGTCTGCCCGCCATACGTACGCAATGCCGGAACCGAGCGCTCCGGCACCGCCCGCGTCGAGCGCCGTGGGCACGGTGTCCGCGGGGTCGGCGTCCGCGACGACGCGCTTCGTGAAAAAGCCGTACGCACCTTCGGCGCTGCCAAAACGTGACAGGTTCACGTTGACCGCGCCGGGCGAACCCTTGCCGTCGATGTAGCGCAACGTGACGACGCGCCGCAACCCGAAGCTCTTGTAGACCTCGCACTCACCGTCGAAGAGCTCGGTGCACACGGCCTCGAGCGAGCTCGGCGCGCCCTCTCCGAAAGCCCGTGCTTCGCCGTTGGGATCGACGCAATAGTCGGCGGCCACGCGCGGAAAAAAAGCGGCGCTTGCCGTGTCTTTCACCGTACCGCCACCGCTCGCGCAGGCACCCGGCTTCGAGCTCGTAATGGGCGGCGGCGGGGCGCCGCGGTCAACGGCGCGATCCTTCGAGCAAGACGACACGGCAAAGGTGAAGCACAGGCTGAGCGCTACTTGCGCAAGCATCCTTTCGGAGCGGCTAGATGTCATGACACCCGCGTTCTAGTACTACTTGGCCGCACCGTCTTTGGGCTGAAGCGGTACGCGCGAGCCACCCGCTCGGCATGCGGTCGGGCTTTGCGAAATTGGCCTCGCCGGCCCTGCGACCCGCAGGCTAAACACATCCTCTTACCTCGCAACCGTTGCAGAGCTTTGCAATCCTTACCGCCTGCTCGCGGCTAGGCCCTGAAATCTGCCGCAAAAGCCGACCGTGTTCTGCGCCATTTCCGGCACACCCTTTGCTCAAGCAGTAGCAGAACCCGTGCCCTCCACTCCCACTCCGACGCAGCTCAGGTCCACGGCTCGGGGGTTCACGCTGGTCGAGCTGATGGTCGTCGTGGTGATCATCGGCATCCTCGCGGCCATTGCCGTGCCACAGGTGACCGAGCGGATGCGTGAACGGCGCGCGAGCCAAGCCGCTCAAACCGTCGCGCTCCTGTACCGTAATGCGCGCTTGCGCGCGCTCGGCCGGGGCTTCGCCGTGCTCGTGACCTACACGGCCGGCAGCGGCTTCGAGGTTCATGAGACCAAGCCCGCGGGCGGCGTCGCCAATTGCACCCCGCACCTACCGCTCACCTGTAGCAACACGCAATGGGCCACTGCCGCCGCGTGGAACCTAGTCGACAAGTTCAACCCCGAAACGTTCGGCAGCCTGACCGCGGTCGTGACCGACTCCACGACCGGTCAGCTGGCAACGACGCTCGACATGTGTTTTTCGCCGCGTGGTCGCACGTACTACCGAACGTTGAGCGCGGACGCACTACGGCCATTGACCGACATGGTCAACGTCGCATTCTCGCGAGGCGGCAGCTCTTTGACGCGCAACGTGAGCATCCTGCCGAATGGCATGGCAAGGCTTGCGCTGTGAACGCCGAAGGGCGTTCTCAACGTGGCTACACGGCGGTCGAGCTGATGATGGCGATCAGCATCTTCGGCATCGGTGTAGCCGGCATCATCTCGATGGAAAAGGTAACGAGCGTTTCCAATCAGCACGCAAAGAATCTGGCCATCGCGACTCACATCGCCGAATCGTGGCTGGACACGCTGTCGACCGATGCCGTCGGCTGGAATCACCCACGTACCGGTGACGCGACGAACTTGTCGGACCTCGCCACCGACACGGTGTGGCTACAATCGGTGCTGCCCAACGCGGACGCAGCGGCCAATTGGTTTTTACCCGTGTACAGCGCGGCGCGCAGCTTCGGGCCCGCCTTCAACGCGCTCGGAGACCCAGTGAACCCAGCGACGGGCCCGGTCGCTTTTTGTTCACATTTGCGATTGTCGTGGCTGTACCAACCGACCCGAGACGGCAACGGCTTGATACGCGCGGAGGTGCGGGTGTTTTGGCTTCGGGACGGGCGGGCCTTCGCGCAAAACATGTGCGTGGCCGGCTCGGTCGCCGCCATCGGCGGCGCCACCAGCACCTTCCATTTCGTGCAAAAGATTGCGGCGATTCGGGAGAACGGCAATTGAGCCGGCGTGCCGACACGCGGCGGGTGAGCGCTGGCTTCACTTTGGTCGAGCTGATGGTGGCGCTCACCGGTGGCCTTTTCGTGTCGCTTGCGATATTCGCGCTGGCGCGCGATAGCGGGCGCTTTTATCAGCGTGAGTCGCGCATCGCCAATGCCACCGTCGGCGCCCTCATGGGCTTCGAGCGCTTGCGTACCGATCTTTCGCGCGCGGGGTTTCTAGCATCGGCCAACGCCAGTCGCGACCCGGCCGTGTGCGGCGCGCCGGACTCCTCCTGGCCGACGAATTTGAAAAACTTGGCTGGCATCCAAATCACCCAGCCGGCAACCGCCTACACGGTTTTAACCGCGAACGGTCGTACGCCGCCGTCGCTGCTGCTCGCGGGCTCGTATGGCTCGCCCGATGTGTTTGCGGCCAAAGTCATCGCCACCGGCACGACGACGACGTTCTTGCTCACCCCGAGCCAACCCGCTTTGCTCCGCTTGGGAAACGGCGCGAACCCGGACAACACGACCATGCAAGGCGTATTTGCCAATGCGCGCGCGCTTCGCATCGTAGAATACGGCCGTACCTACTATGGGCAGATCACCACGGCGACCGGGGGCAGCGCACCCACCGTCAGCATCAACGCCCTGCCTCCGGTTCAGCTTCGCTCGGGGAGCGCGCTCGGCTGTGGCCTGCATTACCCCGACTCGGGCACGGCCGTCGCCACCATCAACGTGGTGAACTTCATTCGTTATGATCTCAGAAATCTCGCAACGAATCCCCAGACCGCCAGCGGACAGAGCACTTACGCCAGCCTATATAGCAATAGCGCGGCCGGCCCGGGGGAAGCGGGTCGCACGGAGCTCGTGCGCGTGGAGCAGGACGTCAGTGGCCAGGCCCTAACGGGCACTGAAGAAGTCGTGGCAGAGTACGCGGTCGACTTCAATTTGCAGCTGAACGCCGTGACCGGCGTGGTCGGTTGCTGCGACCCGCAAATGACCGTGATTGCCCCGGGGGATGCTCGATTCAGCAGCTTTGCCGGCCCGAGCTTCGGCGCCGCGAATACGCCGGAGCTGATTCGCAGCGTGCGCGTCCGCTTGGGGGTGCGATCGCGCGAAGGCGACCGCCCGAGCGACGTGGGCAGCGGCGGAAGCAACGGCGCCGGCTTGTTTCGCTTCAAATTGAGTACCGCGGCGAACACGACCGACGCCTACGCGCGCGTGCGTACCTTTCAAGCAGACGTCGCGCTGCACAACCAAGCAGACGTTCTATGGTGAGGCACGGTTCTGCCAGTAGGCAACCGGCGGGCCGGCAAGATCAGCGCGGCGCGGCCGTATTCATCGTGGTGATGGTTCTGACCTTACTCACGGCGGTGGGCATTTTCGCGGTTCGCTCCTCGAGCCTGGCGGACGCGGCCGCCGGCTTCGATCGTGAGGGGGCGCAGGCTTCGCTCGTCGCGCAATACGGCATTTCGGCGACGGCCGCCTACCTCGGCACCGGCATCGCGAGCACCGTCATCACGATGATGGAGTCCCGGAACAATCCGCTCTACACGCCGCCTTTGTGCGAATCGAATGCGTACCCGATCGCGCCTGCGCCGCCGCCTTCGCCCACGCCAGCCTTTCCGCCGTCTTGTTTCAAGATCGACAGCGCGCCGGCAGGAATCATTCAGACCAGCTTCACCACGTCGAGCAACGAGTCGATCTTCGCTCCGTCCAATGCCGCGTCTGCGGGCTATGCCACGAGCACGTCCAGCTTGAACGCGAACGAAACCACGGACGCGGCGTTCGTCGTGGAGCTGACGGAGGCACGGAGTACGGGGCTCCCGGTCGCCGGAAGCACGATCGAAACGCAGGTTCTGCATCAGGTGACGTTGACCTCCTTCGCGCAGGTTCGGCCCGTGGCGGCCTGCGCTGGCGGCGTCCTCAGCACGCCCAACGCCGCACAAACAGCAGTGCGGGCGATCGTCTCCGCCGGAGCTCCTCCATGACCGTGTTCGATCCGTATCCCGTCCGCGCCCGACGCCAAACGCGTACCTTGGCGTGTGCGTTCGGCGTGCTATCCGCGGTGCTCGGCTACACCGCGCAAGCCAGCGCGCAAGCCGATGTCAACCCGCAGCCGCCGAACATACTGCTGTTGATCGATACGTCCGGGTCCATGGAATACAAGACCTCCAGCAACGCGTTTCCAATCTGCAGGTACAACGCGACGGGGCTGATCGCGAGCCCGCCCGCCCAGTCGGAAAAGAGCCGCTGGATCGATCTGGTCGAGGTGCTCACCGGGAGCATCGTCAACTACGATTGCCAAACGCTCGACCGCAGCTCCGCGTCATTCAAGAACGAGTATCAAGCCACCACCGCCGCCAACTCCCCCTATGATTTCCTGTACGCAAACGCTTATCACCGCCCGCTGAGCGGCGGCTGCACGCCCGGACCGGGAACGTTGTCTAGCAATCCCGCGGACTTTCCGGCTACGGCGTTCAACTATCACGCTTACAACAACACGGCGGCGACCTGCGCCTTTAGCCAAGCGCCGGACGGGATCTTGGATGCGTTTCAGAGTGGTGTCCGCTTCGGCTTGATGACGTTCGACACCGATCCGAGTCCCAGTGCGGCCGAGGTCGGCACATATAGTTACGTGGTCGGCGCGTCGCATCAGGGTAGGCCCGCCGGTTGCACCACTTTCAGCGACATGGAGGTCGGCGCGCGCAACGCTTCCGCACCGCCCTGGGAAGGCCGCTTGGTGGCGTTTGGCAACCCCGACCCAGGCTCGCTCGAGTATCAAAATAAGAATCAACAGATTCAACAGGTGCTGCGCGGAAGCCGACCCTACGGGGCGACGCCGATCGCCGGTATGCTGTCCGACGCACGTGATTTTCTGTGGAATGATAACAGTTACGACTTGGTGAACACCTCGCAGCGCTTTGGCCCCGCCTCTGACCCCTATGCCAGTTGCCGCAAGACGAGCATCATTTTGATGTCGGACGGGCAACCCAATATGGATTTGCGAGGCCATTGTTCGGGCAGCGACTGCCCGTTTCAGCTGCCCGAAGAGATTGCCGCAAATCTCCTGCAAGGCACCGGGCACCAGCCCGTGAAGACGTACGTGGTCGGGTTTGCGCTGCGGACCCTGACCATCGGCGCGCAAACCGTCGACTGCAGCACTTTGACGCAAGCCGACTTGAACGCGACCGCGGGCTCACTGTGCACGGCTAATCCGGACCAACCCGCACTGCAAGCCTGTTGCAACTTGGCGCGCATCGCCCAAGCGGGCAATAACCCGCCCCAACTTGCGACCGACGCTCCGACCCAGCGCGCGTTTTTCGCCGACAATCGCGATCAGCTTCGGAGCGACGTATCGAACATCATCGCGGGCAATCTGCCGCGCACCAGCCGCACGCAGGCCGCGTTCTCGTCGGTCGCCGGCACCAGCGCGAGCACTCTAGCCCCCGCTGCTTCTTACCGCTTCTTCAGCAACTTCGTGCCGGTTCAATCGCAGACTTGGAGCGGCGAGATACAGCGCGAACGTTGGACGTGCGACAAGGACACGCATCAACCAAGCCGCGTCGATCCGGACGCGAGCAAGGGTGACTCGTTTGCGGCCAACTTGAACTCGGGCGTAGGCCGCGCGCGCACGTTCTACACCGTGCAGGCGACCGACAGCGGCAGCGGTGTGAATTCGGACCGCAGTATCCGTCCCAACCTGGGCGGCACCAACCCCGACGGTTTGGGCGCCGGCACGGGCACGCAAACTTCGGGTACTTCCTCGGCGTTCGAAGCCAATACCTCGCCCGCTTCCATGCAGCTCACCGGTACGTCTTGCTACGATTCCAGCAGCGGGACGCCAGTCACCTTGAGCGCCAATGCCTGCCGGGACCGGTACTTGAAATGGCTGGTTGGCGACGATCGAAACACCACTTTCAGCCGCTGCCAAGCGGGCGGCTGCAACCTGCTCGGCGATATTTTTCATGCCACGCCCCGGATCGTGAATGCACCGATCGAGCTGACCCCGGACGAGACCTATCAAACGTTCCAGTCGCTCTACGCGACGCGACCCTTGACCGTCTATAGCTCCAGCAACGACGGTCAGCTGCACGCTTTCAAGGCGGCAAGCAACGTGAAAGACGACACTGAGCTCGTGGACGGCTTGAAGAACAACGAGCTGTGGTCTTTCGTCCCGCCCGAGGTGCTACCGCGCATCTCATCCGAGTATCCCTACACGCACCAGCTATTGCTGGACGGCGTGTCCGTGATCAAGGACGTCGTAGCGCGCAAGACGAGCGGCACCTACCCGTACGTGTTCGAGCGTACGATCGCCGACGCGCAGGCCGGCTCGAGCCCCAACGTCACGTGGCGCACGATCCTGGTGCAGGGCTTTGGCACCACGTTTCCCGGCTATTTCGCGCTCGACGTCACGAACCCCGATCCGAGCATGACGATCAACGGCGAAACGGGCGGCCCGAAGTTTCTCTGGCAAATCACGTCGGACGTGAGCGGCAATCCGCTATTCGGCAGCGGCGGCGCGACGCCTACCATCACATCGCTCTTGGTCGACGAAGATGGCACTGGGGCGCGTGAAGTGCCGGTCGCTCTCCTGCCCGGCGGAACGGGCGGGGCGGGTACCGCGGGAACGCTGGCCACGCCGGGCTGTCCGCGCGCGTCGTCGAGCGCCTACTTGGGCAAGTTTGGCAGCTATCCTCCACGGCCGCGCGTGCCCTGCTACACCGCGAACCTAGGCGCTCGCTCGCTCACCATCGTGCGCTTGGACACCGGCAAAATCATTCGCACCTTCCGGCGCAGCAAGACCGAGCTCCCCGTCGCGCTGCAAGCGCGGGTGATCGAATCGCCCATCGACTCACCGATCACGGGGCAGCCGGTTGCCTTTCCGGGTGACGTGGGCGCGGTGGCCGATCGCATCTTCGTGGGCGATCAAGACGGCGCGCTTTGGAAGCTGGACGTGTCCAATAAATCCCCCGATCAGTGGACAATGTCGCTCTTTTGGGACGCTTACCCGGCCGTGGCAATCAACGGTAAGCCTGCGCCGCTGTGGAGCGATGGGCAGCCAATTGCCACCCTGCCCATCCTTTCGGTGGACGCCAGTAGCAACGTGACGGTGGCATTCTCCACCGGCGATCAAACAGCTCTCGGCTCGGCTCCCGGGATGTCGAACTACGTCTGGTCGCTGCGCGATCTACCGGACGCCAATCACGTGTTTTTCGCTGACCCCTTCTGGCTCCTGCAGCTGGCGGACGGCGAGCGCGTGACGGGCCCGATGTCGCTGTTCAACTCCTTTCTCTATTTCTCATCCGTCAAGCCGCCGGACCCGAGCGCGTTGTGCACATCTAGCAACGGCGCCAATATTTGGGGCATGCATTACATCACCCCGCGCGATGGCCCGGGCACGTTGGCGGTGCCGGCCGTGCGCACGGTGGGCGGCTTGGCCGCGCCGTTTCTCCAGCAGCTAGGCGTCACCGATCAGTTCGTCACCGACACGACCTTGCTTGGAACGTCAGCCGCCAAACAAGCGGTGATCTTCGGAGTGGCGGTGGCCCAGGTCCCCACGTGTTATGCAACGGACACGATTCCCGATGCTTATCTGGGCTCGAGCAGTCGGCTCAGCTCAATCAATCCCGGTAGAACCCAACTGGTGATCCAAACCGGTTCGGCCAAGCTTGGCACGGGCGGCAAAGCCGACGTGAGCACGGCCGGCAGCAGCGCGATCACCCTGCCCCCTCTGGCCACGCCGGCGCACGTGGAAGCCTGGGCTTCGATCGTCGAATGAATGTCGGCCCAAGCATGAGCGCCCGCGGAGCCGAACCTCATCGCCGAAGGCTGGGTCGAGCCGCGGGTCTGCGCGTGACCATCCACCCCGGCCTGCCCTGGCTGTGTGTCTGTCTGTGGTGCGCCAGCTGCCACCCAAAACCAAGCCCCGCCGCCGTTGCTTCGGCCGCGCCCGCAGGAAATATCGCGAGCAAGCCCGTCGATCGACTAGCTCCGGACGAGCTCACCTCTGGCAGCGGCGAGGTCTGGGGATTCAGCGTGCCGCGCGGCATGCGGATCGAGCACCGCTATGTGGAGGAGGCGGCGATCGTCGGAGCCGTGAAGCCGGACGCGCTAGCCAATTACGTGCGCGACCGAGTGATCGTCTCGCACGTGGAGATTGACGCCGAGCGCACCATTTTTCCGAACGCGCGCATCAAGGCCGGCGCCGCCGATCGAGTGTACGAGCTGGACGTGGTGCCCGAGCCCGGCGGCACACGGCTCGTGATTCGCGATCTGACGCCCCTCAAGGTCATCCCGGGGCTGAGCGACGCTGAGCGTTGGCGACAAGCCGGGCTCACCCCCCAAGGTCGCCCGTTGGACCCAAAAAAGTTCGAATGAGCGCGACCTGAGCGCGCTTTTTCGCTAACGGCGGGCCGGCCGCGGGCGCCCGCGCTGGGCTTTTGGGTCTCCCTTGTCCCGCTGACAGGGTCGCGGTACGCGGGCTGAGTGAGTGACGAGTCATTGCGGCGCACCTCCCTGTACGAACAGCACGCCGCCCTGGGAGCGCGTCTGGTGCCGTTCGCGGGCTGGGAGATGCCCATTCAATACAAGGGCATCTCCTTCGAACACCAGGCGGTGCGCGAGCGGGCGGGTCTGTTCGACGTCTCGCACATGGGTGAGCTCGAGCTACGTGGGGACAAGGCCCTCGAGCTCGTCAATTCCTTGGTCACCAATGACATCGCGCGCGCCGCCGACGGTCAAGCTACGTACACCTGTTGCTGCAACGAACAGGGCATGATCTTGGATGATTTGATCGTCTACCGACGCTCCGCCTGGGCGCTACTGGTAGTCTGCAATGCCTCTAATCGAGCGAAAATCGCCGGGCATTTTGCGGCTGCGGCCCGCGCGGTGTGCGACTTCGAAGACGTCAGTGACGGGACGGCGTTGCTCGCGTTGCAAGGCCCGCGGGCGCTCGGCATTCTGAGTCAGGCCGGCATCAGTCTCGACCCATCGACCGTGACGACGTTTCGCTTCGCGCCCGGCACGATCGCCGGGATCCAGTGCTTGATTGCTCGCACCGGTTATACCGGGGAAGACGGCGTCGAGTTGTTCTGCGCGTGGGACGACGCGCCCGCGCTCTGGCGAGCACTACTCGAGGCGGGCAACACCTATGGCATCGAGCCTGTCGGGCTGGGCGCTCGGGATACGCTGCGCTTGGATGCGCGGCTTTCGCTGTATGGCAACGAAATCGACGAGACGACCAATCCGCTCGAGGCCGGCCTCGCTTGGGTCACCAAGCTAGACAAGCCGCCATTCGTCGGTCAGCGGGCCCTGCGCTCGATCAAGGAAAATGGCCTCCGCCGCCGCTTGGTGGGCTTCGAGATGACCGGTCGGGGCATCGCCCGACATGGCTACCCGCTCTTGGATACTCAGGGTGTGCCCGTCGGGCATTGCACCTCGGGTGGCCCTTCGCCGACGTTGGGCAAGAGTATCGGTCTTGGCTACGTCCCGCTTGCTTCGAGCGCTCTCGGTACGGAGTTGCTGGTCGATTGCCGCGGCAAAAAAATACCTGCACAGATCGTGAAGACTCCGTTTTACAAGCGCACGTGAGCCAAGAGCCCGAGGAGACGCCCCGCGATGTCGAGCCCCAAAGCAGTAAAAGACGATCGGAAGTACACGAAGGACCATGAGTGGGCCAAAAGTGAGGGCAACGAGCTAGTGGTGGGCATCACCGCGTTTGCGGTCGATGCACTCGGCGACATCACGCTCGTCAGCCTGGATGTGAAGGTGGGAGACACGGTCAGCGCCGGCAAGGCCTTCGGCACGATCGAAAGCGTCAAGACTCTGAGCGACCTGTTTGCGCCGGTGAAGGGCAAAGTCACGCGGGTCAATGCCGCGCTCGAGAACAACCCGGAGCTCGTCAACGAGGATTGTTGGGGGAAGGGCTGGATGGTTGCGATCGAGGCCGATGCAGACGCCGAGCTGATGGATGCCGCGAGCTACTCCGAGCATCTGGCGCACGCGGATCATTGATGCGTTATTTGCCGCACACCCCCGAAGACGTCAGCGCGATGCTCGACGCGATCGGTCAATCGTCACTCGACGGTCTGTTCGAAAGCATCCCGGAAGTCGCACGCTTCTCGGGGGCTTTGGCGCTCGAGCCCGCTCTCGGGGAAGCCGCGCTCATGCGTCACTTGCGCGACTTAGCTGGCAAGAATACGGGCGCCAGTCTGCTCAGCTTTCTGGGCGCCGGCATGTACGCGCATCACATCCCGCCCGCCGTGGATCAACTGCTCTTGCGCAGCGAGTTTTATACCTCCTACACGCCGTACCAACCGGAAGTGGCTCAGGGCACGCTGCAGGCGATCTGGGAGTACCAGACCATAGTCAGCGAGCTCTTCGGGCTTCCGCTTTCGAACGCGAGCTTGTACGACGGCGCGAGCGCGACGGCGGAGGCGGCGCTCATGGCATGCCGGCTGAGCAAGCGCGGCAAGATCGTGCTGTGTCAATCGGTGCATCCCGACTACCGCGCGGTGACCCTCACCTACTTCGCCGGTCGCGACGACATGACGTGTGTGCAGGTACCATTTGGCGACGACGGCTTGCCCGACGTAGCCGCACTGTCCACCGCAATCGATGCCGACACGGCCGGTGTGATCGTCGGTTACCCGAGCTTCGTCGGGCCGCTCGCAGATCTGCGGCCGTTGGCCAAGGCCGTGCATGATCGGGGCTCGCTTTTGATCACGGCCACGAGTGAGCCGTACGCATTGGCGCTGGCCGAGTCGCCGGGCGCTTTGGGCGCGGACATCGCCGTCGGCGAAGGCCAAGCCATCGCTTGCCCACCGCAATTCGGTGGTCCCGGCGTCGGGCTGTTCGCATGCCGAGATGACCGGCAATTTTTGCAACAGATGCCGGGCCGCATCTGCGGCGAGACGGTCGACAGCAACGGGGAGCGCGGCTTCGTGCTGACGCTTTCCACGCGCGAGCAACACATTCGCCGCGAGCGCGCCACGAGCAACATTTGCACGAACCAGGGCTTGCTTGCCTTGTCTCTCGCCATACGCATGAGCATTCTAGGTAAAACGGGCTTCATCGAGACCGCCAAGCAATGCTTGGCCAAAGCTCACTACCTGCGGGCTCGGATACTCGAGCTTCCCGGCTACGTGCCAGCGTTCGAGGCTGCGCCTTTCTTCAATGAGTTCGCCGTGCGCGTGCGCTCTGGAAGTGCGGCGAGCATATGCCGCAAGCTCGAGACAGAAGGCATGCTCGCCGGCTTCGACCTCGGGCGGGTGGACGGAAAGCTCGCCGACCGGCTGTTGATCGCCGTGACCGAAGAGCATCGGCGCGAAGATCTCGATCGCTTGGTCACCGCACTTTCACACGCCGCAGACGGCGCGTAGCATCGGACGGCCAGCGTGAACAGTCATCGGCGACACTCAACGGCGCGTCCGCGCCGCCCCTTGCGCGGCTTTTTGTGGCTCGCTTCGAGCCTCGCCGCCCTGCTCGGCGTTCGCCCAGCGCGGGCCGACGTTTCGTCCTGGGTCTTCGTGGGCGGCGGCGTCTCACAGCTCCACCAAGCTAGGCTGTCATCGCGGGCAGTCGGATCCATGCGGCTCCAGTTCGGCATGGGCAGCGACCCGTCCCGTCCACTGATCATCGGCGGGTTACTCTCGATAGAGCCCCACTTCGGCTACGGCAGTGACCTGTCGTTGCTGGTGCGGGGCGCTTCCCGCAGCTACGTGAACGGCGACTTCGGGCTGGCGGTAGATCTGGGGCCGTACGAGCGATTTTGGGGTCAAGGTTCCGTCGGTGGCGCCGGCACGCTCTGGCTCGGTGCGCCTTGGGGCATCGCGCTAGGCGTGGGTGGCAGTGTCGGTAGCCACTCCGAGAACGGACTGTCCGCGATCCTCGGCATCGACTTCGCACGCCTCACTGTGTATCGAAATGCGGGCACGAGTTGGTTTCTCAATCCGTTCCCGGCGTATCGCCCGGAGAATCGCCAAACGCCGGACGCGACAGGAAGCTCGGGCGGAAACCGCTGACGCGGAAACGTCTGCTACTCGATCAAAGCCAAGGGCAACACTGTGCAATGCCGAATTTCTGCACGCAGCCGTGCCCTGACCACGCCCGAAGTGCGCAGCCGCGCTAGGTGCCGCGCCGTGCAAATGAGTCCGCCATCAGCCCGCACAAGCCCTTTGCGCCGAGCAGCGCATAATCGCGGATGCAGTTGCTGAATACGGTGTGCACCTCTGCCGCTTCCTGCGACATGCGTTCGAGCGCGCCCGCGAGCACCAAGAGCTCGGCGGGCGCATACAAGTAATTGAAGCGCTCGGCGATGCTTGCCCTGGGGTTTGCCCAGGCGGCATGGTTTTGCCCGTGGCAGCGGAGGATCGCCAGCCGTTGGCAGGTCACGACCGGCGCTAGGGGCACCCCCGCCCGCTCCACCACCGGCTCGTCAACCGCGACATACACGAGCTCGAGCGCGCGTAGGAGCGCAAAGACTCGCTCGCGGCGCTCGGGCAAAAGCCAGCTGCGATGGCGAAATTCGATCGCAAAGGGCGCTTCCGGAAAGCGCCGGCGCAGCCCTTCTATGTGCCGCGCGTTGCCGCGCGTGGCGTCGAACCAAGGAGGAAATTGGACTAGAATCGCCGCCAAGCGGCCCGACTCGATCAGGGGCGCAAGCCCCGCAAAGTAACGTTGCTCGATCTCGCGCGCGACGGTCGGCGGAAGATCTTTGGGGTAAAGGCGAGCGTCGCTCGCTGCGGGAAGAGCGAGGTCGAGCTCTTTCGGTAAGCGCTTTCGGTCGATCGGATGCCCGCTGAACACCGGATGCGCCTTGACGCTGAAACGAAAGTCATCTGGCGTCCATTGAGCCCAGCGCCCAACCACGTCCGCCGAGAGCAGGGCATAGTAGGTAGCGTCCACCTCGAGCACGCGGAAGTGTTCGGCGTAATGGCGGAGCCGGCTTTCGGGCGTTTTCACCAGGCTCGGATAAAATAACGCGTCTTGCGACAGCGCGGGGTCGGACCAGTTGGCCGTGCCGAACCAAAACGGCTCAGACCGCGCCGGAAGTGAGGCGCGCTCGGCCAGCACCCGTGCGGCGGCGTAGCGTTCGGCCGGCGCCGCGGGCAGCTCGGTCTTGACGCGCCTCACCGCCGCTCGGCCTGCGCGAGCCAAGCCTCGAGCTCGGCAACGCTGAAATTACCGAGCTTTCTGGCAATTTCTCGACCGTCGCGGTCGAGCACCAGCAGCGTGGGCACGCTCTGCACCTCCCCGAAGGTCGAGCTCTCCTGCAACGCGGCGAGGTCGGCCAAAGCCACGGGATAAGACAGCTCGAGCGCGCTTCGAAATACGTCGGCGAGCGGCGCATACTTGGCGGCCTCGAGCACCACCGCGCCGGCATTGATGCGCGGACGATGCACATGCAGCATTTGATCGACGCGCTTGGCGGCGACCTGCGACGCTAGGTCGAAGGTCGTGACGAGCACGAGAACGGTGACTCGTCCGCGCGTGGTCTCGCTGCTGAGCTCCTCGCCGTCGGTCGTCCCGAACGCGAAGCGCTGTACGCGGCCCTGAGTTGCGGCGGCGTCTTCGCTACTGGCAGCGGGTTCCGCCACGCGCTGACACGCGGCGAGCACCACGCCGAGTAGCAGCGCGCGCCTCCTCACGTGGCCGAGGGCGGGCTCGAGCCGCCGACGTTCGGCCCGAACAGATCGGCGAAGACGCGCAACGCCTCGGGTAGCTCTCGACCGCTGCGTTTGTGAGCGAGGACAGCGTGCGCCAGATCATCGACCAAGCTTTTCAGCGGCGTGCGCTCCACCAGGCTGCCGTCGATGCGCTCGCCGTGACGTGGGGCCTGCCGCCGGTCGACGATTGGATCGTGCCGGACCCAGCCAAATCCTGCATCCATGCGGTACGAGCAGGCCAAGACCTGCACGAAATCCAGGTAAAGTGGCGTGATTAAGACGGCCACGTTCGAGCCATCGGCAAGACGACCACACAAGCCCTGAGGCGCGTAGCGCGGGCTAGCCGCAGCCTCGACCGGGCCGATGGCATCGGTGATCCGCGCTCGGCGGTCGGGGTCAGATTCGACGGCCAACAGTGGGGCGTACACGGCGATACGCGGCACCTTCAAGCGAACGGCGTCTTGGTCGAGGGCCGAGAGCCAATGATCGCGGGCGCCACCGTCCAGCTCGCGGTAAGCGATCGCGGCGGCGAGCGCAGCCTCAGCGTCTGTCGCGAGCGCGCCGAGCCACTCGCACCACGCGTCGAGCAGACGTGTGTCCGAACGACCATCGAGCGGCAGCGGAGTGCGCTCCGCAGACGACGGGACAGCAGCAACATGAGACGGCGCAAACGGCTCCGGCATCGACCGCAGACGCTAAGTCATCGAGCCCCCGCTCGCAACGCTCCCGGGCCGCGCTTCATCACCGTATACCGCGCCACGGTCACGGAGGGGGTTTACGGCACGGGGGCTCGAGCACCCAGCACGCCATCGAGCTCGACCCGCAAGTCATCCAAGACCGCGTCCAGCTCCGCCGCGCGCGAAGATGGCGCGAGCAACGTCAGGTCGCCGCCGCGCTCCGCGAACAATGCACAGAGGCCCTCGCTCGCCTCTAAGATCCCCTTGACGAACACCACGTCTTCGTTTCGTACCATGAGCTGACGCGTGACGAAGCTTGGGTCGAGTAGTTCGTGAAGCTGCACCAGGGTCAATGGTCAAGCTAGCAGAGGCAGCGCCGGAAGAGTGATGGAAATGCTGCTAACCTGTGCGCCAGCTCAGCATGCGCCAACCCAGCTCGACCGAAGATGAAGAAACCTACTTCGAGATGCCGATCGAGATGGACCTCATCGACGATCTGGGAAACGACGATCAAGAGTCGACGACCTTGGACGTGGGCGAAGAAACCGACATCTTGGCCGAGGCCATCGGCGACAACGAGCCCATCGAGCTCGATCTAGGTACCCTCGTAGGTCTGGACGATGCATCGCGTGGGGGCGACGACAACGACACGGGCTTCGAGGTGGATCCCTCGGTCGGCCTGGCCCTGCCCGAGGCACTCCAACCGGACGATGGCTCGGAGGGTCTCGACGACGGCGCGATCAAGGTGGACGAGAGCAAGTTCCCCTCGCTCGAGATGGACGATGGCGAGGAAGGCATTGCGGCGGAGCGAGAAATCTCATTGGGCACGGCCAGCGACGAAGCGCCCTTGCCTATGCTGTCGTCGCCCTGGCGCGTGCTCCTGCCAGCCGCATCGCTGGAAGCGTGTGCGGCGTTGACCTGCGCCGCACTCGCTGATGTCGTGGCCGGCAGCTCCGACTTGCTCTGGTTCCGCGCCGATTCGCGAGCTCCGCTGCGGCTGGCGGTGGACGGCAGCGCCCTAGCAGACTTGGCGTTGGTCGGCGCCGACCAAGACATCGCCCTCGCGTGTACGCAAAGTGGTCAGCTCTTTCGACGTGCGCGCTTCGCCTCGCAAGCCGAGCAGCTTACGCGCTTTCGCGACGCGCTGAAGAGTGCTCCGGGCGCCCGTCTCCAGCTGTGCTTCGGGGGAGCACTGACTGAAAAAAACGGCCGCGTGCTGCTGCTCACCGGCGATGGCGCGCTGCTCGATGTGTTGCAAGCTGGGGATCGCTTCGAGCGCTTGGAGATGCCGGGCCAGGTACGAGCGTTGGCGCGCGAAAGCGCCACCGCACTGCTCGCCAACGGTCGGGAGCGTTCGATCGTTTTTCTGAACGATGAAGGCGTCAGCAGCCGCGCATTGAACGCGCCCGCGCTGCTCGTGGCAGAGAGCGCGGCGCCGCTCTTGGCCACTTCAGGAGCCGCGGTCGCGCTCGCGGAGTTCGGGCGCGCGCTCCTCGTCTCGGCCGACCGCGGCAAGACCTTTCGGCCCGTGCCCGGCAGCGCCAACGCCACCGCCATCGCTGGCGCAGAGCTCGCCGGTAGCTCGCAATTTTTCAGCGCGATTTATCGGGAGACCAGCGATGAAAGCCAGATCTTGCTCGTGGACCCCGAGCTCGCGAGCGCGGTGTGCATCGCCACGGTAGACAGCAGCTCCGTGCACTCGGACGCGGCCGATCGCGGCGAATGGGCGAAGATCTCACGGCTCACCTGGCATGCGGCGACGCAGACGCTGTGGGCCGTGGGCGGCTTCGGCGTCGCGCGCATCGCGCCCGCATTGGACGGCCCTGCGGACGCGTCCGCATGAGACCTCAGCGGTCGCGTTTGCGCGCGCGCTGCAAGAGCGCCGCTTCGGCGGCGACCGCGCGGTAACGCTCGGCGATGGCTTCATCCTGGGGCGCGACGCGCAGCGCAACCGCGAGGTGGCGCTCGGCCGCGAGCACATCACCCTCGACCGTGCGCTCGAATTCGGCCGCCTCCAGGAGGTAAAGCGCGGCTTTGGGCGGAACCTCAGCACCCAGCTCGATGGCCTCACGCATCCGACCATAGACCAGTGAGGCGCCCGCGACGTCCCCCACGAGCGCTCGCCAATGGGCCTCCAACTGCCGCGCCTCCACGTGCCGAGGAGAGGCAGCGGACACCTGCCGAACGCGCGCCACGGCCTGCGGCAGATCTTGCAGATCGCGCGCGAGCACGAGCGCGAGATCGATCAAGGCGTCCGCGTCGGGCTTTCCGCTCTGTTCGGAGAGGGCGACCGCGCGCGCCAAGAGCGTCGTCGCGCGCTCACGCAGGCCGGCTTCGAGCAACGTGCGTGCGAGCCCGGCCGTAGCGCGCGCATCGTCGGGCGCATAGCGCAACGCGCGTTCGAAGCAGCGCCGCGCCTCGTGCGCGAAGCCTGCCGCCGCGAATGCTCGCGCGGCGCGCAGATTCTGCTCGTGTTTGCCACGGGCGCCGGGCGTCATCGCCTCCAAGTGCTCGGCGTCGGCGAGCGCGCCCTCGCTGTCGCCGCGCTCGAGCCTAGCCGCGAAACGGCGCCCACGCGGCAGCTCCAGCCCGGGCGCGAGCGCGACGGCGCGATCGAGCGCCGTACGCCGCTCGATCGCCGATGTCTCGCGTTCGGCCAAGCGACACCAGATCAGCGCCGAAAGCGGGGCAAAGGTCTCGTGTCGCACCGCCTCGATCACGGCTTGGCGCGCGCCGTCCACGTCCCCCACGCGCCACAGCAGCTCGGCCCCGGTGAGGCCGGCCTCGATCGCTTGCATGCTCTCGACCACCATGCCAAGCGCCGCTTCTGCGCGATCGCCCACCTGCAAATCGATGTCGGCGACCAGGCGCACCAGCTCGGGGTGACGGGGCGCCTGCTCGAGCGCGAGCAGATAGCCGGAGCGCGCATCGTCGGCCGCGCCTCGCGCCAGGGCGTCGTCGGCGGAGCGCACGAGGCCCGCGAGCTCGAGAGCGCGCGTGCCGGCGGGCGAAAACGCAACAGGCCCGAAGCTCTCATCGAGCTGCACGCTGAGCTCGTCCGCGTTCGTCCCGAGCCGTCCAAAGGTCACCCGGCGCGCCGAGGGAGCGCGCGCACCGACGGCTGGCAAGAGCAGTCGCCCGAGGGCCGCACCCGCGTCGCGGATTGCGATCACCCTGCCCTCGCGCTCGGCGAGGCCGAGAAAAATGCCGTCCAGTGCCCGCAAGGCATAGCCGAGCGCCGCGCCCCGAAGCCCCACGCCCCGTGCTTCGCTGACTACGAAGCGCGCGTGCCGACCGTCTGGCACCCACAAAAGATCGAAGGCGAGGGCGGCCTGTTCGGCAACCAAGCCCACGCCGATACCCTGCGGACGCGCAAACACCGCGGGCGCGCGCAGCAGAGCTCCCAGCACCCCCGCTACGCGCGGCTCGAAAAATTTCGCCAAGCGCAGCCCACTGCTGCACAGCGTGGCGTGTTCGAGCTCCCCCCGTCGATGCCGGAACTGGGGCACGCCGCCGCTTAGGTCGAGTGGGAACTTGAGGTTCGGCAGCGTCAAGGAGAGCCGCCTCACCTCGATCGGCCCAACATCGATCGGCTCGTAAAGCTCCATGCCGAGGACGCCGCGCGTCACCGTCAAGCGCAGCGGGACACGCTGCTCCTCGCCTAATGCGAACGCACCACGCGCGGGCCCTTCTGCGGCGGGCGCGGGCAAAGCGAGCGGCGGCGCGCTGGACGGATTCCGAGACGGACCCAAGGTCCGTCGATCGTATCAGTCAGGCGCCCAGGCCGGCCAATTTCCCCGGCAAACCGCAGGCGGCCGTGCTCGGCGACGGTACATACCCCCGTTTCGAGGGCCGGGCTGAACGCGAGTACAGCGCGCCTTCCAAAACGCTAGCCCGCGATTCACTCGACGTCGCCGCCCTTGTCGCGTTTGGCCTTCATGCGCTTCAGCAGCTCGGCGAAGCCCTTCTTATCGATGACCTTGCGGAACTGGCTTCGGTACGTGTGAGCCATGCTGGCGCCTTCGGTGACGATATCGTTGATCAACCACTTGCCGTCGACCTGGTGCACGACGTAGTCGATGCTGACCGGTTCCTCACGGTTGTTCTTTTTGTTGTGGGCGACCGTGCGCACCACTTTGCCGGCCTCGCCGTCTTCCTCGCCCTTGTAGTCGACCTCGTAGCCCAGCGTCTTCTTGATGTTGCGGCGGTAGGCGTTGCGCACCAGATCCTTCAGCACGAGAGTGAACTCGCCGCGCTCGGCCGGCGTGCGCGCGTCCCACGAATCCTGCAGGGTGGCTTTGGCGAGCGCTTGGTAGTCGAAGACCGCGTCGAAAGCGGCGTCCAGCTTCTTCTCGTCATCCGCGGTTTTGGCCTTGGACACGAGCTCGGTCAGCTCCGTGTGCTTGCCCTTGACGAAATTCTCCGCTTCGGCCGCAAAGACCGAGCTCGTGAAAGACAGGCCGATGGCTAGGGCGAAGGCGGTAACGACTTTGCTAGTGCGACGAATGATGTTCATGGCGGTCTCGCTGACTTACTTGGTATCTGGCTGAGTGATACGCAAGGGAAAGCGGCAATCTTCTCGGGCGCGCTATCTTTTGTTAAGTCGTGAAATCAATTCAGAAATTCCGCGTCAAGAGGGAGCGAGCCCGACCCGCCTCGCACCTCACGCGGCGGCGCGATTCCCGCCTGGCCGGCCGGATCGCCGTGCGGCACGTAGGCGAGCGACCGAAGGCGGGGGCCGACGAGCCGAAGCGCGCCGGGCAAGTCGACGTCCGCGGGCCGCGACGCCGAAGGCTGAGCTTCGCCCAGCGAACCTCGTGACCATCAAAAAATCTGGAGCGGCATCCGCAACGCGTTCAGGTCCGATAACTCAATGTGGCTCGGGCGGCCGGGAGAAGCGCAGCGCGCCTAGGTTCACCCGGAAGGTGGCGCCGCGGCCGCGGCTACTGTCGACGACGATCGCGAACCCGTGCTCGTCGGCAATGCGTTTGACCAGCGCGAGGCCCATGCCCGTGCCTTGCGAGCGGGTGGTGAAGAAGGCGTCGAACAGGCGCGCGCGGGCCGCCTCGTCGATGCCCACGCCGCGGTCGGAGACGCGCAGCCAGGCGACCGCGCCAGCGACCTCGACCGCGACTTCTACCGCGTCGCCGGGGCTGCTGGCCTGCACGGCGTTCCGCACCAGGTTCCAGATCATCTGCCGCAGCTGCGCGCCGTCGGCCCAGATCGGAGCCGCGTCTGCACCCGAATAAGCCACGTCCACGTCGGATACCGCGCGGCCGCTCCGAGCCGACAGCGACACCACTTCGCGCGCCACGCGCGCCGCATCCACGCTCGCGAACATGGGCTTCTTGGGCTTGGACAGGTCCACCATGTCGGTCACCAGATCGTTCAGGCGGCCCGTTTCGCGCTGAATGATGTCGCACAGCCTCTGATCTTCGTCCGAGAGCCCGGTCGCGGTGCGCAGGAGCTGAATCGAGCCCGCGATCGAGCCGAGGGGATTACGAATCTCGTGCGCCAGGCCGGCGGCCAGGCGTCCCAGCCCGGCCATGCGCTCCGCTTGATCCGCGCGCTCCGTTGCCGCCGCGAGCGCGCCGCCCGTCCAACGCAAGCGTTCAGCGAGGGTCCCGGCGAGCAGGGCGACCACGATCAGCACCAACAGATTGACGAGCAAGTAGAAGGTGAGCTCGTCGGTCGACAGGTGGTAGATCGAGGGCGGTTGGTCGGGCGGTGAGGACAAGAGCCCGCGCTGCAGCGAAAAAACGAGCGCGCCGTAGCTGATGGCCCCGGACAGCGCGGCCAGCGCGGCGCCACGCAGACCCATGAGGCTTGCGCCCACCAGACATGAAAGGCCGTAAAACGAGGTCGCGCCGCTGGCGGCGCCCCCCGTCAAATATGCGACGACCGTCCAGGTCATCTGATCGAGCACCAGTTGCGCCTCGGCCAGCCGCTCGATGTGCCGACCCTGGCGGAGCAACGCGGCGTACACACCGGTCAAGGCAAAGGACAGCCCGAAGGTTTCGAGCGCCACGCGCATGGTGTACGAGCCGAATCCGAATCTGCCGCGCAAGTAAAAGGCGCCGACCAAGATCAAGGACAGCGAGAGCAGTAGCAAGCGCGCGGCCGTGAGCCCCGCCAGCCGCCGCGCGAGCGGGGCCGAGCTCAGCATGTCGGGCAAGCCGAGCTTGAGACGGAGGCTCAACGCGGGCTCGCTACGCGCGCCACGCTGCGCTCAATCCGCGTGGATATTGCCAGCCAGGGAGAAGACCGGCAGGTACATGGCGATCAGCACCACCCCCACCATGCCGCCCACGCCGACCATCATGATCGGTTCGAGCGCACTGGTGAGCGCGGCCACCGCAACGTCCGTTTCTTCTTCGTAGAAGTCGGCGATCTTGTTCAGCATCTGATCGAGCGCGCCGGTCTGCTCGCCGACCGCGATCATCTGCACCACCATATCTGGGAAGACTTTGGTCTCGATCAGCGGCTCGGCCATGTTTTTGCCTTCGCTGATGCTCTGCCGGACGTGCATCACCGCGACTTCGATCACGACGTTGCCCGAGGTCACCGCGCAGATTTCCAGCGCATCCAAAATGGGGACACCCGACTGGAGAAGCGTGCCGAGCGTGCGCGTGAAACGCGCCACCGCGATCTTGCGCAGCACCGGGCCCATGATGGGCAGACGCAGGATCGTCTTGTGCACGAGCGTTTTGCCGGCGGGCGTGCGGTTCATGTAACCAAAGCCCACGACCAGGGCCACGAGCGCGGCAACGATGAACGGGAAGTAAGTGACGAAGTTGTGCGACACGCCGACCATGAACAACGTGAGCTTGGGCAGATTCTGCGAGCCGCCGCCGAAGTCCTTGAACATGGACTCGAAGGCGGGGATGACGAACGTGAGCAGCACGGTCATCACCGCCCCGGCGATCACGACCACCACGGACGGGTACACCAATGCGCCGCGCACCTGCCGAATTAGCTTCTGGCGCTTCTCGAGGTACACCGAGAGCCGGCTCATGATGCTGTCCAAGATGCCGCCCACCTCGCCCGCGTGGACCAAGTTGGTGAACAAGTCGTCGAACACCTTGGGGTGGCGCTTGAGCGCCTCACTGAACGTGGCACCCTGCTCGACGGCGCTCCGGACGTCTTTCAGCACGATGCCAAAGGCGGCATTCGACTGCTGCGAGCCCAAGATCTCCAAACACTGCACGAGCGGCAACCCGGCATCGATCATGGTCGCGAACAGGCGTGTGAACGTGACGAGGTCTTTCGTGTTGACGCTGCCGCGCCCAAACTTCAAGTCGGCGAGCCGGCTCTTCTTTTTCACGCGGACCGGCGCGAGCTGCTGCTGGCGAAGACGGTTATTTACCGCATCTTCGTTCTCAGCCTCCATGACACCCTTCCGAACCTCGCCGGTCCGGCCACGGGCTTCCCAAGTAAACTCGGCCATCGCTTCTCGCCTTCCAATCCTTGTACGGCCACTTGAGGATAGCGGTAGAGCTCCCGGCGGGTCAAAATCGCTTGGATTTCAAAGCCGCGCTTGCGGCTCTCCCCCTTCATTATGCCACATCCACTCCTCAGCGACATCGCGCGGCGATTCGTGATCGAACCGGGCGCGGCGCCTGCTGCCGTCGTCGCCGTTGCTTGGCGCGGCGCTCGAGGCTGGGAGCAGGCCGACGGCGCTTCGTTCGCACTGAAGCCTGCGCAACCGGAGGTCGACTGCAACGCATTTTTCGATTTGGCCTCGGTCAGCAAACCGTTCACCGCGCTCACCGTGGCTCGCTTGGTGCACCTCGGTCGCCTGACCTTCGAGACCACGCTCGCAGATCTTTTGCCTGAAGCGCGTGGCACCCTCACTGGCTCGGCGTCATTGCTGCTTCTGCTTTCGCATCGCTCTGGGCTCGAAGCCCATCGCAGCCTGTTTGCCCCACTGATAGCGGGCTTGCCGTTCGAACGCGGAGCGGCGATCGCGGAGGCGCTCGACGGGCGGCGTGAGGGGTGCGCGCTGCCGGCGGACGATGGCGGCTATGCGCCGGTGTACAGTGACCTCGGCTACGCGCTGCTCGGCTTGGCGCTGGAACGGCTCGAGGGCATCCCGCTCGATCAGCTCGTCGAGCGCGAGGTGTGCGCCCCGCTTGGCTTGGAGGTGGGCTCCGCCCGACTGCTCAGGAGCCGCCACCGGGACTTCGTCGAGCGTTGTCTGCCGACCGAGACCATCGCTTTCCGCGGCGGGGTTGTGAAGGGGGTGGTGCACGACGAAAATGCCTGGGCGCTGTCCGGCCACGGGCTGTCCGGCCACGCCGGGTTGTTCGGCAGCGCGGCAGGTGTCGCACGCTTCGGGCGCGCCCTGCTCGATGTCTGTCACGGACGCGCGGACGCATGGCTCGACGCTCCAGGCTTGGCGCCACTGCTCGCGGTGCGTCCGGGCGGGACGCTCCGCGCGGGCTTCGACGGGAAATCGGCGCAGCAATCCTCGGCCGGCGAGCTTGCAAGCGGGCGCAGCTTTGGGCATCTGGGGTTCACGGGCACGAGCCTGTGGTGTGATCCCGACGCCGAGCGTGTTTTGGTCCTGCTGAGTAACCGCGTCTGCCCGACGCGGAACAATCCACGAATCCGGGCGGCCCGGCCTGCGGTCAATGATGCGCTTTTCGCCTTTCGGCCCTGAAAGAGCGGAAGGGTATTTAAGAGTGCGCAAAAGCATGACAAATTTGGACGGTCTGTCGCGGCAAGAGCGTTTCGATGGCGTTGACCGCGGCGAGGCACCGGGCGCACCGATGTGGAAGTTGACGATCGAGGACGACCAGGCGATGAAGACGGTCGTCCACCTCGTCCGTGACGATTACACGATCGGCCGCGCGGAAGAGAACACCGTGCGCTTGACCGAGCGGAACATCTCGCGCCGTCACGCGCGTCTCAGTAAGCCCGGTGAACGCTGGTTGCTGGTCGACCTCACGAGCTACAACGGCTGCTACGTAAACGGGCAGCGCGTAAATGAGCATCACGAGATAGTCCACGGAGACCTAGTTCAGCTCGGCGACTATCGGCTGCAGGTGTTGGACGACACCATCATCGAGCCTGAAGCCTTCGACAAAGCCGTGACCATGCCCGCCGCCCCGCGCAGCCAAGCGTTGCTCGGTCAGCCCGACCGTCTCGTGATGGTCGTCGGACCGACCATGGGCGCAGAGTACCCCCTGCTCCAAGACCAGGTAGTTGTCATGGGGCGCGGCGAAGAGTGCGATGTGCCCATCAATCACCCGTCGGTGAGCCGCATCCATGCCGAGGTCAAGCCGCTTGGCGATGGCCGCTACGAAATCGTCGACCGCGAAAGCGCCAACGGCGTGCGTGTGAATGGGGTCGAGCTACCGCGTACTTTGCTCGACGCGCGCGATGTGATCGAGCTCGGTGACGTGATCCTGAAGTTCATTCCCGCCGGCGATATTTACGTGCCTGGGGCCGACGAAAGCCAACAGGCGAGCGCCCTCACCTTCAGCGGCAGCGCCCTCGGCGAATACTCTGGCCCACGCCTCGGCAACCTACCCCAGGGCGTCAAGCTAGCGGCCATCGGCGGGGTCGCCGTTTTGGTCGCGCTTGGGCTGATCGTCGCGACGCGCGGCACGTCGCCGGCGCCAAATATCGGAAGCGGGCACGAGTCTGCGGAGGCGACCATGCACAGCCTCTCGGATGCCAAGGCCCTGCTCGACAAGGGCGATGTCGACGGCGCGGAGCGCCGAGCGGCAGAGATTCCGGATTCGAGCAACGCGCGTAACACGGCCGAGTACCGCCAAATTCAAGGCGCATGGGCCGACTCGTTGTTCGCCAAAGCCAATGCTAGCAACGATCCGGCCGAGAAACGCGCGCTGCTCGATCGAATTTCGCGCACGACCACGGTCGACTCCATTCGGCGCAAGCGCGCCGCCAACGAGTTGACGGGCACCGGCGCCGAATTCGTGGACGTCAGTCAGTTGCCGAGCGCGCCCAAACCTCTCGCCAAGGGCGTAGCACAAGCGCGCTCCCCCGCCGGCAGCCCCGAGCTGAGCAATGGCAACGAGCCGAGGCAAGTGGCGGCGGCAAAAGCCGCTGCGCCCTCGACACTGGTTCGAAAGAATCCGTTCGACGAGGCGCCCGGAGTGACGACGGCAGAGCCAGACCGCAGCAAGCTCCTACAAGCCAAGTCTTCGCTGCAACAAAAGATCGCCAGCGGCTTGGGCAGCGAGCGCGATCTGAAGATGCTGCACACATTGTGTAAGCAGCTCGCTGATGTGTCCTGCAGCAACTGAACGGGATCGACGCTTCCGAGCGTGGTTCGTGAGCACGCCGTTTGGCTCGCCCCCCGGCATCGCGGCGTTGACGGTGATCGCGTTGGGGATGCTGGCGGAGCGCGTGCCGCGGCTGGAACCGCTCGCAATTTTTCACGCTCCCCGGACGCCGGAAAATGCGCGAGGAAAGCTGATGGAAGCCGCCGTGCCCGTTGGCGAGGCCAAGCTGACCCGCGAAACCGAAACCCGTAGCGAGCTCGCCCAGCCCGATACGGAGTCGCTCGAGGGTGAGCTCCGCGCGGAGGCGCGCGCGGGGGACGTGCCTTTACCGGCCATCGACGCGGCCGACCCACCGCTGCCCCTGGCCGATCCGAGTGGGCATGCGCTGGATGGCTTCGTTCGCGCGCTGACCGCCACCGCGCGCAAGGAGGCGCACGCCGTCACGCGCATCGCGCACTTTGGCGATTCAATCGTGGTCAGCGATTTAGTGAGCGGGACGTTGCGCCGCAAACTGCAAGCACAGTTTGGTGACTCAGGACACGGCTTCATGCTGATCGCCAACGCTTGGCCGGCCTACTTCCACAATGACGTGACGCGTTTTGCGACCGCTGGCTGGAGCGTGAGTCGCATCGTTGGGCCGTACGCGGCGGATGGTCTGTACGGGCTGGGCGGGGTATCGTTCAAGGCCGATAGGAACGTGCTTGCGCGTTTTGGCACTGCTAAAAGCGGGCCATTCGGCAGAACCGCCAGCCGCTTCACGCTGGATTATTTGGCTGATCCGGACGGTGGGACGCTGCAAGTGAGCGTGGACGGGCTCGAACGGGCCTTACTCGATACACGAGGGCCAAAGAAATCCGCCTATTTTACGATCGCGGTGCCGGACGATGCGCACGAGTTCGAAATCTTCACGAAGAGCGGTGTGTCACGTGCGTTCGGAGTCGTACTGGAGCGCGATACGCCCGGCGTGGTGTTGGACGCGCTCGGCGTGCAAGGCGCGCGTATTCGCTTTTTAGATAAAGAAGACGATGCGCACTGGGCGGAGCAGCTGGCCTGGCGAAAGCCAGATCTGCTCATTTACGAGTTTGGCGCGAACGAAAGTGGTGACGGCTTCTTGTACCCCATGACCGATTACCACCGCACGATGAAGGACGTGCTCTTGCAAGGCCAGCGCGCGCGGCCTAGCGCCAGCTGCTTGGTCATTGGCGCCATGGATCGCGCGGCGAAGGTAGGCGAGGAGATCGTCAGCATGCGCGTCATCCCCGCCATCGTCGCGGAGCAACGCAGCGCCGCCGCCGAGGTGGGCTGCGCGTTCTTCGACACCTACACGGCCATGGGCGGGGCGCACTCCATGCCCACGTGGGTACGCCGTGGTTTGGGCCAAGCGGACATGACCCACCCCAGCGCCGTTGGCTCCGAAGTGATCGGAAACTGGGTGTTTCGTGCCTTGATGCAGGCCTACAATGCCGCAAGGCACGGGCACTAAGCCGTAATGCCGCCTAATGCGCCGCGTTCTTCGGCTGCGCGTCGTACGCCGCGAGCAAGCGGTCCGAGATGACGTCTGCAATCAGTTCATATCCCTTGATGCTCAGGTGTAGGCGGTCGCCCCGCGCGAGCCGGGGGCTCTGGTTCGCCCAGCGCGAGTACCCGCCGGAACCGCCCATGATGTCCAGCTGACTGATGAAGCCGCAACCCAGCTCGCCAGCGAGCGAGCGCTGTAGCGCGTCGATCTCTACAACGCGAGGCTCGGAGCCGCCACCGACCGCGTTCGCGTCGGGCAGACCGGCGAATAGGCAATCGGCAGTGGGCGCCGCTACGTGCACTCGCGCCAAAAGCTCTCGATACTGAGCTCGGTACTTGTCGACCTTGTCCGTATCGAATGCTTCGTTCGTGCCAAAGGCGAATACGACCAGCGACGGGGCACGGGCGGCCAGCGCCGCTTCGAACGACGACGCCCCCCAAGCCAGCGCCGTCGCCAGCCGTGCACCGTCGATACCGACCGTGTCGAGTACCACGCCGGGCTCACTTCCCTCGACAATCAGGCCATAGAAATGCGGTGAGCCCGCCAAGGCCACGAGCTCGAGCCGGTCCAAAAGCGCGCTGTCCAGCGCCAGGCTCGCAAAACCAGCGCCGGCAATGTCGCCCTGCGCCGTGGTCTCATCGACGACCTGCGTGACGCCGCCGAGCGATACGCGAAAGCGTTCGCCTTTCCGAAGTGAATACCAAACTTGCCAGTGCAGCCGGCCGTAAGCGGTGCCCGGGCTCAGCTCGAAGCCGGCCTGTGCCGGCGCGCCGCCCGGCGAGCTGCGCATGCCGCCCAGGCCAAAGATGGCATCGTCGAACGGGGCGCGGCGTGAGGGTTGCGGCGGTTCGACGCGCCACGTTCCGTCGCAACCGACGCGCACTTGCGCGTGCCGATACGGCTCGACGCCAATGCGCACGAAGCCAGGACCGCCGACGCCAAAGCGCGCCTGCAAGCGCGCGCGCACCCCACCCGTCAGGTAATCCGCGGCCGTGTGCGAGTCACCAAGCCACACGATACGTACCGGGACCGTGCGCGTGCGCTGATCGAGCCCGGCCAGGTCCGCGTAAAAATGGCTAAAAACGAGCTGCGCCGCCTCGTTCACGGCCCCGACTGAGCTTGGCATGAGCTCGGCGGAGCCGAGCGCGACCGGTTGCGCGCTGGGCGCGCCTGGGACCGCTCGCACGACCGCGGCCTTAGAAACCGCGGCCGAAGCCCGCGGCGCGGTCGACATTGGCTCGAGGCCGCCCCGGCTGGCGCACGTGACCACGATCACGGCCGCCGCGGCGGCGAGTGCTAGCCCTATGCCACGCTCGACCTCTGCCGCCTTGGTCTCCGCCGGCTCCGACGGCTCAGACATCGTCATCCAACTCGGGACCCAGTGGCTCGACTTCATGGGCTGCGGAGACTGCGCGTGCGCGTTCGAGCATGCGGTCCAAGTAGCTGGACACCGGCGGACAGTGGACCCCGGCCGCGGCCAAAGCCGCCTGTGCCTGCGAGGCGTCGAAGTATGGCGCGGCCGCAAACAGATCACGCAGCCCGCGCGCGCTGTGCGCGAGCAAGCGCAAGCCTGGGTTGGCAACTAGGCCGCGTGTGAACGCGCCCGCGTTGAAAGTGTCGGCCAGGCGCTTATCGGAAGCCAACGCCGCCATACCTAAAAACTGCCTGAGCGTCGGGGGCGCTGGGTCGACGAGGTGATAGCGCTTGCCGTACGCACCGGGCTGTGCGCTCAACGCGTGGGCAGCGCTCACCGCGAAGTCGATGGGCACGATTTGCACGGGCGCTTCCGGTCGATGCGGCACAGGCACGATCAATTCCTTCGGACCGCGTTCGATGAACACCAGCCAAGGATAAGGGAAGCCCAGCTGCTCCAACTCGCCGGTGCGCGAATCGCCTACGAGCTGAGAGGGGCGGAGGATGATCGACGGCAAACGAGGCTCACGCGCGAACATCAGTTCCACCGTCGCCAAAGACTCGTCCAAGCAACCGCGGAACGACTGACCTTCTCTCAGCTCTTCCTCACGGATGACGCCGGTGCGCGTGCCGCATACTTTCACGCTGGACAGCAGCACGAGCCCGCGCACATCACCGGCGATTTTTGCAAACGCGAGCACTTCCCGCGCACAGGCCAGGTTGTGCGCGGCCAGATCGGAAGTTTTCCGCCGCCCCTCGAGCACGGAAGCAAAGTGGAACACGCGCTGAACCGAGCCCGCGAGCCGGAGGTAATCGACCCCGCTCAGCCCGAAGTCGAGCGCGGCCGGATCGGCTTCGAGCTCGACGACCCGCGCCCGATCGGCCGCGCCCAGCTCGAACAACAGCTCGGAGCTGCGTTCCGCGTCCTCTGCGCGACGGAGGAGAATGAGCCGCAACTCGGACTCTGCCCGAAGCAGGTGAAATGCGAGCTTCCGGGCGTGAAAGCCGGGAAAACCGGTCACCAACACCGTCTCTGAGCCAAGCGTCATGTCACAGCCCGAGGGCGCCCCGGAGGGCGAGGTCTGCCGCCGCTTTCGTGATTTCAACGCTTAGGTAGCCGCTGCTGCCGCGCTTTGCCAGAGCTAACAATACGGGCGCGGGCGGGCCCGTTTCCGGCCCTAGCCCGGTGACGCGCGCGTCGAGGAAGGCGAACAGCGCGGCTTGCTCGCCGATGCGCTGTACGCTTTCTGTGATGTGCGCGGAGCTCGCCAGCGTTTCGCCTTGGCCACGAGCGCTGGTTACCACCTCCTTGAGCAGCGCGTCGGCATCCTTGCCGGCAACGGCGAAGCCGGTTTTCTCCTCCACGAGCCAAGAAAACGAAAGGGGCGGCACAGCCGGCTTGTGCCCAGTGCTGGGCGCAAACACCACTCGCTTCCGGGACGCCTTTGGAAATTCCGCCGCCTGCGTGGCGACGACATCCGTGACTTCAGGCCGCCCTAAAAATTCGCTGAGCGGAGCGCGTAACCCGGGCAGCGCGAGTAGGCCGAATAGACCCGCGCCGGCGCGCCGCAAGCGAGCCTCGTCCGCTACGTCCGTGACCAGGTAGGCACCAGGCTGGTTGCCAGCGATGAAGCCGTAACTGCTCTGTGTACCGCGGCCGAGCTCCCAGTCCGCGAGCACAGCGCGCAGTTGCTGCGCGCCCGCCTCTGACAAGCGCTGGCCCAGTAAGCGCACCCAGTCTTCGGCAGCTGCGCTCCCGGCGGCCTCCCGCTCTGCGGGGCTACGGATAAAACCAAGGGCGAGTTGAGTCCCGGCCGGCAAGGTCAAAAGCGCTCGGGCCGTGCCGCCGGCCAGCGCGGAAAGCTTGTGCTGAGTGCTGGAACCATCGTCCGGCGTGAGCACGAGGTTCGCTTCCAGGCGGTCCGCGTAGGGCTCCACGTCCAATTCGAGCCCGCTCGCGTCGGCGATGATAGAGAGCGCGGCCTCGATGGCGGCGTCCGCGCCCAGAATGACTTGCGCCGGATCTGCAAAGTCGGGCGAGCGTCCGCCGTGCGCCGAACGCTCGATTTGCTCAGCATGGGCGAGCGTGGTCCGGTAGCTGGCCCAGAGCCCACGCAGCGCAGGCACCAGTTGACTGGACAACGCCTGCTTGGAAAAGTGCACGGCCACGGCCGCCGTGGGCAGCGCGCGTTTGGGCAGCATGCGTGCAACGTACGGCCCGGCCGAGGCCAGAGCCTCTGCATCGCTCCCCACCAACAAGTAATTGTCGAATGCGGCTAGGGGGGGCGCCCCGGCTGACCCGTCTGGCGGGTGGCTCGGCTGCAGCGCCGTCAGGCCCGGCGTGCTGCTCGTGACCGCGCGGAACGGCGCTTGCGAACCGCTGCACAGCTTGGCGACCAGCTCCGGACCTGCCACGGCGTGGATCGCCAGGACCCAGCCCGGAGCGGCGCCGTCGCCGCGCAGCACGGCGCCAAAGACCGGCAACCGCGGATCGAAAGAGTCAGCCGCGAGCGGTGGCAAGCCGAGCGCGCTGACGACCATCATCGGGAGGCCGGCCGGCAACAGCCCGGAGAATGGCGAGCTCAGATCTCGCAGCGCCTGATAGGCAGCGCCCGGGTGGCTGATGGTCAATACCCCCAGCAGGCTTGGCGGCTCGCCGAGGTCCGGTAACCCGCGAGCTCCGCTCGCGCTGGCCTCCGCGGCCGGCTCCTTGCTCGCGCAGTCCGAAAGGACTGCCAGCGCCACGGCAAGCACGCAGAAGCGGGCACGCACGGGTTGCTTCAGCGAAACACGCATCCGCTCAGAACGGGATGTCGTCGTCCCCGCCGTAATCGGCATCGTCGAACCCGCCGCCGCCCGAAGGTGCGCCGCCACCCGAAGGTGCGCCGCCGCCCGAAGGTGCGCCGCCACCACCGCCGCGACCACCGCCGCCGGGCCCTCCGAAGTCGTCGCCGTAATCACCACCGCCCCCACCGCCCCCACCGCCACCCGCACCGCCACGACCGCCGCCGGATAGGATGATGTTGCTGGCTACGATCTCGGTTCGGTAACGCTTGTTGCCGTCCTTGTCTTCGTAGTTCGAGGTGCGGAGCCCGCCCTCGATGAACAGGCGTGAGCCCTTGGTCAAAAACTTACCGAGTGCCTCGGCGCGCTTGCCCCAGACCACTACGCTGTGCCATTCGGTGCGCTCCTGGCGCACCTTGTTTCGATCCAGATACGTCTCCGAAGTGGCGAGCCGCAGCTTGAGCACGGCTTGACCACCGCTCGTCATCTTGAGCTCGGGATCGGCGCCGAGGTTTCCGAGCAACATGACGCGATTCAGACCTTCAGCCATCGGGACTCCTCCTACAACACAGTGACCGAAGGCATGTGAACTCGAGCCAGGGAGGCGTCAAGCGCGCTCGGATATATTACGTCCCACGCACGGCCAGCGGATAGCGGAGCTAGATCGGCCGCCGCTCAGCCCGCCGTGGCCCCCTGCGCGCGACCGGACACTTCTACGCTCGGATTCTCGAGCTCGGACAGTAGAGCCACGATATCGCGTCGAATCTCGGCTAAAGCCGCGCGCAGGGGCGCGCCGGGGCGAGGCGCTGGCGGGGCTACCGCGGGGACTATGGCCTGCGCTTCTGGCTCGGCGCCGCCTTCGCGCAGCCGTTTGCGAGCGCCCGCAATGGTAAAGCCGTGCGCGTACAGCAGGTCCTTGACCTTGAGCAGTTTGTCCACGTCGCGCCGCGAGTAGATACGTTGACCCTTGCGCGACTTCTGCGGTCGAATCGAACGAAATTCGGTTTCCCAATAACGGAGCACGTGCGGCTCGACGCCGACGATCTCGGATACCTCTCCGATGCGATAATAGAGTTTGACCGGAAGCTCGCGCAGCACGTCGGACACGGTCAAACCTTGGCAGGCTGAAGGGGTTCAGCGGCAGGCGAAGCTTCGGCGACGGCGTCGTTCAGCGCTTCCTTCAAGAGCTGGCTTGCCTTGAAGTTCAACACACGACGCTCGGTGATCGTGATGGGCTCTCCCGTCTGCGGGTTCCGGCCTTGCCTCTGGCGCTTGTCCCGCAGCACGAAGTTCCCGAAGCCGGAGATTTTGATCTTCTCGCCGCGGCCGAGAGTTTCCTTCATCGTCTCGAAGACGAGGTCGACGAGGTCCGCGGACTCTTTCTTCGAAAACCCTCCCAATCGGGAGTACACGGCTTGAACGATCTCAGCCTTGGTCATGGTCGCCCTAGGAGCTAGCCTCGTGAGAGAACGTGAGGGCCAGCGTAGCTAGATATTACCGGGGGGCTTGAGGAAGTCCATACGTAAGCTCGCGTCTGCTCTTGCCGACTCTTCCTTCAGCGCCCTAAAAGCCAAAGCCGTACGGCGCTTGCAGAAGCGAGGGCGCCCTCGCCGGAGAGTGAGCTAAAGAAAGAACACCAACGATGCCCGTAACATCTAAGCGGCCGGCGCCATGCCAGCCTCGCGCGCGGCAGAGCGACCACTCTCGGGGCCGTCTTCGACGGACGCGCCCGAGCCGAACGCACGAGTGACGCCCGAGCGGCCAAAGCCGAACTGCTCTTGAATGACCAAGGCCGCGACGTAGGCGTAGCCGGACATGAAGAGGGCAGCGAAGGGCGTCGCGAAATAGTGGCCCGTTTGCACGGACGCAACGACGCTGCAAGCGCACACAGCGGCCAAGGCGACCTCGGTCAGCGGCAACTTCGCATACTGCCGATAGCGGCCCCGTTGCTCGCCGCGCTTGGGCGTGCGCACGAATTCACCGGACATGGAGCGCATGCCGTCGATCACGGCGGAGCTCAGGTGCGGCGCGAGGCCCGCGCCCAGCGCGATCAGCGCCGGCAATCGCTTCATGGCGCCCCACGCCGAACGGCCCTGCGCGACCTCGGCCATGGCGTAGAACGTGGCCAACGAGCCCGTCGCCCCAATGCAGAGCGGCAAATCGATGAGCAGCAAAGTGCGCACGTCGCTGGCGGGCATGAACACGAGCGCTGGCAGGAGCAGCAAGGTGAGCAGCACCATCATCGGATAAGCGAGGTGCGGGAGCATGTGAAAACAAGCCTCTAACCTCTGCGCCAGCGTGAGCTCCGACTTGGCGACCCGCACGAGCAGCTTACGCGCCGTCTGCACGGTGCCCTTCGCCCAGCGATACTGTTGAGCGCGGAAGGACGACATGTCTTCGGGAAGCTCGGCCGGCGTGAGCACGTCACCCCGATAGACGAAACGCCAGCCGGCGAGCTGCGCGCGGTAAGACAAATCCAGATCTTCGGTGAGCGTATCGTGCTGCCACCCGCCCGCGTCATGGATGGCCTGACGACGCCACATCCCGCCCGTGCCGGAAAAATTGAACATGTTACCAGCGCCGAAACGCGCGCGATTCTCCACCATGTGATGGCCGTCCAGCATCAGTGCTTGGATGCTGGTGAGTAAGCTGTGGTCGCGGTTCATGTGCTCCCAGCGCGTCTGCACCATGCCGATGCGCGGGTCCGCGAAGTGCCCGACGATGTCGCGCAAGAACGATGCTTGCGGCACGAAGTCCGCATCGAAGATCGCTATCAGGTCACCAGACGCTTGCCGAAGCCCGAACTCGAGCGCACCCGCCTTGTAGCCGTGGCGGTCGGGTCGGCGCAGATAAACGGCGTTGATGCCGCGGTCACGCAGCTCGTCGACCGCGGCTCGGGCAATCCCTTCGGTCTCGTCCGTGGAGTCGTCGAGCACCTGCAGCTCGAGCAGGTGATTCGGGTAGTCGAGAGCACCCGCCGCTTCCAGCAAGCGGCGCACGACGGTCGCCTCGTTGTACAAGGGCAGCTGCACGGTCACCGTGGGCAAAAGGAGCTCTGGAACCGGGACCGAGCGGGCGGCGCGCTCTAAGCGACGCTTGTAGCGCAAGCACTGAAACACGAGCGAAGCGCGGTGCGCACCGTAGGTACAGAGGACCAAAAGTACGCTGCAATACAGCGCAAGAAGGGCAATTTGCATGCTTCGTCATGAGCATTAGCAAACACTGAACGCCTGATTGTCATCCAGATGTAATACATTGCACGTTCCTGTCGTACCCCGTAATGCCGACGGTTCGCGTGCTGAGCCCGTTGCCCGAGCCGCGCCTAGTCAGAAGCCAATGTCGTCCCGGTCTCTGCGGGGGGGCGGCGCCGGCGCCGCGGGACCCTTCGCCGCGGGCGAGTGCGGCGCCTGACGTGCCCGTACCGGCGGCGCGGTGGGGGCCGGAGCCGGGCTCGGCGCGACACTGGGCGCCGATGCCACCACAACGGGCGCCGGCGGGAGGACTGCAGGCGCGGGTTCCGGAGCGGCGGCAGACGCTGCACCTGTAGGGACCAACGTGGCCTCCGTGGGCCGCTCCCCGCTGAGGCGCTTGACGAGCAGGGCGCCACCAATGCCGAGTACGACGAGTGCGGTGAGCGAGGCCGCGATGATCGCCCCCACGCTCGTCCGCGGCAAGGTGGGCGCCCGCATCGGTGCCGGTGTTTGAGTGGTCGGTGCGCCGGTGGCAGACCCGGCCTGACCGATCGGCGCCTGGGCGTTCGGATCGGTGCTGAAGGCCGCCCTCGGGCCGGTGCCGAGCGCCGCGTACCCGCCACTCCCGGCCTGCATTGGCAGCTCACTGCTCCCGAAGTGACCGCGTAAGGACAGACCACAGACCGCGGCCAGCGAATCCGCCAACTGCGCGGCAGACGTGAAGCGGTGTGCGGGATCGCGATTCAAAGACTTGGCGAGCCAGGCGTCGAAGCCCGGTGGAATATCGCGAACGATGTGCGAGGGCACGGGGATCGGTGCCGTGCACAGCTTGACCAAGAGATCGCCTACCGCTTCGCCTTCGAAGGGCAAAGCGCCGACGATACAGCGGTAGGCGATCACCGAGACGGACCACAGGTCCGAGCGATAGTCGAGATTCCGCAGGCCACGCGCTTGCTCCGGGCTCATGTAGTGCGGAGTGCCCAGCACGGAACCCGTGCGGGTCGACGAGGACGACACCGCGAATGAAGCATCGGTGAATTTCGCGATGCCGAAGTCGACGACTTTGACCACGTCAGTGCCCTCGTCATCGTCCCAAACCAGGAACACATTTTCGGGTTTCAGATCGCGGTGCACCACGCCTGCGGCGTGAGCCTTGGTCAGCGCGCGACACACCTGCAGGATGATTTGAGCGGTGTCTTTGGCGGGCAGCCGACCGAGGCGATCCAGCCGCTTGTCGAGCGGCTCGCCTTGCAGGAATTCCATGACGATGAACGGTCGGCCGTCCTCCGAAACGCCGTGGTCGTAGACCTCGACCACGTGCTTGCTGCGTAACTTAGCCGCGGCTCGGGCCTCGTTTTCGAACCGGCGGCGGGCCTCGGGGCTTTCGGCGTATTCGGCGTCGATGAGCTTCACCGCCACGCGCGTCCCCAGAGATGCGTGCGTTGCCTCCCAAACCGCGCCCATTCCGCCGCGACCGAGTAGCCGCGTGAGGCGGTATTTTCCCGCCACCAAGCCCGGTGGAGCGATGAGATCCGAGTTGGCCACGAGCTTCTCATGTTAGCGGGCCCCGGCCCGCGGATCCAGGAGCCCGCGTGCGGGCGCACCGCCTGAAGCCGACCGGCCCTGAGGCCGCCACACGGAAAGAACGCCGTTACGTTACGGCTCCCGCCGCGTCCGACGAGTCGGGTTAAGACGCCGCCATGGCGACGCCCCTCTTTCCGGCTGGAGCTCCCGATGTTTTGTACATCGTCGACCTGAGCAGTTACGTGCTGCGCGCGTACCACGCGATCGCGCCGCTCTCGAACCCCGCTGGCGAACCGACGCACGCGGTGCACGGCACGGTGAGCATGCTCGAGCGGCTGGTACGACAATGCCAACCTTCCTTGCTTGCGATCGCGATGGACTCGGGACGCGCCACGTTTCGAAAAGAGATTTACGAGGCTTACAAAGCCAACCGACCGGCATCCCCCGCTGATCTGTCCCAACAGATCGCACGCTGCGAGCAGATCGTACGCGCCTTCAACATCCCGATATTCAAGCAAGATGGCGTAGAGGCCGATGACTTGATCGCGAGCGTGGTGCAGTGCACCGCGAACCAACATCTCAAGATAGTGATCGTGGCCGCCGACAAGGACCTGATGCAGCTCGTCAGCGAGCGCACTATCATGTGGGACACGATGCGTGACCGCGTCTTCGGTGTGCCGGAGGTCGAAGAGCGCTTCGGCGTGCGCGTCGACCAGCTGCGCGATCTACTCGCGTTGACCGGGGACACCTCGGACAACATCCCGGGCGTGCCCTCGGTCGGTCCCAAAACGGCCAAAGAGCTACTGCTCGAATTCGGCACCTTGGAGGCCATGTATGCACGCGTCGAAGAGGTGAAGAAAAAAGGCCTGCGCGACAAGTTGATCGAGAACCGCGAGCAGGCGTTCCTCAGCCAGCGCCTAGTCACGCTCAAGGCCGATTGCTCGGTTTCGATCGACATCGAATCGCTACGCTATGGCGGTCGCGACGTGGACGCGCTCCGCGCGCTGTACAGCGAGCTCGGGTTTACGCGTCAATTGCAGGCCTTGAACAACGAGGGCGTTGAACCGTCGAGTGCGGGCCAGACTCCGCTGTTTTTGAGTGCGCCATCCGCCCCGCGTAAGAGCGCGCTCAGCGAGCCGGCGGCAGAAGCGCTGGGAGCGCCGGAAATCAGCGTGCTCAACGGCCAAGCCGAGCTGCGCGAGCTGGCTCGGACGCTGCGCGAGGCCGGCGCATTCTCCATTGCCGTCGAGACCAGCACGCCGAACACCTTGCGCTCGGCATTGGTGGGCATGGCCCTCGCCTGGCAGCCGGGTAGAGGCGTCTATGTTCCGCTTGGACACCGCTACATTGGCTGTCCAGCGCAGCTAACGTTGGCTGATATAAAGCGAGATCTGGGGCCGCTCTTGGCTGACCCGACCGTTCGCAAGTCGGCACTGGACTTGAAGCGCGTTGACGTGATCCTAAGTCACGCCGGGCTCGAATTCTCGGGCTATGCGTTCGACGCCGCGCTCTCCGCTTACCTGCTGGACCCCGAAGCGCGCAACGACCGCGAGCCCTTGGTGGAGCGCGAGCTGGGCATCGTGGCCTCGAGCTACGATTCGCTGACCAAGAAAAAGCGCGGCAAGCCGCAAGATTTCGACGAAATGTCGGTCGAAGAGGCCAGTCAGTTCGTGGGTGGCAGCGCAGTCTTCAGCTACCACTTGCGAGAGCGCCTCGAGCCGCGCTTGGCCGAGGACGGGCTCGACAAGCTGCTCCGCGATGTGGAGCTGCCGCTGGCCGCGCTCTTGGCGCGCATGGAGGAGCGCGGCGTGCTCGTCGACACGGCGCACCTAGCCGTGCTCGGTCGCGAATGCGAGCGCGAGATCAAACGCTTGGAAGGCGAAGCCCATCAGCTTGCGGGCAAGGTCTTCAATGTCAACTCGCCGCGCCAACTCGAGACGCTGCTGTTCGACGAGCTCGGGCTCAAACCGCTACGCCGGACGAAGACATCCCGCTCCACCGACGCCGACACACTGGAGGCCTTGGCCGACCTGCACCCCCTACCCAAGGTGATCTTGGAAATTCGCCAGGTGAGCAAGCTCAAGGGCACGTACATCGATGCCTTACCCTTGCTCCTGAACCCGGCCACGGGGCGTATTCATACGTCCTGGGAGCAAGCGGTCGCCGCCACCGGCCGGCTGTCTTCGACCGATCCGAACCTGCAGAACATTCCCATCCGCACCGAGCTTGGGCGAAAGATCAGACAGGCATTCGTGCCGCCGCCCGGTCACGTGCTGGTCAGCGCAGACTATTCACAGATCGAGCTGCGCGTGCTGGCGCACCTGTCTCAGGATCCCGTACTGCTCGACGCCTTCCGCACAGGCCAGGACATTCATACGCGCACGGCGATGGAGATCTTCGAGGTGCGCGAGGAGGAGCTCACACGCGATCACCGCTCGCGGGCCAAGGCCGTGAATTTCGGGGTGATATACGGACAAGGTGACAGCGGGCTCAGCAAATCTCTGGGCATCCCTCGTGCGGAGGCGTCGAGCTTCATTGCCGCGTATTTTCGCCAATACCAGGGCGTACGCCGCTTCATGAACGAGACTCTGGAGCGCGCCCGGGCGGGCGAAGCCGTGCGCAGCCTGCTCGGGCGGCGCCGGCTGTTACCCACGATTCGTAGCGCGAATCGCGCCGAGCGTTTGGCCGCCGAACGCATTGCCATGAACATGCCGATTCAGGGTACCGCCGCGGACCTGCTGAAGCTCGCGATGCTCGCGCTCAAAGACCCGCCCACGCCGGGCGCGCGCATGACCCTCAGCGTGCACGACGAGCTAGTGTTCGAAGTGCCCGAGGCAGAGGTGGCCGAAGCGGAAGCGAAGATCAAGGCGGCGATGGAATACGTCTTCGAGTTGGCGGTGCCGCTGACGGTAGAGGTCGGCCACGGGCCCAATTGGAACGACGCGCACTGAGGCTCACTCGATGTGGCGGAACCGGCGCGCTCGACGACGCTATTTGCAGTAAGCGTTCACGTCATATACCGACCACCAAGCCATATCTATCGACTGCATGCCAGTCTGCTGGATCAGGATGAAGCGCGCGGTGGTGGGCATCAGGTCGAACGTCTGAAGGCCCATGAGTCCATCCGCCTCGGCCAACACGGGCGCATTCATATCCTGCGACGTGTTTGACATTCGGATCTTGAGGTGCCGCCCGTAGTCCCCGTTGGAAGTAAGTATCGTTACCTCATCCACCGTACCCTTCGTCGTGAAATCAATCTGAAGCCACTCGCCGCCAATCATCTTCGTACCGGTCGAATAACGTGTAGTCAGGCTGGCGTCGAAGGCGAGGTTAGCCCGATCACCGGTGCTCTCGGGCATGGCGGTTCCGGTCCAAGAAGTGCGCGCCGGAATCGCCGTGCTGCACAAAGCCGATGGGGCTCCGCCTGCCCCCGCGCCGGCCGAGCCCGCC
>CAHJWM010000009.1 GCA_903642325.1 Myxococcales bacterium | reverse complement strand
CGACGCTCAAAAACCGTTCGAAAAGCAAATTCGAATGCGCGGGATCCACCGCGGTGATGCCGATCGCGTAACAGACGGCGCTGTTGGCCGCACTGCCTCGCCCCTGGCATAAAATACGGCGCTTCCTGGCCATTTCGACCACCTCCCACGTGCTCAAAAAATACGGAGCAACATTCATGGTCTCGATCAAGACCAGCTCCTTCTCTGCTTGCTCTTTCACCGCCGCGGGTGCGCCGGTGGGATAGCGCGTAGCCAGGCCTGCCCAAGTGATGCGCGCCAATTTTTGATCAGCACTTTCACCCGCCTCCAGCGTGCACGGGAATTGATAGTCGAGCTCGCTCAGCTGAAACAAAAGCGACTGGCTGACCGCGCCCGCCTCCTCGACCCACTCGGGGTAATCGGCGAACAGCTGCAGCATCTGAGCTTCCGATCGCAGATAAGCCTCCGCATTGCCCAAGAGCAACGTACCGGCACGGTCGAGCGTAGTGCCCAGGCGAATGGCGTGCAGCACGTCACACAATTTTTTGCGTGCCGCCTCGTGAAACAAGGGCCGTGCGCTCGCGATCACGCGAAAATCATAACGCTGCGACGTTTCCAGCACCCAAGCCAGACGCGCGGCATCGAAGCCATCATGATGACGGTACATGGCGAGCGCGCAGTGTTCACCGAATGCTCGACGTACCGCGCTAAGAAACGCGGGGGTTGGCGTGCTCGAATCCAAAGGCCGCCGCGGCGCCGGAATTAGCGCAAAAATCCCCTCAGAATGGGCATTCAACCAGCCGAGCTCGAGCGCGCTCTGCCCCTTCTCTTGCTCGGCATGCGCCAGCGTGAGCAAACGACACACGTTTTGGTAACCTGCGTGCGTTTCACATAACAATGCCAGTGTCGGTTGCGGCATCGCCACTTCGCATGCTTTGGAGGTTTTCCTTTCCGCGTTTGGGCGGGCGAGGGTCATCTCTACGCCGGTGATGCAGCGCTGCTTCGAAAGCGTTCCTTGATTGAACGCCTTTACCGATCCGTACAGCCCATCCCGATCACAAAGCGCGATCGCCTCCAATGAAAGCTCATTGGCCTGGCGCACCATCTCCTCCGGATGCGAGGCGCCGCGCAAAAACGAAAAACAAGAAGAGGCTAGCAGCTCGGCGAACACGCACTGAACGTAGGTTCAGGTGATGTGAAACGTCTAGAACAGATTTCAATCCATGGACATCATTAGAATTTATCCCAGCGCTGGCTGCGAGCCGAGACTGTCCGCCAAGCCACGGGTTTCAGCACAGGCTCCGGGCCTGGGCTGCGGTTGGGCTCGGACACAGGATGTACGCCACTGCCCCCACTCCCCTGCTGGTCGTCCTCTGCATATTCGAAGTTTGCGATGATGTCTTGGCGGCCCCATAGCTGGCGGCGATAGCGCTCGAAGCAGCGGGCACCGGCGTGCAAACGCAGCAACGCACCTTCGGCAATGACCGGCGCCAGAGAAGGATCGCTTGTCACCAGTGGTCCTAACACCTCACGATTCCACGCCGCTGAATGGCGCGCATCTTGTGCGGCGCTGAACGCGTAATAGTCATGGGCCGCCCCAGAAATACCCAGACGCTTCAACCCCACGGTGACGAGCTGCGCTCGTGAAGGCGCGGTCAGCTCGACCGCACCCAACGCTCCCAGTGATTGATAAGCATAATGACGAGCGGTCGCCAAGGCGACCATTAGATTGCCAAGCGCGAGAGATTCCCAGACGATTGTATTTTCATCAGCGCGCACAGGGCGAACGCCTAGGGTTGGAATCGTGCGATGCACCTGTGTCTCGATGCCGCGCCCCATCTCGTCCCAGTAATTTCGTGCTAGCTCGAGCTTGGCCCGCGTCGGCATATTGACTTGCGTCAGGGCAACGAGATCACCGAAGCCCGTTTCATTGGCGAACTCTTGATTGAGAAACCAGCGCATCTGCTCGCGGTCCGCGTGCTGTGCAAGCCAAGCAAACAGCGTATCGCGTTGACCCGGACCAGTCTCGTTCTGAGACTCGAACCAGCTCAAAAACGACGTGGCATCTCGTGGCACCGCACGCGCCTCAATTGCCACGTTGGCGCGTTCCGCCTCGACGAAGGTGCGTTCAATGCGCCGAATAGAAGTTTCACGCGCGAGCTCGGTGTCGAAGTCACCGGCGGTTCTACGCGGCGCCAGCCGTTGTTCATGTGAGCTTGCCAACAAGCGGTGAATCAGCTCGTCCGGGCTGGAAGCACCGCCGGGCCGCAATGGGGTCGCGCGAAGCATGGCGTCGAAGATGCAAATCCGGGGCCTTCTCCTGAACAAACGGTAGCCCGCGTAGGTGGAGGTGCGCAGCACGGATAGGTGGACGGACTGCGCGTGTAAGATCTTCAATCAGCCAGAGCGTGAAGGTATCGCCTGCCCGTCTTACGATCCACGAAGGCCACCGCTTCGAAACCGCTTGCCGCGCCTTGCAGCCACAGGCGTACATAATCACGGGTTACGGGCGCCTGCCCCCACCATTCGACCGCGTCCAGCCGCTGCTCGAAGCGGAGGTGCTCGATGGTGTACAAACTGCGTTCGACGGCGATGCTGACGCCGATGCGCAGAGGACCGTGCAGCTCACACGGCTCAGTGAGTAAACGGGTAGGAGCGCCTGGTAGCTCGGCAAATGTCGGCTCTGCTTTCCGCAGGCGGGCCTTTTTGGCGCGGGGTCGGGCGCTCGCGGCCGGCTCGACGCCCAGCGCGCTGAGCTGGCTTTTCGCTTCCGGGCGGTGAGAATCCACCAGCTTCAGCGTGCCCACTCTCTCTTCGCCAAGCTCTGCAGCGAGCTCGGCCATGAGCACGGGCATCTCGTCTTCAGCCGAAGCGTTCAGAGTAACGCCCGCGAAAACTTGCGATAGCTCCAGCTGACGGGCTACGGCCGGCAGCACTTTGGGCACGGAGAGGCGCATAGCGAGCGAGGGCGCACCAAGCTTGGAACGACTCAGCCGCGCGCTGATGATGCGCCGCATTTCGTCCGCGCGGTGAATAGGTGCTGCGAGCTTGAAGCGCAACACCTGCTCCGACTTTTCACTCCGGAAACGCGCGATGGCGGGATCATAAGTAATGCTGAGGACCAGCGAATGGGCCGCCTCACCGCGGCCCGTGAGCCGCGCGCTCACGCGCGAAACGAGCCCCCCCAGCACGAACAAAAGTGGCTCCGTGCCAGTGACTGGCTCATCCCAAGCGCTACTTTCACTGACCGTGCGCTCGGGCGTGTAAGCAACGAGCGGCGTGCGATCACGACCCGCACACAGCTCTGTCACGCTGGCGGCAGCCTCACCCAACCGGTTACTCAATGCGGCTCCCGGCAATGCGCACAGCTCACCCACGGTGAGCACGCCCAGGCGCACGAACCACGCCGCAATCTCTTGAGATAGTGGCAACGCCGACAGTGGCAAAGTCGCAAAGTCGCTGACCGTGCGCTCCGACGGCACCACGCACACCCCGCGATCTTCTGGATCTGCGGCAGTGGGGGCAAACCAATGCGCAAAAGCCTGGGCCAACCGCGGCCCGTCCGAGATCGCCACGCGCACCGAATGACCCATGCCGCGCACGCGATTGGCAAGCTCACAGGCGAGCGCCAGTTCGCCGCCCTGTAAATGGGCAGAGCCGGTGATATCTACCCACACCGTGTCCGGTGCATGCACGGCTACCGTGGAGCCCAAGCTGAGCCCTACCTCCGCGATGCTGCCAAGAGTCTCCAATGCCTCTGCAGAAGTGACCTCACGGATCGCCAGGCTTGAAACTAAAGCGCAAGCTTCGGCGATGCTTTGCCCTTCACGCACGCCGTAGCGGCGCGCGCTCTCATTCACTGCGCTGAGCTTTGCCGTGGCGTCGATGGGCTTTGCGGGCCCCTGCACGGTCGCGGTAGAGGCACTCGAGCTCAACACCACACCCAGCGGGGGTTTGGCTTTGCCGCGCTGAAAGGCCCACAGAAGCCGCTTTTCAGCCAGCTCACACAATAGCTCCGGCAGCACCAGAGCGAGCACCCGACGTTCGGGCGGTTGGCTCGAAGCATCAGGCAAGGCGGCGGACATCTGCCAGCTCCCGCATTGGTAGTAAGCGGCCATCATGACCTTCACGAGAGTCATTCTTCCAAGCAGGCCCGCTGCGCACCAACGCGACCGAGCGCGGCGAGGAGACACGGCCGTGTTTGTCTTTGGAGACTCGCACCATGAGCTTGGCCTCACTAGGGCGCGAAAGCTCGATGCGCTGCGCAACTGGCAATGGCAAAGGCCGTTGCTCACTGGCGTCTGTCAGTAAGATCACGCTGTGCGACGTGCCGTCTACCCCCATGGCCATACGGCGCACCACGCGCAACCAAGACGCGAGGCTGACATTCATCAATTGACCGGGAATGCCCAGCATATCGATGACCGTAACGGCACAGGCTCCCGACTCTACGATGCGCAATGCCACGCGGCTGAGCGCCTCGACCGAAGGGCGAACCACGAGCAGACGCTCCAGCGTCACCCCTGCCGCCGCCACGCCGGGCGCATAGAGCGTCCCAGACGGGTCCAGAAAGGCACACCAGGGCAAGTTGCCCCCGTGCTCTAGGCCCGCCTGCTGAGCCGACCGACAAGCGGCCAACGCAAGGCTAGTACCCAGGGCGGAACCACCGTGGATGCTGAGCTCGACCACCGCTCCACGGGGTAGACCTTGATCCGGAAGTGCGCGGTTTAGGGCCTCCATGCCCAATGAAAAAGCGGCGTTTGCCTGCGCCGGCCCGAGCGGTGCTTGCCCGATACTGACCCCGTGCTCGCGCAGGGAGGCCGTGGGTAGGCGTTCGAGGAGGTGTGCAGGCAGGGCCATGGGGATACTGAACATAATAACAGCTCCAGCTGCGGTCGCTAGTGATCCTCACCCAGCCCCGGACATTGAATGACCCGGCCGAGGCGGTGACGATCATAAATTCGGCAGCTTGCACGGGCTATAAGAGCGGCTTGCGGTTGCTCTTCTGTTCAGTGCATCGGCCATGCCAAGCGGTTGGTTGCCTCCGAAATGATATGACTTGCGGGTGACCCTCAGCAGCACGACGGAACGTCAGATCCATGACCTGCGGCAGAACTTGCGCGAGCTGGGCTCTGTGCTGGTCTGTTATTCGGGCGGCATCGATAGCGCGTTCGTATTGGCCGTGGCGCATGAGGAGCTGGGCGAATGCGCGGTGGGTATGACCGCCGTAAGTCCCAGCCTCTCCGAAGGGGAGAAAGAAGATGCCGCGCGCATCGCAGCGAAGCTCGGCGCCGCCCACCGCTTCGTCGACTCACACGAGCTCGAGCGGGCCGGCTATGTGCAGAACGGACCCGACCGGTGCTTTCACTGTAAATCGGAGCTGTACGACATCGCCGAAGCCAAGCGTCGCGAGTGGCAACTGGCCGCTGTCGTCAACGGCACCAACCGCGATGATCTCGGCGACTACCGCCCTGGGCTCGAGGCCGCCAAAAACGCCGGCGCTCGCAGCCCCCTGGTCGAAATCGGCATGACCAAGAGCGACGTGCGCGCGGCGGCCTTAGCCATCGGCATGGACATTTGGGACAAGCCCGCCGCCGCCTGCTTATCCAGTCGCATCCCCTATGGAACGAGCGTCACGACCGAACGCCTCGCGCAAATCGGCGGTCTCGAAGCCGATTTGAAAGCACTTGGGTTTCGTCAACTGCGCGTGCGCTGGCACGAGAAGATTGCCCGTATCGAAGTCGCGCTCTCGGAGCTCGAGCTCATGCTCACCTCCGGCGTCCGAGAAGCCGTAGTTACCGCTGGCAAAAAGCACGGCTTCCAATACGTGACGCTCGACCTCGGTGGTTACCGCACGGGCTCCCATAATGAGGTTTTGGTAGGGCGTGCCCTGCGCATCGTTTGACGTCGGACGTTCACCGCCCTTTGGCCTCTTCGAAATTGGAGCGTGGCACGCGTAAATGGGTCAGACATCCAGCACGCTGGCTTCGCAAAGTCGGAGCGGAGCCGCCTGCCCAGAAATTGTAGGAATCATCTGCCTGCACGCCCACCTCGACCACGTAGACTCAGTCCTCCGCGCCGGCACGAGTCACTTTTTGAAGCGTTTCCCAGGTGCGAGTGGTGATCTCCTTCCCGCATGCCCTCTCGATCAGCGTCATGAAAACTGGGCCCTTGGCGGTCGGCACATAGGCGCTGAGTAGCTCCCGCCCACGAAGCTGTAAAATCTGAGCCCCGTCGCGCTCGATCGGCAGCTCGAGCTTCGTTTCTGGCGCGACGCGGAGCAACGTCACGACACGCTTCGCCTTCGCAGGCAAATCGAACGACCGATACGGATCCGCTTCTAGCAGCTCCTGCAGATGCTCGATCGACCGCACGATAACAGGAAACTTCTTGCCTACCGCCTGCTCAATCGCGGCCTCGACTTGGTGCGCCACCGAAGCCTCCGCCGACCGCCGACCCGCAAACACTGCATTCCCACTCGAAAGCACCGTCTTCACTTTGGAGAATCCGGCGCCCTCCAATGCCTTTCTCAATACCGGCATTTTCAAGTTCATCGGGCTGACTCCCCGAACGAAGGCGGCGTAGCGAGTCATCGTCGACATCCTAGCCGCAAAACCTCACGCTCGGTGCGTTGCGCGTCTCGCCCAACGCAGGGGTCGTGCGTAGCGCCGGCCGCGCCCTCCAAATTCGAAGCGCGAGGGCGATTCTCGGCGCTTCCTCCACTTTGTCGGTTCATCGCGGGCCTCAGGCGCCCGATCCCTTTAACCGAGTCGACCGCGGCTCTTGGCCGATTCCAGCCGCGTTCGCTCAGTTGGCCTAAAACAAGCAAAGCGTCGAGACTTGGGCCCCGACGCTTCGCTCGTTACTCGGATGAGCTCAGCGGCGGCGTGGTCCGCCGCGATCTCCGCCGCGACCCCCGCGATCGCCTCCGCCGCCCGGACCGTCACGACGTGGGCTGCGTTGGGGCGGCCCAGCCTCGCGCGAGCGTGCGATGCGCTCTTTGGCGGCGTCACCTTCTTCACCTTCTGGCAATGGCAAAAGCTCGCGTCGCGTCAAACGCACTTTTCCGTCGCGCTCGACACTGATCACCTTGACCTCGATCTCCTGGCCCTCCTTGAGTACGTCAGCAGGCGACTCGATGCGCTCGTGAGCAATCTCGGAGACGTGCAGCAGAGCCTCGTTGTTCGGCAGGATCTCGACGAAGGCGCCGAAATCGACCAAGCGCTTCACCACGCCTTGGTAGATCCGACCCACCTCCGGCTCCGCGGTAAGCCCCTCGATGATCGAGAGCGCGCGCTTCACGGCTTCCGAATCCGAGCTCGCAATCGATACGGTGCCGTCGTCTTTGACGTCGACCGCGCAACCTGTCTGCTCGACAATGCCTTTGATCGTCTTGCCCCCGGGGCCAATGATGATGCGGATCTGATCTGGCTTGACCTTGACCGTCGTGATGCGCGGAGCATGACGATTGATCTCGGTGCGCGCGGTGGGCAGCGTATCCAGCATGCGGCTCAGAATGTGAATCCTGCCTTCACGAGCCTGCTCCAGCGCTTGCTCCATGACCGAGCGGCCCAGGCCCGCGATCTTGATGTCCATCTGGATGGCGGTGATGCCCTTCTCGGTGCCGCAGACCTTGAAGTCCATGTCGCCGAGATGGTCTTCGTCGCCCAAGATATCGCTCAGGATCGCGAACTTTTCGCCCTCCGCGATGAGCCCCATGGCGATGCCAGCCACCGGGCGACGGAGCGGTACCCCGCAGTCCATCAAGCTGAGTGAAGCTCCGCATACCGACGCCATCGAGCTCGAGCCGTTCGATTCGAGAATCTCGCTGACGATGCGGATCGTGTACGGAAACTCCTCGTGCGACGGAATCAAGCGTAAGACGGCGCGTTCGGCGAGCGCACCGTGACCCACCTCACGCCGGCCCGGACCACGCATCGGCTTGGTCTCCCCGGTGCTGAAGGGCGGGAAATTGTAATGGAGCATGAAACGCTTCCACGACTCGCCGGTGAGTGCGTCGATCTTTTGCTCGTCGGTCGCCGTGCCCAGTGTGGCGGTGACGATGGCTTGGGTCTCACCGCGTTGAAAGAGCGCCGAGCCATGGACCCTGGGCAAGAGACCCACTTCGCAGCTGATTGGGCGGATGGTCTTGCCGTCGCGACCATCGATGCGTTTGCCCGTATCGAGCACCATGGCGCGCACGACCTCGGCCTTGCGGTGCTCGATTTCGCCCTTGATCAGCTTCTCCGAAGCGAGGAATTTTTCCGCTCCGAGCTCTTCGGTGAGCTTCGCGACGACCGCTGATTTGACGACCGCATACTGCTCGTAGCGCGTCTTCTTCTCTTTGATGACGCTCGCCGTCCCGAGGTCGGTATCGGCAAGCTCTGCCACGCGCCGCGCGATGCTTTCGTCGAGCTTTGGAGTCACGAACGTGCGTTTGGGCTTGCCCACCGCGGCGCGCATTTTTTCGATCAGCGCCAAGATCGGCTGGGCCTGCTCGTGTGCAAAAAAGAGCGCATCGATCAGCTCTTTTTCGCTGCACTCGTCAGCGCCGCCTTCGACCATCATGATGGCGTCTTTGCTGACGGCGACCGTGATATCGAGATCGGCCGCGGCCGCCTGGTCGAACGTCGGATAAACGATCAGCTCGCCGTCGACACGCGAGACGCGGATGCCGACGATCGGCCCGGCCCAAGGGATATCCGAGATGTGCAGGGCCGCACTCGCGCCAGTCATGGCGAGCACGTCCGTGGGATTCACCTTGTCCGCGCTGAGCACGGTGGCGATGACTTGCGTGTCTTTCTTGAAGCCCTTCGGAAATAGTGGCCGAAGAGGACGGTCCATCAGGCGCGAAGTGAGCACTTCGTAGTCGCGGAGGCGGCCTTCACGCTTGAAGAAGCCGCCCGGGATCTTGCCCGCCGCGTACGTCTTCTCGACGTACTCACAGGTGAGTGGAAAAAAGTCGAGGCCTGGGCGCTCTTCACTCGATACACAGGTGACGAGCACGACACTTTCACCAAAAGTGACGAGCACCGCGCCGTGCGCCAACTTGGCGAGACGACCGGTCTCGAACGTAAGCAAACGACCGCCGATATTAACGGATTCACGAACAAACATGGGTTTAGCGCCCCTGGCGCAGATGCCGCTACGTGCGGTAAACGCCGATCGCGAGCGCCCGAGCTTCAGCCTCGATTCCTGGCTCGAACGTGGGTGCGCCGGCAGCGGCGCGGCGCGGTGTTCGGGACACGAAGCGAAGTCGAAGAGAAGGCTCCTCGCACTCGGGAGACAAAAACACGAAAGCTCCCTCACCTACTTCGTGTAGGTCGAGAGAGCTTGCGAAGGAATTTACTTACGCAGGTTGAGCGAGCTCACGACCGTGCGGTAACGCTCTACGCTCGACCGCTTCAGATAATCCAAAAGGCGGCGCCGTTGGCCGACGAGCTTGAGCAGCCCTCGGCGCGAGTGATGATCTTTCTTGTGCGTTTTGAAATGCTCAGTCAGGTACTCGATACGCTGGCTGAGGAGGGCTACCTGCACTTCCGACGAACCGGTGTCAGACTCGTGCAAGCGATACTTGGAAATTACGTCTTTTTTGACGTCCGCGTCCTGTGGCATTTTGATACTTCCTACGAATGGCCGTTTCCGGCGCGACACTATACGCGCGCGCTTTTTAGGGTCAACCCTGGGCCACGGGCCGAGTCTTTAAGGGGTCTTCAGGGGCGAGCTCCGGCAATTGCCGGCGTGGTGACTGCCGAACCGCTGCTGCGGCGACACAATTGTCAACGGGCGGAGGTCGGCCGGGCCGCCGGCAACGCCCAACACTAGGGTACGCTGCCCCGCACGTCGATCCGGCCATCCTGCAACCGCCTTGGGTCGAGGCAGGGCAAGCCTGCCGGCCCACAAACGGGCAGCTGCTCGACTGACCGGAGCAGGACGTCCAGCGGGTCGGCATCTAGCGAGCTCCTGGTTGGCGGGCGAGCGGCAAGCTCGAAGCCGGAGCCGTTGTCCGCGAAGTAATCGGTGGTGACGAGTGAATAACCTTGCGCGGGGTCCACGGGCTTGCCGCCAATCTCGAGCCGCACGATGTGGCTAGAGGCGCCTTTGCTGCATTTTATTTCGAGCCTGAAGCCGGCGCCCTGGAACGGGCACTGGCAACCGTGGCCCGCGGCAAGCGCCACCTGCTTGTCGAACAGCGCATGCAACTGAGCCCCGCTCACGCGCAATAGTGTCAGGGTGTCAGAGAACGGTAAGACGGCCACGAAAGCGGCCTTCGTCAGCGTGCCCGGCGGGAGATCAGCTCGGATACCGGTGGTGTTGAGCAGCACCACGTCGCTTTCTTGGTGCGCCAAGATGGCGTCAGCGATCAAGTCGCCAAGGGGCGAGTCACCGCCGCTCGCCACGGAGCGCGTGATGGGGCCGAGCGCATATGCGGACGGTCGGTCGTATCCGCCAGCGGAGAGCCGAGCGCGATACGGCTCGAGCAATGCGGCGAGGGCTGGCTGCTCCGATACGTTCTGTGACACCGGCAGCAGCGAATGGGTTGCGCTGACGACCTCGAGCCCGTCGTCCGCCACTGGCTCGTCGTCGCTGACGGCAGCCGCGGGCTCGAGTGTGAGATCCACACGGCCGAGGTACCGTCCGAATGCCCCGGAGTGGACCAAGATCACTCGACGTTCATGACAGCCGCGCTGCGCTCGAATGGATGGTCCGCAATCGAAGCGTTCGAGGGCGCTGTCGATCGTCAGGTGTTGATGTCCGCCGAGCACCACGTCCAGGCCGCTCGTGCTCCGGATCATTTCTTCGTCTCCCTTGAGCCCGAGATGCGTGATGGCCACGATCAGGTCCGCGTGGGGACGTAGACTGTCGATCGCGCCCTGGACGGCCTCGCTCAACGGGGTGAGTGAGATACCGTAAGGATTATCAGGCGAGCTCAGCTCCCCCGGGCTGGACGGGTTGCCGACTCCGATGACACCGGCCCTCAGCCCTCCTGAATTCAGCACGAGGAAGGCTTCGAGCGCGCTACCGAGCCCGGCGGCGGGTGCGGCGTAGTTCGCCGCCAACACTGGAAAATGGGCGTACTGTCGATGTTTCTCCAAGTATTCATCGACTCCGGGACCGAGGTCGTGATTGCCGAGCGCTGTGGCGCCGGGCTCGAGCGCGCTCAGCGCCCGCATCTCGGGCTCACCCTTGAACTCGGTAAAAGCATCTGTGCCCTCGATCAGATCGCCGCTATCCAAATACAGCGTGCGCGCGCTGCTGCGGCGAATGCCGTCGATCAGTGTGGCAATGCGTGCGAAGCCGCCGACGGTCTCGACTGCGCCGGCCCGGCCGAGCCCGCGGCGCGCGTCAGTCGCGCCAATCAGCAGCGGCTCGGGAAATAAATGGGAGTGAAGGTCGGCCGTATGAATCAGAACCAAAGTGGCGGGCCCCGACCAGCGCTGCCCCACTTCGTGCTTCGCGCCGCACGCGAGCAGCAGAGCGGCGACCCCAAAAAAACCACGCTTTCCCCGGACCATCGGGGACCGTATCGGTCGTGCTGAGCGCCAGTTTACTCGCCGATGTCCAGGCGCTCACCGAAGCGCTCGGCCAGCAGGTGCTCGATGTCTTTGGCGGTTTCGGCGGCGAACGCGGCCTCCGCGGCGGCTTCGGCCTCGGCTACCGTGATGTTGCCTATGGCCTCACGAATTTCCGGGATGGCCGAGGACTCCATGCTGAGCTCGCGCAGCCCCATACCGACCAACAAGATGGCGGCCAGCGGATCGCTCGCCATTGCTCCACACACCAGCACGGGGCGCGCGCACTTCTTGCCAGCGCGAATCACCATGCGTACGAGCCGTAGAATGGCTGGGTCGAGGAACGATGCCAAGTAAGCGAGCTCTGGGCTCGAGCGATCCACTGCAAGTGTGTATTGCACGAGGTCGTTCGTGCCGATGCTCATGAACTCGGTCTCGGCCGCGAACTCTTCGGCCATCACCGCCGCGGACGGCACCTCGACCATCATTCCGAGTGGGATTTGGGGGCTCTGCGCATGACCCGCACTTTCGACCTCGCGCCGCGCCTGCTCGTACAACCGCTTGACCTCACGCCACTCGCCGAGGGAGGAGATCATGGGCACCATGATGCGCATCCGACCGTGAGCCGAAGCGCGCACCATCGCGCGCAGCTGGGTGAGAAAGATGGGTTGACGGGCGAGACCAAGCCGAACGGCGCGCAGTCCAAGCGCCGGATTCATTTCTGCTGGCACTTGAAAAACGGAGGAAAACTTATCGCCTCCGATGTCGAACGTGCGCAATGTGACCGGCAGCGGCGCCAACACTTCGACGACGCGACGATAGGTCTCGTACTGCTCGTCTTCGCTCGGCGGCTCACTTCGGTCCAAATACAGAAACTCGGTGCGATACAAGCCGACGCCGCGCGCGCCTTGCTCGAGCGCGACCTCCGCCTCGGAGGGTAGCTCGATGTTTGCGCGCAATTCGACGGTTTGACCGCAGCGTGTTTGAATCGGGCGATCGCGTGCTTCGCGCCGGTTGCGGGCCACATCGCTGAAGCGCCCGGCGCGCGCGTGGGTGTCGGCGATGAATTCGGCGCTCGGGGTAATCGCCACGCGGCCGTGTACGCCGTCGACGACGATCAGATCCCCACTGCCCACGCGCGCGAGCAAGTTCGGCACACCGACTACGGCTGGGATCTCCAGTGCGCGAGCCAAAATAGCCGTGTGGCTAGTGCGGGTGCCGACCTCCGTGACGATCGCGAGCACGCGCTCTCGGCTGAGCCCTGCCGTCTCGGCCGGTGATAAATCGTGTGCGACGAGCACGGCCGGCGCGCCGTCCTTTGGCAGGACGATGGCGCCCTGCTTGCCGGCCATGGTGCGCAGCAACCTATCTTCCACGAACTCGAAGTCATGACTACGCTCGGCAAGATAGGGATCACCGCTTTGACGTAGCTGCGCGGCCATTTCCGCCACAGCGAGATCCAACGCCCACTCTGCACACACCCCAGCGCTTTGTATTTTGTGCTCCACGGCCGCGCGCAAGGTCTCGTCCTCGACCATCAGGACATAGGCCTCTAAAATCGAGGTTTCGGCCCGGCTCGCCTGGCCCTGTTTGGCCGCCAACACCACACGCAGCTCGTTCCCGGCGCGCGCCACGGCGTCGTCGAAATGGGCCAGCTCCGCGGCAATGGAATCAGTCGTGACGTGTCGGCGCACCACCCCCGAGCGCCGCGTGTCAACGATCAGCGCGTGGCCGACGGCATACCCGGCCGAACCCGGTATGCCATCGAGCACCTGCGCCGTGCCGACCTGGTGTGCGCCGTCTCCTCTCATTCGCTATTCGTCTTCTCCGAAGCGGTTGTCGATCAGCTCACCGAGACTGACGACGGCTTCTGCGGCGCTGTCGCCGGTGGCTTCGATGTCGAGCTTCGTTCCCTTCGACCCACACAACAGCAAGACGCCCATGACGCTTTTTGCGTTCGCGGCCTGCCCGGCGCGACTGACCAAGATGTCGCAAGGAAACTTGGAGGCGAGCTGAACGAGCTTGGTCGCAGCCCGGGCGTGTAGCCCGAGCTTGTTTTTGACTTCGAAGGTGCCACGCGAACTGTTCATCGCCTCTTCACTCCACCCGCTTTGGGTTGTGGGCTTGCGTGATCCGGATCGGCGCCGGGGCCACTCATTCGAACGCGGTCGACGTCGCGGTGGACGACGTCGATCGCGACGCCGACCCGCTTACGCAGCATCGCTCCAAGCTCGTCCGTCATCACCACCGAACGATGCCTGCCGCCGGTGCACCCCACGGCTACGGTAAGGTAACTTTTACCCTCGCGTTCGAAACGCGGCAGACAAAATTCGAGCAAAGAGGCGACGCGCTCCAGAAACTCGTGACTATCGGGCTGCGCCAACACGAATTGCTTCACGGCTGGCGTTGTACCGGGCAAATCGCGTAACTCAGGTACGAAGTGCGGGTTATCGAGGAACCGAACATCGAATAGTAAGTCCGCGTCTACCGGCGTGCCGAACTTGAAACCAAATGACACGAAGCGCGTATGAAGGCGCGGCGAGCTCTCGGCGCCCGGGCCAAAGTGCGCGCTCACTTGCCTCCTCAGCTCGTGCACGCTCAGGCGCGTCGTATCGATCACGAGTGTGGCGCGCGCACGAAGCGAAGTCAGCCGCTCGCGCTCGATCCGAATTCCATCCAGCACGGCTAAGGCCGCCTGTTCGCCACCCGGCTCGAGCGTGGTGCTCAAAGGGTGTGGCCGGCGCGTGCTCGAAAAACGACGCAAGAGAGCCTCGTCCGAAGCGTCCAGGAACACGACGGACAGCTCACGTTTACCGGGTACGCCGAGCGATTCTAGCGCCGCAGCAGCGTCGTCCAAGAAGCTTCGCACCCGGACATCGATGCCGAGCGCGATGCGCCGCACCCCCACCGCCGCGAAGGCCTCAAGCGTATTTTTCATCACCGGCGTCGGCAGATTGTCGACGCAGAAGAAGCCCAAATCTTCCAATGCGTGCACCGCAGTGGACTTGCCAGCGCCGCTCACGCCAGTGACCACCACGACCAGCGTTCGCAATGGCTCCGTCATCTGCGCTCCGGGTTGATGACCGGCGGTGGCGCAGAGCTTTCGTTCGCAGACAAAAAGCGAAATGAGCCGCTCGGCGTGCGGTGCATGCGCTCCTCGGGCTCTTCAGGACGTAAAAGGCCCTTCTCGATGCGCTCCACGAATTCGCGAGCTGGATGATGACCGGCCTGCCGCAAGAGCTCGTTGCGCGCCGCGATCTCGATGATGGAGCTCATGTTGCGGCCCGGCCTGACGGGCAAGACCACCTCTCGAATCGGCACGCCCAAGAGATCGCGGTGCCGGTCCTCCAGGCCGATGCGGTCGTACGGGGCATCGGCGTGCCACAGCTGCAACTCGACGATCAGATCCAAGCGCTTGCGCTCGCGGATCGCCGTCACGCCGAACAGGTCCTTGATATTCAAAATTCCGAGGCCGCGCACCTCGATATGGTGACGTAAAAGCGCCGCAGGCTGGCCAAAGACCATGCTCGGCGGTCGGAAATCGCACTCAATGACATCGTCGGCAACGAGGCGATGCCCACGCATGACGAGCTCCAACGCGCATTCGCTCTTGCCAATGCCGCTCTTGCCGAGCAGTAGCACCCCGACCTCGAACACATCCACGAGCACGCCGTGGATGCGCGAACGCGGCGCGAGTTGCTCGTCGAGCAAGGTGTGTAGGGCAGTGATCACCGCGGACGAGCGCTCCGCGCACACCACTAGCGGCGTTGCAGTGCGTTCCGCCGCTTCGCAGAACGCTCGCGGAGGATCGACCCCGCGCGTGACCATCACGCAACACACGCCGAGCGAGAAAAACACCTCCGCCGCACGCACCTGTTGTTCCGGCGAAAGCGATTCGGTGTAGCTGAGCTCGGTCTCGCCCAGCACCTGAACGCGGCTCGGCACGACCCCATGTACGTGCCCCGCCAATGCCAGGCCGGACTTTTGGATTCGTGGGTGGCGAATCTCGCGACTCAGACCCGCCGCTCCGCCCACCAGACGCACGTTTAGCCCGAGCGCCGGATCATCGAGCAGGGCTCGGACCGTCACCCCGTGCGCCAACTGAGACGGGGGCTCCGAGTACACCTCTACTTCTCGCTCGCGTCGTGGGCGGCGATTAGCCCGTACACTTCTTCGCGACTGGTCGCCGAAACCAACCGCGCGCGCGTTGCGTCGTCGCGTAGCAGCCGCGAAATCCGCGCCAGCGTGCGCAAGTGCTCGCCGGTCGCGCGCTTGGGACCGACCACGCCGAAGACGATGTTCACCCGCTTGCCGTCGATAGCTTCGAAATCGACGCCCCGTGGACACAAGATCAAGGCGGCCGCCTGTTGTTCGGCATGGTCGAGCGCGGTGTGGGGGATCGCCACGCCGTCACCAATACCCGTGCTTTGCAGCCGCTCCCGCTCTAGAAGCAAGTCCTCGACTTCGGGTTGCGGCACGCCGACGGCGGGGGAAAGTAACTCGGCCAGCGTTTTGAGCGCCGCGTCCTTATTCGGGATCCGCCCGCCGTCCGCGTCCACCAGGATCCGGTCAATTGTGAGGATGTCACAGAGTCGCATGATTGCGTCCGTGAAGCGCTCAGCGCTTGGCTTTCGCCGTACGCTTGCTAACCGTTTTTTTTACGACCTTGGCGGCGGTCTTGGCGCGCGGCAAAGCTTCGGCCTCTAGATCGGGGACGCGCGTGCTCGTCGCTTTGCGTACGCTCTCACCGCCGCGAACCTTGGCCTTCGCTGCGCCCTTGCTGGCGCGAATCTGCCGCTCGAGCTTGCCGAGCACCACATCGATCGATGCGTACATGTCGTTGGTCGCCTCTTTGGCTTCCAAGTGTTCCCCACCGCTCGAGATCCGCACCTCTGCCACCTGCTTCAAGCGGTCGAGAGACAGGGTGACCTTTGCCGTCATGGGTTGGCGCAGGAATTTTTGCAGCTTCGTGATCTTCTCCTCGGAGTAACGTTTGAGGGCATCACTCGGGGGTACATGGCGAAAAGTGGTACTGATCATGGCTCTCCTGCCGGCTCGTTCGCGCCTTCGGCTACTTTACCCGAATTGAGGAGAGATACGCGAGCTTGACGTTTTTTAGGCGCTCTCCAGGAACTCCGCCCACGCCAACCCGTTTTTAGCCATGGTCGGCTCGCCCGCCTCCAGCGCGAGCGGCGAAAGAGCGCGCTCAGAACAAGCGCTTGCGCTTGGACGACGCCAAGATACCGAGCATCTCGCGATATTTCGCCACGGTACGGCGCGCGATCTTGATGCCTTCGTTTTTTTCCAGCATCTCGACGATGGCCTGGTCGCTGACCGGATTCGCTTTGTCTTCCTGATCGATGAGCGTCTTGATGGCTTGCTTGACGCTTTCGCTGGCGATGTCTTCGTTGGCCACGCGGCGAATGCTGGAGTTGAAGAAGTATTTCAGCTCGAACAAGCCCTGCGGGGTGTGCATGTACTTATTGGTCGTGACGCGCGAAATCGTTGATTCGTGCATGCCCACCGCCTCGGCAACGTCGCGCAAGATCATCGGCTTCAAAAAAGCCACGCCCTTTTCGAAAAAATCGCGCTGCTTTTCTACGATGCACTCGGCAACCCGAATGATCGTCTTACGACGCTGCTCGATGGCACGAATCAACCACTGCGCATTGCGCAGTTTCTCGCCGATGAATTCTTTTGCAGACGGGTCCTTCATCAGGCGCTTGGTCAGCGCTTCGTTGATGAATAGGCGTTGCACGCCGCGATCGTTATCGAGCACGACGAACTCGTCCGCGTCCTTGATCACGTACACGTCCGGCGTAATGCCAATCGTACGATCGTCGGTGTCGGTGAAATTGCGCGCGGGTCGGCTTTCGAATTCCTGGATCGTCTTGGCGGCCTCGTACACGTCCTCGAGGGAGATCTTCATTTCACGCACGATCGCCTGGTAGTTGTGCTTCTCCAGATGGTGCATGTGGTTTTTGATAATCTCGAGCTCGGGCTCGCCGTCCTCGTAGCCGGCGACGCGGGCTTGAATGAGCAGGCACTCGCGCAAATCGCGCGCGGCGACGCCAATCGGGTCGAATGCCTGAATCATTTCCAGCACGAGCGGCGCGTCGTCAGGGTGGAGCTCGGCCTCGGCCGCCAAGTCCTCGATGGTGAGATCGGGCGTTCGAGTTCCGTCCGGACGCTCGATGCCGGCTAGATCGAGGTAACCCTTTTCGTCTAGGTTTCCGATGACGAGCTCGGCAAAACGCCGCTCGTCCTCGGCGAAATCACTCATCTGCAACTGCCAAAGCAAATGATCTTGAATGTTGCCGGGCTTGGTCAGGTTCTGCTCGATGGGCGGCAGATCCTCGAATCCGCTGCGACCACTGGCCGACGGCGACTGCTGTTGCGTTCGGTTCTCTAGAAATTTTTCCCAGTCTACCTCACGGGTAACCTTCTCGGTCGCCTTCACCTCGTTACGGGGGTATTCACGCTCTTCGCCGGCCCCGTGCTCGCTGACGGTACGCACCTCACCAGGCGTGTTCCGAGTGCGCTCGAGAGGCTCTTCGTCCGAGAGAACAGGATTGTTGTCTAGTTCCTTGCGAACTTCGTCGACCAACTCCAAGCGCGAAAGCTGGAGCAGGCGGATAGCCTGCTGCAGCTGTGGCGTCATCACGAGCTGCTGCGACAGGCGGAGTTGCTGCTTGATTTCCATGGCGTCCTACGAGAGTTGGGCTCCACAAACCCAAGTAGGACGAGAGACTAGCATTGAAAGCAAAAAGCGGGCCCCAGAAATGCGGAGGTCTGGCGGTAACGCCGGCGTTGGCACACGCGCCGCCACTCGGCTTGGCACACGCCCTGCCACTCGGCTCGGTTGAGGAGATTCGGTTCAGCGCTCGGGTGCTTGAACCGGGATCGAACCCTTCACGTCTTCCAACGTAACTTTGCGGGTGTTGATGTCAATGGCGGCTGTGTCGGCGGTCACCCAACCGCGGCCGCGGCTCAGCTTCACGCTCCCGCTGAGCTTGATCGTTCGGTGCGCAACGTCTACCTCGAACTGAGCGGCGGTGGCCTCAATGCCCTTCAGCTTGGCCGTGACGCCCCCGCTACCCTTGGCCCAGCGTACTTTCGGTGCCTCGTCGTACTTCAACTCGATGCGCGCGCAGTCCACGTGCATGTCGGCGAGCGTCGCCCGCACGTGACCCTCGAGAGAGGCGGTCCCCTTCTCGATGTCGACGTCCAGCTTGTCGGCGCCCACGTCCAACGTCTGCCCTTCGATGACACCCAAGGGGCCTGCGCTCGCCGGCGAGGGGAGCTGGAACAGCACCATGGCCACGAGCCCACACCCGGCCGCGACCGCCACGCGGTGCCCCTTCAAAAGCCAGCTACGGTTCATTTGCGTAGCTCATTATAGCACCGACACGTCGAATTGCTTCCCCAACCCCGGGTTTCGTTGCAATCGGCCTTACGCCTCCTCCACACTCAGCTCATGCGACTGAAACTATCGGAAACATAAGCCGGCGACTAAGCGCTCGCTCTATGCAACTTTGCGTTTCACGGACGCGGCCTACTGGGCTCATGCTTGACGTCGGTTTGCGAACCGTTACCTTGATCGAAGGTGCAACGTCGATCGGGCAGCGGTGGACAGACGACCGCGTCGCGGATCAAGAGCCTTTATGCCTATGTGCTGAGCGAGCACGGACCAGCAGAGGCGGACGCCTTTCTGCTGCGCACGAAGCTCGACCGCGACTATCTGAGTGACGAGACGCGGCTGATTCCGGTCGAGCTCTGGCACGGCGCTCTCGTGGCGTTCGCGTCGCGCTGGGGACGCGGAGCGATTGCCAAGACTGCGCCTCACGTCGTTGGCGCAGACAACCTGGGCGTCTGGACCCACGTGCTCCGCGGCGCGGATGGTCCGCCACAAGCATTCCATCGGCTCGATCACTTCGGCGGGGACCAGCTCTGGACAGAGCGCTGGCGTAGCTTGGCCTCGGAGCCCGGTCTGTGGCGCGGCAGTATTCGTCAACGTGAAAACTCGGCGTACGAGCACGACGGCTTGTGTGCACTGGCGCGCGCCGCGGATTTGAGCGCGATACCGATGCTGTTCGGCTTACCGCTCGGCACGGTGACGCCGGTGCCGGACCGTGACGCGCGCGACCAGCGCGTGTTCGAGGTGCGTTTTCAAGAGCCAAGTTGGCGCCTTGCGCTGAGCGGCGCAGCGCTCGGCGCATTGAGCGGCGGCCTCGCCGCGTGGTTCGCCAGCGGATCGCTCGACCGCGCGCTCGACTTGTGCGTGGGCACGGGGCTCGGCGCTTTGGCCGGCACCCTTTGCGCGCATGAACAGCGGCGCCGCGCGCAATCACGAGCACAATTGGTGCGCATTCATGCGCTGGAGCGCACCGCCACCTTGCGTGAACGACGCGAGCGCGGCTCACTCGGGTTTCGAGAGGGCTTGGTGTTGGCCGGCCAGTATCGCCTAACCGAAAAAGTCGGCGTGGGTGCCAACGGCACCATTTGGGAGGCAGAACGGCTCGCCGATGGCGAGCTGGTCGCGGTCAAGATGCTGCGCGCGGCGGTTGCTCACGATACGATCGCGGCCGACCGTTTGCGGCGCGAGGCGGCCGCGCTCGGCTTAGCTTGGCACCCGAACGTCGTTGAGGTCTACGAAGATGGACATCTCCCCGACGGCACCAGCTACCTGGTCATGGAGCGCCTGCACGGCGAGTCGCTGGCCGAGCGCTTGCGGCGCGAGGGCGCGTTCACGCCCGATGAGCTAATGCCCATCGCTTTGCAGTTATGTGATGCTCTTGGCGCCGTGCACGCGGCGGGCATCGTTCACCGCGACGTGAAACCGAGCAATATTTTTTTGGCCAAGGAAGCAGGCAGCGCTTTGCCGCGCGTCAAGGTTCTCGATTTCGGCATTGCGCGCGTCGAGTGGGCGGAGACCCGGCTTACCAACGCCAATGCCCCGCTCGGTACACCCGGTTACATGTCCCCCGAACAGGAGCAGGGACAAGAAATCGACCACCGCAGTGACCTGTTTGGGCTCGGCGGCGTTCTTTACGAGTGCTTGACGGGCATCGCCCCGCCGCTCCGCCCGAGCGAGCTCTGGGAACGCGGCGTCTCCGATGGGGGTTCGGAGAGCGGTGTGCAGCGCGCGCTCCGCACCATCCCGGAGGATTTTCGCGCAGTCATCGAGCGCGCGATGTCGGCATTGCCACGCGAGCGCTTCGCCGATGCTCGAGCTGTGCGAGAGGCCTTGCTCGAGCTCGGAGGCAGATTGCCTGCGCCTGAATTGGCGCCGAAGCTTGCTTGAACGGGCGGGGGTCAGGGCTTCGCCTCCAACACGACATACCGTTGATCGCCGAGCGCTAGTGTCGTCCGTAACTGAAATTCACCGGCCACCAGCGTAGCTACGCGCCGTTCCACCGCGCGCGAAAAGAACGCATTTGCAAAAGGCGTTTCTTGCTTACTGCCCGGGCGCACGAGCAGCACGATGGCAGTCGGTCGGCGTGCACGCAGCCACGCGGCGGGGATTCGCTTGGAGGTGTGCCCGCCCGGAAAAAAAGCCACCTGAGGATCCGTCACACCGGCAAGATCGATCACCTCTGCGTCGCCGAGTGCCCCTACCCAGCCCACGTCCAGGGCGGCGACGCGCGGATCGCGTGCCAACGCGGGCCGCGCCAGTGCCATCAGTCGGAGGCGATCCGCACCGACCCGGCGCGCAGCCGGACCCAAGCCGATAGCCAAAAACAAAGCGGAAACGAGCCCAAGCGCCAGTCGGGCACGTCCGGCCCACGGCCGCGCCTGCTCGGCAATCATTGCGCCCGCCAGCGCGGCGCACGGCAGCACCGGCACGACCAAGCGATACATGGTCATCCAATCGCCCCCGCACAGGACTAACGCGCAAAAATGCGCCGTGAGCGCGGCGAGCATGGGGCGAATGCGTGGCGCACAGCGCGCGAGCTCGCTGGGCAATGCGATGAGCAGCCAGGGCAAACCCGTGAAGGCGAGCGCTCCGAGCACGTACCGCAAACCGTGCTCGAAATCTGAGGGCTTGGCATAAAATGAAAGTGGCAGGGCGCGACCGAAGATCGTGACTCTGACCAGCACCACCAGGAGGGGAGGCAAGCCAACGAGCGCTCCTTGAAGCACGCGGCGCGCGGGAGGGATGCCCCCGCCGCATGCCCGTAGCGAGACCAGTAGCCAGGCAAAGGGCACGAGCTCAGGTCGCCACGCCGCGGCCACACCCAAGGCAAGCGCGCCGCCCCAACCGGGCGACAGTCCCAGGGTTGCTAGAAGTGTGACGAGGCCGGTCTCCATGCCGGAGACACTCCAGGCCGCGAGCGGGGCGCTCACGGCCACGACGGCGAGCGGGGCGAACCGGCGTGTTCGCCGACCCGCATCCTCGATCAGCTGACCTAGCATGCTCGCCGCGAGCAGCCACGCCGCGAGTCCGAGCCATTTTGCCGCCTGCAGGCTGGCCAACGTGTCACCGTGCCCGAGGGGCGCCAAGAGGGCGGCGTAGCCGAGTGGGGTCACGGCATCGACCGGCGCGCCATGCAGGTTGAAGCGTGAACCCAATCCGCGCGCGAGGTGAGCCGCGACGCGGGCACTGATCAATGCGTCGTCGACGGTGAAGCCCCACAGCCACGCTGCAGCCGGCAACGCCGCCAGTAGCCCCCAAACCGAGCCGGGGACCCGATTTCTTGCCCGCCTGGCATCCGAACAGTGGGCTGGATTTTTCATGGTTTCCGCGGGCATTGTGCGGCTCCGCGTTAGAGAGATGCTCGGCAAGGGCGACGGCGGAGGGCCCTAGCTAGCCCGTCGCGCTCTGTCCACTCTTGTGCGATTCGCGCCTAAAAGTGTCGTTCTTCGCCGATGATTCATACGATTGCGGTTACGGATGTCGGCCATACAGGTAGTTGTTCGCCCCCGCCCTGAAACTGCCCCGAGCCTGGCGCTTGCGCCATTGTACGGGCTATTCGACGTGCTCGTCGACGGCGTGAATATCACGGCCCGTCTGGGGGAGGGCCAGGCGCTTGCTCTGCTCGCTGACCTGGGCACCGCAGTCTCTTCGCTAGCGCGAGGCAGGCGCGACCGCGAGACCTTGCAGCTTTATACGGAGGACGAGGCCTGGGAGATCGGGCTCGAAGCCGATGGCGCAGACGTGCTGATCAGCGTCTTTCGCTCCGGCCCCTCGCCCCAGGTCGCCGTTCACGAGCGGCGCGTGGAGCTGCTCGAGCTGCGCCGAGCCATCTTGATTGCTTTGGAAGAGGCGCCGGTGCGGCAGGCGCCGGCCGCGATTGTCGCGGCACTCGGTAGCGCCCGCCGGCTGCTCGATACACCCTATCCGAGCTTTGGGCGGCGGCCAGTGGTTCGCGCCAGTGCGACGATTGCACCACGCCCTGTGGGGGGGCTCGGCTTCATGGCCGTGAGTCAGCTCCGTTGCACGCCGGATCATGCCGCGAGCGCGCGCGGCTCGGAGCTCGAGCGCGCGGACCTGCACTCGCTGCTCGCGCGTGGCTCGTTCGGGCTTGTGTGCAGAAATAAAAGCGTCGCCCTGGGCGAAGCGTGTCTGTTTTTGCTGGCCGAGCGTTTACTCATGTTGGCCGACGACGTCTTCGACGCGTGGCGCGCGCAGCGTGCGGTGTTCCGACGCGCAAGCGTCGACGGGCTGCAGCTCTCCGTGCGGCGCGGCCCTGGCGACGGACCGGTCACGCTCAGCGTGCGCGCGGCACACGCGGCGGAGAGCGAGCAGTTGTCGTTTCCCGAGCTCGACCCGCGCACGCTCGTCAATGCCGCAGTTCGTTTCGCGCTCGAGCTGGCCGAGGCTTACCGTACGAACGATCCTGGTCAGGCCCGCAACCTGCGACTCAAGGCCTTGTTCCGGGCCGGGGCCGCGCTTTCCGACTCGCTCGCCGACAGCGTAGCCGACGACTCGTTGCAAAACCCGGAGCCCGAGAGCTACCGCTCATTCGGTCTGCCGCGCACGCGCTGCGAGCGGGGCACGTGGGACACCGTCGGAAAGATGCGCTTTTTGCCGCGCTGGGTTGCAACCGTCCCGAACATCGATCTGCGTGCGACCTTTCAATGTGGCGAGCGACTGATCGTGGGCTCGCAGCGCGAAACCGCTAGCATCGAACGTGCGACCGGCCAGGTGCTATGGCGCGTTCCGACGTCGCGGGCGGCAAGCGTTGTAACCCCGCTAGGCCTGGCTAGGCTGCATCCCGACGGCGCAGTCGTGCTGCACGACTTGAACACAGGCGAGGCGCGCTTCACGACCCACATCGCACCACGTGCGAATGGGGGCGCGACTGGCGCGCTGGTCAATGCCGCCGGCTTACCGAAGTTGCTCGTATTGGCCGAGGGCGATCGCTCGGTAACGGCTATCGACCTGGTATCCGGTGACGTGCGTTGGCGCTTCACCGCGCGGCGTCCGGCCAATTACCGCGTGCGACGGGCCGGCAAATTGATCTTGGTTGCCGGGGGCGACTCCGCCTTACTGGCGCTCGATGTCACGACGGGCGAAGTGGTCTGGCGGGTCCGCGATCGGTTGCCGTTTTCGGGCGAGATGACCATCGACCACGACGCCGTATTCGCCCTCTCCGGCGGGCCCATCGGTCCCACGCGTCTGCATCACGCGGATCTCTGGTCCGGTGAAGTGCGCTGGTCGAAGGAAATCGACGAGCGACCGGCTTCGGGTCAAGGCCCGCTGCTTGCCGCTTCGGTCGTGGCCATTCCGACCCGTGATCGTCGCGGTACGGGCGTGTCTGCCTACGACCGCTCGAGCGGTGTTCTGGTCTGGGAGCAAGCCCCCGGCCTGGCTTCGCCGACTACCGCTTTTCTGGCCGTGGATGACATGTTGATCGCAAATTCTGCCTCCGGCGCTCTGCTGTGTTTGGACGCGAATACGGGCACCCTGCGCTACAACCAAGTGTTTTCTCGCCACGTCGACGCCGATCAACCGCGGCGGCTCGAGCCTGTGCTGCGCAACGGTGCGCTGTTCATACCGCAGCATCAGGTGCACGTGGTTCGTCCTCGCGACGGCGAGGTGATCGGCACCATTCCCTCGGATTTGATCCCCGATCTGCTGCGCGTGGACGAGCACTGCAATGTCTACGTCGCGGAAGAGAGCGGCCACGTCGCCGCATTCGGCGTCGCCGCGCGCTTGACGCTCGTGAAGTGACTTGTCAAGCGCTGCGCGGCGGGAGCGAGTCCACGCGCGGCGGAAGCGGTAAAGCGCCGCCGACGGCACTCGCCTTGTCACGCACGAAGCGCGCGATCCCCCGAAAAGGCACCTGCGTCGGGCAGATCTGCTCTTTTTGCGCCAGTACCTCGTCCGTCACGAAACTGAAGCTGTACGCGGCCGCGCGGTAGTCGGGCATGCTGCGGGAGCCCGCCAATACCAATGTCATCAAGCCGCGGTACGCGCCGCCCGAGGCAGCGATCCGCCCGCTTTCGCCGCGGTCGCAAAGACCACAGGCGATGCAGCGGCTGAAGTCCGGCATCGCCTCGCGCTCGGCCAGTGAGACGGGCGGCAAGCCATCCGCGTCGTAATTGGCGCGGAACGCCGCGATGCCAGATTTGCGCGAGGTGAACAGACGACGAAAAACGGTCTTTACGAGGTATAGGGCCAAAAGCAAGATCGCTTTGAAGCGCGGCGGCATGCGCGAGGGAAACTAGCACCATCGCGAGCGTAGACTGACACGTTCGCGTGGGCATCCAGTGCCGTGTGACGCCGTACCAGGTGACGGTGTTACAGCCCGTTACGCTAAGCTAAGCCATTGATATTATTGGATCAATAGCTCGGCACGGGCGATGCTGAAGAGGTTCTTCGAAAGCGAGGATCTCGACCATGTTTTCCACCGTAGCCGCCCCACATCGCCCGAGCACTTCTACACAAGATGAAGTTACCACGCTACAGAGCGCGTCGGTCACCGATGATACGGCGCTCGTTCGCGCATTGATCGCGGACGACCCGCGCGCCTGGCGCGAGTTCAACACGCGTTTTTCGCGCTTGGTGCTGAGCACCATCAACCGCGTCACGGTGCGCTTCAGCGGCATTGTCTCGCCCGAAGACACGCGCGAAATCTACGCTACTTTTTGCGTGCAGCTATTGGCGAACGACAAGATCAAGTTGCGCAGCTTCGACCCCGAGCGCGGCAGCAAGCTCAGCACCTGGCTCGGTCTGCTCGCGAGTCACACCGCGTACGACTTCCTGCGCGGGGCCCGCCGAGAGCCTCGCAACGCGGCCCTGAGCGAAGCCGAAGATTTGTCTTCTACCGTTCCCGATCCCTGCGAGAACGCGTTGATGCGCGAACGCGCGGAGCTGGTCAGCCAGCTATTGACGAGTTTCTCGGACAAAGATCGCACCTTCATTCAGCTCTATTTCGGGGATGGCTTGGACCCCGAGCTGATCGCCGAGCGCTTGAATATCAGCGTGAAGACGGTGTACTCCAAGCGCCATAAAATTCAGGCGCGCCTACAAGCCTTGTTGGCCGAGGCGCAACTGGCGGCTTGATGCACGAAGGGTGTGGTAAACGGACGGCGTGCGCGCCCCGCTTCGCCAGAGCCTCGTGTCACGCTGGCCCGCGCTGAGCGCATGCGCGCTCAGCGCGGGTTGCCACGTTTTCAACAGCGGAACTGCGGGCACGGCCCCGGGGCTCGGCACTGGCGGCGTCGGTTCGCATTTGGAACGCCGCGAAGTATCCGATCATCCCCCGATCAACCTGGTGGTTCGCACCGGCGACCCCAGGCCGGCGGTGGCGTTCGCCTGTGCGCACGATAACGGCGCGGTCGCTTCCGTCGCGCTGTCGGCACTGCTCTTGGCGCGCTTGCGAGCCCGTGGCACTCAGGATGTCGTTAGCCTGCCGACACAGACCGGGTTCGCCCTTTCCACACTATGCGCGGACGTGCGTGCCGCTAGCGCGTTCATGACTCAGATCACGGCGGCACTCGCAGCGCCGATCACCGACGAGGACCAAGCGCTGCCGGAAGTTCAACTGCATCTGGCCGCGCTCGTCAGTCGAGCGCTGACCGGCCGCGCCGAGGCGGCCGTCGCTCAATGCGCGGGGGATCTCGGGCAACTCCCCGACGCCGCACTCCCCGATTTGCGAACACCGGCTGGCCGCGCCGAGCTCGAGACCTATCGGGCCTTCGCCCACAACGCGCGCGCCAGCGCGTTCTCTGCGGTAGGCCCCCGCGACTTCGTCGACGCGGCCGTGGTGGCCTTGGGCAAGGTGCCCGAATGGCCGGAGGGCGAGGCCCCGGTCGACTCGTGGCCGAGCGCTGACGTGGTCGATGTCGACGCCGCCCAGGGACAACGCCGGTTGTCCGTCGCGTTGCGTGTAGGAGATGCAAATGCTGCACTTTCTGCTCTGCCGAGCTTGACCGCCAAGGGCTCTGCGCTGAGCTCACGCCTGCAAAGTTTCTTGCCTGGTTTCACGCTCGAGCGCGCCGTGTTCCAAGCGCGACCACGGGGAGCCTGCGTGCGAGTCGACTTGAAATTGCCCGACGGCGACCCTGCTCCGAGCTTACGCGAAGCAGCCGAGGCCGCGAGCATCGTCAGCGAAGAGGCTCGCGCTGCCTTCACGCCGAACGTGACTGCGCTCGACGAAAACATCATCGAACCCACCGATCCGCGAAAGGCCGCTGCGCGCGCGGCCTGGCGAGGCGTGACGAGTACGCAGGAGCCGGGCCGCGAGCGGCGCTTCGTCGCCTTGGCCGTGCACGCCGCGGAGCGGCCGGCATTTGCAAACTTGGCGAGTGCGTTGACCGAATTCGAGACGGCTCCGGCGCGCGCGCCGCTGGAAGTCCGAGTGCGAGCCGAGGCGGGCCAAGGCGAGCTGTGGCTGCTGCTGGGCAGCCCTTGCGGCACGCTCGGCGAAAGCAATGACGATGCGGGTCAGAGCGCGCTCGCTCTGACCTTGGCTGCACGCACGTCGACGGACGACGTGACGCTCGAGCCCTGGTTGACATCCGATGCCGTGGGCCTCCTGGCGCACGCGCCACGCAAGCTCGGGGAAGCTCCCGTCGAGCAAGCCCAGCGCGTCGCTCGCGCCCTCGGCCGGGCGATCAGCGAAAGAGACGCAAGCGGGGACGCCCTGGCAACCGCCCAGAGCGAATTGTTTGCGGCGATCGGCGGCTCACCGCGACCGGCATTGGCGCGCTTGCTCGATGCGCTTTCTCCGGAGCACAGCGCGTGGCTCGAGCCCCGCGGCAGCTTTGCTTCGCTTTCGCAGGCGAACCGCGATTCGGTAGCGGCGCGAGGCCGAGACTTGCTGCGTGGCCCGTTGCGCGTCGCGGCGCTCGGCAACCACGACGAGCCCCAGGCGGCTGCGGCGGCGCACGCTCTCGAGCGCTGGCTCGCGCCTTGGCGCGATGACGCGCGGCGCTGCCCGGCAACGACCGAACACGTCGCGCGGAGCGGTGAGATCGCGCTGTCCGTCACAGGCGACGCGAACATGGAAAGTGCATACCTGGGCGTTCCATTTGCATCGCGTCTGAAAAACGAACGTGAGGCGCAAGCCATCGCAGCCTCTTTGAATCGAGCCCTCGCCGAGGCTCTGAGCGCGGAGCACCTCGACGCGTCCGCGCAAGCGTCGGTCGTCGGCGGCGGTCGTGTCGGAGCCCTGATTGTGGAAATTCATGCTAACGATGCCGATGCCCATCGGGCAACGGTCGAGGCGCGACGCGCGCTCACGCGCATCCTGGACAGCCCGCTCTCCAACGAGGAGCTAGCGGACGCGCAACGGGTCGGCGACCAGCGCGCACTCGGCGACTCGCTCGATCCAAGGCGGCGAATCGTGGACTTGTGGCGCGGCGCGTCGACCGACGCTCCGCTCAGCCGGAGCAGTGTGCGCGCGTTTCAGACGATGCTCGCTGGCTCCGCGCAAGTCGTGGTCAGCGTGACGCGCCGAGATTGAAGCGCAAATTGACGCAACCGCATGCATGAATTTGCCGCGCCCTCACGCCATGTTAGCGGGGGGGCCATGGCAAGCCGGCAAAGCGTTCTGATCCTCGACTACGGCTCGCAGTACACGCAGTTGATCGCACGGCGTATCCGGGAGTGCCACGTCTACTGCGAGATTCATCCGGGCACGATTCCGCTGGCGCAAATTCAGGCCATTTCGCCGCGGGCGATCATCCTGAGCGGTGGGCCGCAAAGCGTATACGGGGACGACTCGCCGAAAAGCGATCCACGGCTATTCGAGCTTGGATTACCGGTGCTCGGTATCTGCTATGGCGAGCAGCTGATGGCGCTGCAGCTCGGCGGCAAGGTCGAACCGAGCGACGAGCGCGAGTATGGGCCCGCAACTCTAACTGTAACCGAAAACCTCGGAATTTTTTCGGCGTTCCGCAACGCCGACGAAACCGGGGTATGGATGAGCCACGGCGACAAGCTGACGCGCCTGCCGGATGGCTTTCGCGTGATCGCAACTAGCCCGAGTGCTCCGCTCGCGGCAATAGCCAATCCCGAACGGAAGCTGTACGGCATCCAGTTCCACCCCGAGGTCGCGCATACGCAGCGAGGCTTGGACATGGTGCGTGCATTCTTGTTCGAGGTCGCCGCCCTCGAGCCAAGCTGGACTCCTGGCTCGTTCGTGGACGAAGCGATCGCGAGAATTGCCGAACGCGTGAGCGCGGACGAACGCGTAATCTGCGGCCTCAGCGGGGGGGTGGACTCCTCGGTCGCCGCAGTTCTTTGTCATAAGGCGCTCGGCGATCGACTGGTCTGTATTTTCGTAGACAACGGCCTCTTGCGGCAGGGCGAATTCGAGAGCGTCGTGCACACGATGCGCGAAAGCTTCCACCTCAATTTGATCCCGGTGAACGCCCGCAAATTGTTCATCGACGGCTTGGCGGGCGTTACCGACCCGGAGAAGAAGCGTAAGATCATCGGTAAGCTGTTCATCGATGTCTTCGATGAGCATGCCAGCGGCATCCAGAACGCGCGCTACTTGGTGCAGGGCACGCTGTACCCTGACGTAATCGAAAGCGTGAGCGTGAAAGGGCCGAGCGCGGTGATCAAGAGCCATCACAACGTCGGCGGTCTGCCCGAGCACATGAAGCTGAAGCTCATCGAGCCGCTGCGTGAGCTGTTCAAGGACGAAGTCCGTGCCGTGGGCCAAGCCTTGGGCATGCCCCATGACGTGCTATGGCGCCATCCGTTCCCTGGCCCGGGCCTGGCGGTTCGCTGTCTCGGTGATCTGACGAATGAGCGCTTGGATGTGCTCCGCAAAGCCGACGCAATCGTGGACGAGGAGCTTCGAGCGGCAGGGCTATACGCGAGCGTTTGGCAAGCGTTTGCCGTACTTTTACCGGTCCGAAGCGTGGGCGTGATGGGCGATGACCGCACGTACGAAGAGACGTGCGTGATCCGGGCCGTACAGTCGAGCGACGGCATGACGGCGGACTGGGCCCGCCTACCGCACGAGGTATTGGCGAAAATGAGCGCACGCATTATCAACGAAGTGCGCGGTATCAATCGCGTCGCCTATGACATCAGCTCCAAGCCGCCAGCGACGATCGAATGGGAGTGAATCTGCCGGAGCGTACGGAGTCCGCGCTGGCGGCTCTGCTGCGCCGTGCGACCGCCTACGTGGCGATGGCCGCCGCCGCGGCGCTCGCGTTGCTCTTGATCTTGTCGCTCACGAGCTGCGAGCCCGCTGCCGGACGGCCCGGGGTCTCACTCAGCATGAGCCGTTCCAAAGCATCCCCACGCGACGCCTCCGTGACGATCGACGAAGAATACATCGGTCCCCTCGGCTACGTCGCCGCCCGCGGCGTACGGCTGCCCGCCGGAAGACACCGCGTTAGCGTCGAGAAGTCCGGCTATTTTCCATGGGATCGCCAGATTGACGCTGACCGCAACGCCATCCACCTAGACGTAAGCCTCGAGCCAATTCCAGACTGATACCCAGGCGAGCTCCGAAGCAACAACGCTCTCGGAAGCCCGATCCGCCGGTGGAAGGGGCTTTTGTCTTGTGACCCTAAGGCTCGCTGCTATGTTCCGCGTCCCCTCGGGGTGTACCTCAACCTGGTAGAGGGCCGGCTTTGGGTGCCGGCTGTTGGAGGTTCAAATCCTCTCACCCCGACCCTTAAATCATGCTGGATTCGTGATCGCGGGACACGACGAAAAAAGCCCGCTGGTACGGATGCTGGTACTGATTGCCCGGGCGCTCGTCGGGCGAGCCTTACCAATGTCGGTGCTACATTCCCGCTGGTACCGCCACTCATCTGCGCGCTGTAGGTTGCGCTTGCTGCTTAGGCGTCGGGATTGGTCAACGACACGCGGTCCCAGCGGCGGCGAGCGCGACTGCTCGGTGCAATGCTCCGATAGGCGAACATCGTCTGGCGGGCGAAGCCGGATCGCGCGAGGCGATCCGGCCGCAGCTAGGGCTGTCTCACGTCACTCGCGCTGGCGGCGAACTGGCGGCGGTCGCCAGATCGGCTTGGGTTGCTGAGCTCTTTTTTTGGGGGGAGGAGGCTCTTTACAGAGCCTTTTGGGGACAATATGCATGGGTTTTGCGCTTCTTGCGGCTATCCGCCTTCACGCCTTGCCCAGACCTCCAGAAGTGGCTACGATCCCTCAGTCCCGCCTGCGAAGTTGGACAAAAGGTTCAAGTCTCTTCTAGTGGCCTGAACTCGGCAAAGACCCCGTCAGAATTGGCGGGGTTTAGTCGTTTTGGGGTTCGGTGTCGTCATCATCGACCTGCGTTTGCAGGAACGCGTACAGACGACCCACCTCGGCTTTCGAAAATTGGGGAGGCAACGGGATTTCAATCACCCGCCCTTTTCCGATTTTACACTTGTAGACGATGAAGTCCGCGGGGACCGTAATGGTCTGCGTACTCGAATCGGATCCATTGTGTTTCGAGGAGCGCTCGACCGGCGGGAGTACGGGCTTCTCCTCGGGCCTCGGCGCGCCGTCCGCGCGGCAGATGAGCCCACTCGGCTCAATCAGATCGGCGATCTTCAGTGAATCCAGGAATGCCTCCGCTGCGTTCGGAGCCATCGACTCGACGATCTTGAAGTCCCGATAGAGGATGTTTTTCAGACCGTCCTTGGACGGGGGCATGCTGCCACCGAACTTTTCGAGCAGCCGCTGGTACAGCTCAGGCTTCTTAAAGGCCTCGATCTTCGCGGCGCGCGCTTCGTCTGGATCACCCGGAAACACAACGCGCATGCCCAAGTCCGTGATCTTGATGCGACCCTCGTCGCCGCGACCAATCCGCTCGATGAGGTTGAATTGAATCGCAGCGGGGATGCCGTACGCCCAAGCACGATTGGTCGAAGATGCAATTCCCAACTCGCGCATCACGTCGGCATTCGAAGCTTCCTTCCCGCCCGCGCGTCGCACAGCCTCGACCGTTGCAATCCCATGGGTGAGACCAAAGAAGGGGTACGCCGTTTCGCTGCGCGCCTTCGTTCCACCATTCGCTTCGACTTTGTTGGAATTAGCCTCGCTGTTACTTGATTCCTCTGCAGCTGGATTTGTCATTGTAACCTATCTACGTTTACAGTCCCTAACCTGAGCTTAGCACGAATTCGCTGAATGCAAGCGCGTCCCTATCCGGCGAACCGTTAAGACTTCCGCGCAAACGGTCAACAGCTTGTTTTTACTAGGTATTTTTTTTAAATCGCGCAACGAACCAGTCGCGCCGGCGGCGCTGACGCCGCAAACCAGGAGCTGTCCGCGACCTCACTTCCGTTACGGTCATGTGAGGTGGCTCACTCCCTACGGGCCTACAAATCGTGTTCAGCCGCCTATCGTGCCCAAGGCCTGTCGACGACGAGGCCATGGGTCGTCTCGTCGGCCGTGTAGCGCACGCCAACCGTGTACCCAACACGGCGGCGGATTTCACCGCGCAGCGATGCCAGCATGGCGCGCCGATTACGCATTAGCGCCCTCCTCCGAAACGTTGTTAGAAATCCACCTCGGGCTCGGAGGGGGCCCGCGTATCTGGGGCTGCGGTCGACTGCTTCTCAGCTTGCGGTTGATGTGCTCGACACCACTCAAGCTCTTCCTTGAACTTCCCGAAGGCCAGCGGCCTGTCGCCAGGGCCGTCACGCGCGATGCGACCGTCACTCACGAGGCTATTGGCGACGTCATCGGCCGCCCGCATTCTGTCCGCGGATGTCCCAAGAGGGCACTTCGCGACGGAGCGAGCCACGCCTGAGTATCGCTTGTTTACTTCGTAGACCGTCGCACCGTTTTCGCGATGTGACTCTACTTCGAGCCGTGTCCGCGGCGCGTTGTCCCACCGGCAATTGGCGCGCGCCCATGACCTATCGGCGTCGCGTTGGCGCACACGCTCTGCCCGTTGCTCCCACTCAGCCTCCTTTGCCTGGAACGACCGAAGCATCGGGGTGCATGTTGCAAGTCTGTCCGTGACAGCCTTCATAGCTGCCTGGTCAATTGCTAGGGCTAGATCCGCATTAACGCGAGCGGCGGCCACCTTGTCAGCCTCGGCTTGTTTTGCCTCGTTTTGAGCGAGAAGCGCCTTCATCGAAGCCTCATGCTGCTCGGCGCGGCTTGGAAATTCGGCCGGGTGAGCCTCGGCGCATGCCGCAACGAGCCACAGAAGCGGGGCGCATACCACCGCGAATTGCCGGATTGGGCTATGGCGCAGCATCGAGAGGTCTCCCATCAGGTCCCAGACGCGGAGCCCCAACTAGCGAAGTCAGCCGTGAATTTCAACCTATAAGTTGTTTTTATGGTGACAGCGCAACGAACAGCGTCAGTGGGTGGCGCGCGAAAACCCCGACAAGACTATCCTGAATGTCGGGCGGCGCGTTGCTGAGCTTCGGCGATTGGCATCGCTCAGCCAGGAGCAACTCGCCGAAAGGCTCGAAGTCTCTGTGCAATATCTAAGTCGGGTTGAACTAGGTACGAACCTGACGCTCACTACGCTTGTCAAACTTGCGAACGCGCTACGGGTACCGGTGATCGAGCTCTTCATAGCCCCGGGGCCGCAAACGAAGGTCCGGCGTGGTCGACCTCCCAAGAATCGATAGGTCACCAGCACTCGGATGAATCGCGTTTGTCGTGGCGTGTTCTTAGCGCCATCGACGAGGGCCCGCCGGAAGAGGACGGCGGACCCTCGCGGCCCCGCGACGATGGGACCGAGCGGGTCACCCACCCCGCCTCTGAAAAATCGAAAGGTGCGCCGCGGATCAACCCTCTGCGCCCCGAACCACCAAACGCAGAGGGCGGGGCCGCCGCATTTTGCGGCCCGAGCCGACAGGTTAGACACCGGCTCACTCGAAGTCTTTTTGTCGCGCAGCGTGCTCGGCCTCGCCGACTTTGCGCCCCAAACCAGCGAGCCGCGATTGTTCCTTCTCATCGTTCTCGATGGCTGCCTTGGCGGCCAAAACATCGGCGCGCGCTTGGTCGCGCTTGGCCAACGCTCGGGACGTTCGGAGGTTTCGGACGAACGCGGATAACCCTGCTGGATTACCTCGAAGCGCTGAAATCTCACCCTGCGGGAGCACGCGATCAAAGTCTGACCCAAGCGTCGTTCGCAGTTCGGTGAGTACGGCCTCGAAGTCGTCCGACGGCGAGGGTGCGGGCGCTTCGGCGGGCTCGGTCGCCGCCGGTTCGGGCGTTGCTCCGTTCAGGCCCTTGCGAATTGCGGCGCTCTGTGCGGCCTTGGGGCCAACCAAAGGCACAAGAAAACTAGGGCCGCCGTTTGGGTACTGTCTAATCATTGGGTTTCTCCGTTTTGAGCTTGAACCATGAGTGCTACTAAGAGCGCTTGCGCTGCGCGATACCGACTCGCGGCCGCTGAGGTTGCGAGAAAATGCGGGGGCGCGTACTGCGGTACAAACCAGTCGCCGACCTCCGCCGATGTCGCGCGTGCGAGCTCGCTCCCGGCCAAGCGCACGATCGTGGCGCGATCGGACAGGCTCAATTTCTCGTTGTTTAATTCCGCAAGCAGCGCGTTCAAGACGCGAGACGATGCCTCGCCGAGTTCGCTCTTTCGCCGCGGTCGACCGCCGCTGATGAGGACTGTGAAAGCGACCCGCACGAGGTCCGGATCGATCGGTTTTGCTTGGCCAGAAACGCCCGCAGTTCGTGCCGCCGTGTTTGCGCGGGCGCAAAGCACCGCGTCCTGCGAGATCAGTGATTCGATCGTCGCGATCGTTTGCGCGGCCTGCGCGTGCACGTTTCGCAGCGTGTGAAATTCATCGTCAAGCTGAACTCGGACCTGATCACGGTCAGCAGCGACGCGATCAAGGTCGCGCGCTGCCGCGACACGCTCGGCCTCGCGTTGCGCCTGGTCGGCAGACTCGAACCGCAGAGCCATCGCCTCGGCGAGTAGTTCGGCGTCTTCAATGGCTTCTTTCGCGCGCTTTACAACCCTGGCACCCTCGGGGGTAGGGTCGACGAGGTAAGCTTGCCGCGCTCGCGCGTGTTCAGCTTTTGCCGTTTCGATCGCGAGATCCGCTTTCCCGCGCTCGACGCTGGCCGATGACAGCAGTTGCTGCGCGGTCTGCAAGTCGGGCTGCACACGCTCGATGGCTTGCAGGTCGTTCATGGGGCCCCCGTTTTGGCGTTGCCGCGAGGCTTGCCCGAGGGGACCGAGAACGGCTGCGCATCATTACCCTCGGGGATTAGCGAAGGATGCATAGTCGGCGGGTGCGGATCGCCGGGGAGCACTAGTTGCGGAATGTGCCCGCCGATGACCTGGCCGTCTTTGACGGTGACGAGCGCCGAGACGAGCGAGCGCGGTACAGACTGCGTCGCGCCGGGGGCGAAAACGATCCGCGTGAAGAGTGTGCATTGGTGCGCCCAAGCCGCCGCGCGATGCTTCGCGTTCGGCTCGCCATCGTCGTCGTCCGCGTCCTCGGGGCGTCCTCTGAAGGGTTGGCTGCCCGGGATCGGACCCAAAAACAAGATCGCCGAGAGCACCTGGCTGGTCGGGTTCAGGAGCTCGACAAAATCGTCGGGCCAGAATGCGCCTTGCCTGCGCGCGAACTGCTTTGGTTCGAAGTCGTGAAAAGGAACGGGCGCGGAAAGGTCCGCGGAGCGTGGCTTGGCGGAAAAATCGCCGAGGCTCTGTGCAGATGGCTGTGGATCGATCGGTGGCATGATGCGTTTTCCTCGTTCGGGTTGGTTGCTGGCCTCAGGCAAATCGAAGCTCCCCAGCGAAAGCAAGTCGGATGACTTCGGGGTCGAACGTCCGGCCTTGGCGCGGATGCGTGCGCGCGTATTCCAGCGCCCAGACGGCCCCGACCAGCGCGCTGACGATGTCGCCGTGCGAACCGTCGCGGCGCTTCGGCTGCAGAATCGAAAACGATCCACCGCTGTTCGCCCGGCTGGTCACGCCCTTGAGCTGTTCGACCATTCGCCCATCGTTGGGGATCGCCAGGCGTGACTCGTGGAACGTCGTTCGCGTTAGGTTGTATTGCTCGAACTTGCCCTCGATGCCGCCCGGGAGTGGAACCACGCCGATCCGGAACGGCGCGAGGTTTTCCTTCAGGCTTTCGAGGTAGTGACCGTCCGCCATGACCAGATCGATCGCGTGCTTGCGGAGGCAGAGCGCAAACGCGCGAGCCACCTCGCTCGGCTTAAGCGGCACGCCGGGCGCGGGGCGAAGCTCGATCCAGTCGGCGATCACGAACTTACCGGAGCCGGTCACGGGCTCGCACGCGACAACGAGCGTGGAGCTGTTGACCACGAGCCCGAGATCGCAAGCTGCCGCACGCGCCATGTATCGATTAGCCAGCACGAAGCTCCAAATCTACCGCTTGGTTTATTGCTACTGGATCGAAGAACGTCGACACGCCGCGCGCTAAAAATTCCGCATCGAATTCGCGCCGGGCGTTCTCGGGGTCGCGATTGCGCTCGCGCTCGACCAGCGAAACGGTTCGGGCGTCGCTGCGCATAAGCAAGGTTGGGCAGTGCGCCACGACACACGTCGTGGGCTTGCCCCAGTTGCCGTCAAAGAGCTCGTACACGAGCCCGAGCTGCGCCCATGGCGTCGTCTCTAGGATGAGCTGACCGCCGGCAAGGATGCGAGGGAGCACGCCGCGGTAAACGTCGTCGACGTTGATCGCAAAGTCCTTGTCACGAAAGAAGCTCGCCTCCGTGAACAGCGCGCCGACAAGTGACCGACCGCGGACAGCACTGCCGCCTTTCGTCGCGGGCATGATCTCGAACGTCACCTCGCGCCCGTCAGGCCGGCGGATCGTGCAGCTGTCTGTCGATTCGGAGAGCAACATGCCCCTGAACTCGGGGCGCGATTTTAGGGCCCCCACGATGTAGCGAAGCCCCTGGCGCGGGAGACGCATGTCCGGGCCGACGAGTAGGACGAACGCCAGCTCACCGGCCGCGAGTGAGCTCAGATCGATCGTGAGCGCCAAGTGCAGCAACCGAAGCGAGGCGAGCCACGTGCCGCCGATACGCGCCCCCTTTACCCACTCGACCACGGTGAGCAGCTCGGGCGGTATCGCGTCGACGTCGCCGAGTAGCCGTTGCGCTACAGCTCGATCGACACCCTCGAAGCTCGACGGCTGGGCACCACCGAAGCAGACAGAGCACAGCACACGCCGCGCCCGGGTGAGCTTGACTCCCAACAGCCGTAGGAAATCCAAGAACGGGGGAAAGGTCATTGCTTCACCTCTGGCGGGTCGTCCTCGCCTTCGTGGCGCACCGTCGCTACCTGGGGCCAGGACTGGGCGCGCGGACGGCTCTGCGCTTCGCGCACGCATAGCTCCCGAGCGCCGAGCAGGTTTTGCCGAACCTCAACGCCGAGCTTGGCGCCAAGCGCCGTGTCGCCCTGCGCGTAGGCTGCTCGGCTGCCTGCCATCGCCAAGGCGGCCTGCTGAACCAGGGCCGCCGCGTTTTGCGGGCAGACCCCACCGCCACACTCTCGGGCCAGACGCTCGACCTCAGAGGCAGCAAACGCATTTGCGTCGGCCAGGAACGGGCCGAGCACCTCGGGAGCAGCGCCTCGAAGCCCAAGGCCGATGAGCGCCGCGAGTTGCGATGCTTTAGCGGCTCGCGCTAGGCCGCCACGCCTCCCGAGTTGGCTGGCGCCTTGGCGGTCCGCTAGCTGCCCGTTCGAGCGGCGCGCAGGCTCCGCCTGAAGCAGTCCGGCCCCTCCGCTTGGCGCCGGTATGCCTTCGGGCTGCTCGTCGGCCTGCAACGTTTCGACGCGGAGCGCGTCCTTGCCATGACGGAGGGCCATTCAGGGAAGGTCCTTTCCGGCGCAGACTTTCGACGCTGGCGCGCTCTCGTGCGGGTACTCGGCTCTGCAGCCATCGAGCTGCATAACGATGCTGGCGCCCAAGCCCAGCGCGAGCGCTAGCCAAGTATCGAAGGTGTCGGCGGTGACCGTGGGGTTGGCGCGCAGGAACCGGCGTCGAGCCTCGTCGTATAGCGCGGGCTCGGTCACCGGGCGCCTCCCCGGCCTGGCGGCAAAGCCCGTGAGGCTTGCTCGGCCCTCAGCCCGCCGCGTGATACTGGCGAACAGAACCGCGGATCATGCGTTCCAGCTGTACCGGCACGAACACGCCGCCCGAGCGATTGCGGAAGCCGCGCGCCGTGAGCTCCGCACAGAGCCTGCGGAAGCTGACACTGGCATCGCGCTGGGCCCTTACCAGTGCGATCACCTCTTGCTCCGTAGGAACCTCCGCGAGCGCATTGCCCTCGTAGCGCCAGCCAAAGGGGGCATCGGCACCTAGGCGAAAGTCGCCCGAACGTGCCTTGTGAGCGAGCGCCGATGTGGTTCGCTCGGCCGCCAGATTGCGCTCGAATTCGCCAAAGCCGGCCAGCATGGTCAGGAACATTTTCCCGACGGCCGTGCTCGTGTCGAGCGACATGCCTCCCATTTCGGCGACATGAAGGGCAATGCCCGACTTGTCCCAGGCCTCCACCGTCGCCAATGCGTCGGCCGTGTTGCGAAACGCCCGATCGAGTTTCAGCACTACGACCGCATCGACCGCTTTGGTTCGGATCAACTCGAGAACCTTGCGCCCGCCCGTGCGCCTCGCCAGCGGCTTGCCAGCGCTCTCCCCTTCGTCGGCGATGACTTTGACCGCCTGCAGTCCTCGGAGCGCGCAGTAGGCCGCCAGGCGCTCGCGTTGGGCGTCTAGCGACAGACCCTCGGCCGCTTGCTGCGCCGTGGACACGCGGACGTAGATCACTGCTCGCGTGCCAAGAGCAGTTTTCGCTCTGCGCCGTGTTGCCATCAAACAGCTTAGCGCGAAGGACAAAAACCGTCAACACTCGGAACGCGGTGTAGACAGAAGACGTGACCAGCTCGACTCCGCGTCTCATTTCGGACTCTTTTCTGGCTTGAACTTGGGCAATCTGGCCAACGTCGAGGCGCCTCGCGCAATGTCGATCATAGGGTGCGGTCCCATTCGTCATCGTCGTCGGCTCCGACGTCATCGAGTTCCGGGTCGGGCGCAGCCGCGCTCGGCGCACGCAATTCCCCACCTCCAAATTGGAAAGCTGACTGCCGCTCAGCAAGGTCACCCTGTGACTGTGGTGACTCCTGTGACTGTTTCCCTACCGTCCTCTCTCTCTCCCCCTCGTGCGCGCGAAGGCTTGAATGACAGTCACCAGAGTCACGAGAGTCACACCCTATCCGTTTGGTCCGCCAAGCGACGCCTTCGCGCCCATGCTCGCTCGCGCGTTCGAAGACGATGCCACCTACCGCCCGCCCGCGTGCCCCTCGGAGCTTGTTGCCCAGCTTGCGGAGCGAGGGCATGCGCCCCGGTTCCGAATCACAGAACACCCCGATTGCATCGCGCAAAGTCCGCTCCCTGGGGTCCAGCGTAGGGTCCGAGAGGTCGTCCGCGACCTGACGCGCCGTCACGGCCCGCTCCGCGTAGACCACGTGCCAGGCGGCAAATAGCGCGCTGAGGTCCTCGTGCTCTGGGTCCGAATTTTCCCGCAAGGCGTCCTGCGTTGCCGCGATGTCTGGCTCGCCAGCCCACACCAGTGAGGCACGAACAACCGAGCTCCACGCCTCGTAGCTGCCCATTGGACGCAGCTGGACCGATGGCCTACCCGCCACGACGTACGCGCGCAAGATCGTCAGCCCAGCGGCCAGGTAATGCGCCCTTCTTTGGAGGGCGTGGCCCAATAGGTCGGGGTGCTGGAAGTCGCCGCGTTGGTCCGGGTGCTCTGATCGGGACTCCAGTCGTGAGTGGATCGATCGCCTGATAAGATCGGCACTCAAGATGGCGTTGTTCGCGGTGACGACGAACAGCGTACGGACGTCAAGCGTCAGATCCTCGTTTCGGCCCAGTACGCGCTCCCGAAAGGCGGTGCCGGTCAAAACGGTGTCCAAAGCGTCGGAGCGCAGCATGCGCGTCACGTTATCGATCAAAATGATCGGGTCTGCGGCGATGGCGATGGCGAGCATGGCCTTTCTCCACTCGGCTGGGTCTTCGGGTGCGGTCCGCCGTGGAAGCGGCTTGCCTCGACAGATCACACCGATCACGTCGGCGAGCAGCGTCTTGCCGGTGCCGCGCTCACTGGCGTCGATCAGGGTGAGCGGCGTCGGGCCGTCGATCGCTGGGCGGCCCAACAGCGTAAGCAGTGCGGCCAGCCACGCCGTCTTGTGAACCGAGCTCGTAAAAGGGAAGTCGGCCACGAGCTCGCGCAAATCGCGAACAGCCGCGCGAGCATCCTCCTGGGTAGGATTTTCGGGAACCACCACCGTGACCGTGGGCTCGTAGATCAGGGCCGTCCGCACGTCGTAACCCGGTGTCTGCAGCACAGTGCCATCAGCTCGCAGCACCGGATATTCGGCGATGCCATTGAGGGGCCGGATGCAATCCCATTGCCCGCGCGCGGCCACTGCCGCCACCACGTCGGCCGGCGGCGAAGCCGAAACGGTTCGCCAGCCTTCTTCCGTTTGACGCCGCTTCTTGAAGTCAGCCGCAATCGTCAGGAGTTCGCGGAGCCGACCGCTCGGCAGTAGCCGAATCCGCGGTGTTCCTTTGGGCCGTGCGATGCCGTCACGCATCAACCGCATCGCGCACGATGTCGACTAGGGCGCCCTGACGCTGGAAGACGGCGTGGCCCCCGAGTGCCTCGATGGTCTGATCGACAACACTGGCGAGATCCGGTCCAATCTCGATCTCTTTGCGCAAGCGCACAGGGGCATCTTTCGGCAAGATCGGGAGCTTTCGGAGTGAAGGCGTTTTCATCGATGTCACCGTGCAAAGCCCATGTTGAAATTCGCGTTCGGGCCGCGATCGATTTGCTCGTAGCGGTAGCCTTCCGCGACGGCGGCCGCGATGAACGCGCCATTCGTGACGTAGATGCCCGCCCAGTTCTCGGCGTCGTGCTTCAGGCCGTAGGAGCTGCGCCTGGAGTTGATGGTCTTACGCGGGCGCACAAACCAACGGATCCAACGGCGGCAAACCACCACCTGGCGCGGATCCGGCAAATCAGCGCGCCGATCCGACACGAGCCCGTTCGCGTAGACCTTCACGCGCGCCTCACTAGAGCGCGTGGCGGCGCCGTCCGTGGGGTCCGCGTGCCGCCCCTGCGTGCACTCTCGATCGTCGCGCGCGCCTCGCGCTCCCGCATACCCGTGGCAAGGGCGGCGCGTAGTAGCTCACGCTCGGCTTCCGCGGTGCGAATTTCTCGGCCGGCGACCAACTGAAAGACGCTGAACGCGGCCCGGTTGAGCGTTGCGTTGCGCTCGCCTTCATGTGCTTCCGAGACCGCGCGGCACTCGTCTTCGAGCGCGCGCCGGCCGTAGGCGCTCGACTCTAAGCCGCTCAGATCGATCCTGTGCAGCACGGTCGGGGGCCGATCGGGCGGCCGCTGAATCGCCTCGGCGAACGCACGTGGCAACTCCGCGGGCTCCACGGCAATCGTCCACCGGCGTCGGTGCCCGGCCGCATGCAAGCTCGTTGGAGCCGTGAATTTTCCGCGTGCCGACTTGATTTCGACCCCGAGCGCGATCGTACTGTTCACTGGGTAACGAAATTCAGCGGGCAGCCGATACACCCAATGCGCGCCGCGGCCGCTGCGCTCAGTCAAGGTCGGGGGGAGCGCCCCGAACCTGGCCACGATCGGATTGAGTAACGAATCGTGCCCATCGACGTCGAGCGCGACAAGGCGCGACCCGTTCGGCTGGTCACCCAAGCGCAGCGCCAGATTTCGGCGCCGGCTGCGAACGAGTTCGCGGCGCATGTCCGCCCAACGTGGCTCGCCGTCGAGATAGCCCGGCCAGAGCGGATGCTTACCGGATTGGCTCGGCTGACAGTCCAGACCGCGTCCGCACGTACACTCGCCCGTCTCGGTGAGTCCGTGCAAGAGCACAATCGCCAGCCCGAGCGCGTAGTAACGCTCCAAGAGATCGAGCCCGTCGCCCTCGCGGCCGAGCACACTCCAGTCACGCGTGCTCAAAATAGCCCCCGTTCGTTCATCGGGCTCACACGCTCGGACCGTGCGATGACGCGCGTACGGTGTCGTCGTCGTGGTCAGCGACGATGCCGTCGCAGAGATCGCGGATCTCGCCGTCGAGCCGGACGATCACGGCCTCGATCACCTGCCGTCGCTCACCCCATGCGATACGATCGATCGTGCCGTGAGGCAGCGCATCGAGTCGCGCACGCGCGTCGTGCAGCGCCGATCGAGCCAGCCCGAGCGAGTCACGGAGCGCAGCGATCTGCTGACCGAGGTGCGTCACGTGCCCTCCAGCGAGCGCAGATATTTCTCGAGCGCGGCGCGCGGGATTAGCACTCGACTCGAGCCTGACTCGGTGGCGCGCAGCGCCTGAATACGTCCAGCCATCACGAGCCGATGCAGGTTGCGGCGGCTGGTCCGCAGTACGGTCGTCGCCTCAGCGGCGGTGAGGAGCGGTGGCAGACCGGCGAGCGCCTCGTCGATCCATGTCGGTGTCGGTCCGGGGAGCCGGTGGAGCGTTGCCGGCGCTGCGCGCGGCCGGGAGCTCATCCTGCAGCCTTCGTGCGCAGCTGAGCCGCGAGCTCGTGAGCGGCCAGCGCAGCGCGGATCCGCTCGCCGGCCCTGCCGCGGACGTGCTGGTCCTCGCCCCGGCGCGCGGCGAGCTCGCGGCGTACGGACCGGGGATCCGCGTCCGCCGCGGCGGCAACGGCCAGTAGGGTGCGCGTATCTAGATGCGCGAGATGCTTCATGGGGGGTTACGATGAGCACCCACCCTTGCCAACTGCCAGCGCAGCCAGTTGGCAGTCGGGCTAACTGTCGGACGCGAAAGGCCTTTTAATTTTCTGGCCTAGAAATGCTTTGGTGCGAATGATGGCAGTTCGCGTCTCGGTCAATGGGCCCACATGACTAGTGTGATATGCAGTCTGTCTGGCCTGCCTGTTTTCGACTGCAAACCTTCGCGAGCGCAACCCGTTGATGGGTCCCAGATTCAGAAACAGCGGCAATTGCCCGGGTTCGGGAATTGTGGGGGGGGCCTGCCGGGTTGGTCCCCGCAAGACCGACTTCAGTCCACGCAATTGGGCAGCGCACAGGGTAATAGTCACTTTGGGCGACGTGATAACAATCAACGAAAACCAGAACACCAATGCCGAAAAGCCAATCAACGTTCAGCGGGCGTTCTGAATGGTTCCCACCGCGGCAATTACCTTCGCGATTTGCTCTTCGATTTGCATCGCGGCTTCAAGCGACCGCGCATCGCGCAGGATGCCGCGAACGAGCCCAACGTAGTGGCGCTCTGCGATCTCGACCGAATGCCCAAGCTGGCGCGCGCTACGATAAGCCGACGCCGCGCCAAAAATGCCCGGCGCATTGGTCAAGAACGTGCCGCATGTCCTACGCAACGCCTGCCACCCTGCTCCCGGTGGCGCGCCGTGGTCCGAGATCAGCCGGCGCATGGCCGCGTTCGCCTCGCCTTCGGTGAGCCCCCAAACCGAGCCCGTCGCACCGTCCTTGTGCAGCGCCGTCAAGACCGCGAGCAGTGCCGGCGAGACTTCCAGGCCGATCGTGCGGGCGTGCTTCGTCTTTGTCGCGCTCGTAAGGTGAATTTCTCCAACCACGGCTCCGTCATTGTCGCGCGCGGTCAAGTCGATTTGCTCCCAAGCAAGATCGAGCGCTTCGCTAAAACGCATTCCAGTGAGCAGCACGCAGGCCACAAACGGCGCAATCGGGGCATAGCGTGGCGTGCCTCGTGGGTGCCTTCGCCCGGCTGCGTTCTCGCTGCGGGTGATCTTGAAGGTCACTGCGTCATGGTCAACGGCCGCCGAGAGCAGCGCCGCCACTTCCGGTGTGCGAAGGAAGTGCGCCCGGTCGTGGCTCACGGCCATTCGCTTGAGCCCGTCGGCGAGCTCGTCGGCGCCGAGTTTGGGCAGCAAGCCGAGGCAGCGAAGGTACCCGAGCACCGTCCGGGCAGATCGCAGGTCCTTGTTGATTGAATTCGGCGAGCGGGTGCGATCGGTCTCTGCGGTGGCGCCGCGCTTGCCCTCCACCCTGGCCCGCAGCGGCTCCTTTACGAGGCTCGCCCGGAACGCCACGAGCTTCGGCCCGGTCAGATCGTCGGCACTCTTCACACCCGCTTTCGAAACCCAGGCGGCCAGCTTGTCGGTCGCGGCCTTGTACACCTCGATCGTGCGCGCGCGCAGGTGCGGGTGGTCCTCGTAGAACCGGCCGATCGCCTCTCCTAGCCCGGTGCCCGTCTTGCGCTGCGCGCCACGCTCAAGCTCAAGCCGGCGCGTCGCGAGCCCCTTCGACTTGCGCACGGCCCAGTCCTCGCGCAGCTCAACGGTGCGCAGCGCCGCGTCCAGCGTCTCTTTGGTGCTCTTGCCGGTGTCCGGATCGACGTAGCGCGCGCGGTGCCCTATGCGGCGCTTCAGGTCGGGTTTGAGTAACACCACGCCCGGATGCTTCGGTCCTCGCCGACGGCGCGCGGGTGCTGGTACTTCTCTGCTGGTACTCGTTGCACCCGGGACGGTCGGCTCGACCAACACGAGAGCCGGCTGTGCGTGCTGGTACTGTTTGCTGGTACTCATTGCCGGCAAACTATGACACCCGCGGTCCGGCCGCGTCCAGGTCATCAACGCCAAAACCCCGACAAATTACGGCATAACGAGACACACCCGGACATTGTCGGACAGTCATGCCCGGCTTTGGGTGCCGGCTGTTGGAGGTTCAAATCCTCTCACCCCGACCCTGTTACTTTTTTTTTCGCGTGTCTTCGCGCTCCCACACGGCCATCACGTTGTACTGGCCGGGCACCACCGAGTGCAGAGTCCATCCGGTGCCATCGGGCTTTGAAAGAGGCATCTCTTGGACCTCGCCTTCGGCGTTGATGCCCCAGTCTGCGGTCGCGCCCTGTTTCGTCACTACGTATTCGGTCATGGTGCGGAGACACTCGACGGCTTCGCCGCACGGGTCAAACGAAATTCGGACGGCCGACAGGGTTGGCCGTCGAGCGTGCTGGCGTTTGGAGTGGCGATTACGCCAGCCGTGTCATCACGGCTTACAAGGCGTGTTTGGAAATTAAGGCATGAATGACTTGTCGCGAGACTTCGGCCAATGCGGCGGCTCGTGTGATGTTGCCATCCGCTCGACGCAGTAGCGCTTGTACGTAGCGACGTTCGAAGTCGTCTGCAGCTTCGCGGCGAGCGACGCGTAGGGGCGATCGCGCCCCAGTTGCCGCTGCGGCTGCTTCGAGGCTGTCAGTTTCGGGCTCGAGCACACGCTCCGGCGTGACCAGCATCCGCTGCACCGCGTTGCGAAGCTCTCGCACATTGCCGGGCCAGCGATAAGACCGCAGCATCTCCCAGAGGTGCTCGGGAACCTCATTCAGCGTACGCGGGGGTTGGCAGGCAGCGAGGAAGTTTCTGATTAGGAGAGGCAAATCACTCATGCGCTCGCGCAGCGGCGGCACGTGGACGCGAGCACCGGCAACTCGGAAGTAAAGATCTTCCCGAAACGAGCCACGCTGCACTTCCGCGCGCAAATTTCGTTTCGTGGCCGAGATCAGACGCACATCGATGGCAATGGTGCGCGATCCCCCGGTCCGGCGTATCTCGCGCTTCTCGATCACGCGGAGCAGCTTGGCCTGCAGCTCTTTCGGCAGCTCTCCGAGCTCGTCGAGAAAAACGGTTCCCCCTTGCGCCTGCTCGAAGATGCCTAGTCGCGCTTCAACAACCCCGGCAAACGCGCCGAGGTCATGGCCGAAAAGGTCGCTCTCGGCGAGGGAAGCGGCGACCGAGCTGCAATCGAAGATCACGAAGGGGCCGTCGGCCCTTCTGCTCGCGCGATGCACGGACTCGGCTACGAGCTCTTTGCCCGTCCCCGTCTCGCCCTCGATCAACAAGCTCAGTTCGGTCGGCGCAATCCGTTCCAGGTCCGCAAAAAGCTCCTGCATCGGCGGGGCCTTGCCCAAGAGATCGCCGAAGCGGTCGGTGTCCAACTGTTCGCGATAGACGGTCTCCATGAGCGGCGTGACGGTGATCACCGTATCGCCGAGCTGGACTTGAAAGGCTCCGTTGAAGGTGGCGTCGGCTACCAACACGCCGCCAACGACGACTAGGTTGGTCGAGCCATCGTCCCGAATGCGGATGCCGTTCGCGGACGGGATCACCTCACAGTGCCGTCGCGAAACGGTATCGTCGCTCAAAACGAGGTCATTTTCTTGCGCCGTGCCGATGCTTACTGGCGTCCCAGCGATCTCGAGGGAGCGCCCTGCATCCGGTCCGCTGGTCACCAGCAGCCTGGTCTTCTGGTATTCGACGACCCGCACTTTGCGCGAAATCGCAGTGACTTGTTGGACCATTGGCCGCAATCTAGCGGTTGAGCGCGGGCTTGTCGCGCGACCTCCCGCAAGGCCACCCGAAATGAGGTCCTTACGGAATCTTACCAAGATGTCTGACGTGGGTCCGCCGCAATGCAGAGAGCGATTGCCCGAGCGCGCCTTCTTCGCAGCTCGCGCGCAACGCGTCGATAATGCGCAGTTGAGCACGTCTGCTCGCGGGTCGAGAGCGCATCTAGCCGGGTACGCTGCCGGAACGACCGGCCCGTTACTTTTTAACCTGCACGAGCTTACCGTCGATCATGTCGGCGCTAGCGAGCTTGACGACACGGTCCTTGTCTGTAATCCCACTGGAAATCTGAACGGTTGCGCCGGCGTCTCGTTCTAGGGCAATCGACACGAGGCGTAGTCGGTTTTGAGCGTCGACGACCGCTACACGCAGCCCCTTGGCGTCGTTCAACAAGGCCGTAGCCGGCAGCTCGTAAACCTCGTGGGCAGACGGCAGAGTCAGCGCAACCTCCGCGTACATGCCACTCAAAAGCTCATTGTTCGGATTCGGGACCCGCACCTCGGTCAACATGGTTCGGGTCTGTTGATCGAGCGCACCCGCCGTATGCGCGACTTTGCCGATGAACACGCGGCCCGCAAATTCTCGCGTGGTGACCATTGCGTCCAGGTTCGTCACTACGCCCGCAGCTACGTCCTGCGGCACCTGTACGAGCACGCGCACCGGATCGACGGCGGCCACCTTGAACAAGGGCGTAGCGTTACCCGAGCTGACGAGCGCACCCCGATCTACCGTTCGAGAAGTGATGGTACCAGCGAAGGGCGCCGTCACGTGTGCAAACGATTTCAGCTGCGTCAGACGCCGAATGTTGGCTTCCTGCACGGCGACGGCAGCCTTGGCGACGCTGACGCTAGCAGAGTCGACTACAGATTGCGCTTGGCTCTTCTCGAGCTCCTGTTGGCTGGCCACGCCGGCCGGCACCAGCTGCTTGAAACGGTTCAAATTCGCCTTCGAGAAATCCTTGTTGGCGGCGGCTTGCGTCACGCCAGCCGCCGCCTGCGCGAGCTGCGCGCGAGCTTGGTCGAGCTCCTGATCTAGCTCCGGCGTTTCGATCTCGGCGAGCGTCTGGCCTTCTTTGACCTTGGCTCCGATATCCACCAACCAGCTCGAGATGTAGCCGTCGGCCCTGGGGTAAACGACCGTCTCCTCGAGGGGCCGTACGCTGCCGCTCAACACTATTTTGTGATCGCTGCTCATCAGCTTGGGCGCGACGACCACGACGATCGGCGCACTCGCGCTCTCCGTTCGAGCGCCCTCGACGAGCTCACTCTGCGCGTGGTGCCGCGGAAACCACCCGAACAAGAAGAGCGCGGCCAGGGCGCCTACGCCCAGCACGCCGAAGGTGACCAGCCGCGTACGAGATACCGAGCCCGCCTCGGGCAAATCGAAGCCTAGATCGTCAGCCGGGGGCGGCCCGGAACGCGGCGAAACCGGCGTGCTCGAATGTTCGGTCGAAGTCACAGATCCTCCAAAAGCGGGTCGGTCGTTGGCGGCTTGCCGCGAAGAATGCTGTACATCACGGGCACGAAAAACAGCGTGGTCAGCGTGGCCAATAGCAGACCTCCGATAACCGCGCGTCCGAGCGGCGCGTTCTGCTCACCGCCCTCACCGAGACCGAGCGACATCGGTAGCATACCAATGATCATGGCCAGGGCGGTCATCATCACCGGACGAAGCCGCGTCATGCCCGCGGCGAGGGCGGCATGCTTGGCATCGCGGCCGACCTCGCGCTGATCGTTGGCAAAGGTGACGACCAAAATACTGTTCGCGGTCGCCACCCCCACACACATGATCGAGCCCATCAGCGCTGGCACACTGAGGGTGGTGCGAGACAAGAACAATAACCAAACGATTCCGGCAACCGCGCCCGGCAGAGCCATCAGGATCACTAGCGGGTCGAGCCAAGACTGGAAATTTACGACCATCAGCAAGTACACGAGGACGACGGAGAAGATCAGCCCGTAACCCAAGCCAGAGAACGAAGATTCCATGCTCTCAACCTGGCCCTTCACCTTCACTTTAGTGCCTCGCGGAAGCGTGGGCGTGATTTCGGCTACGATTGCGGAGACGGCACTGGCAACCGAGCCGAGATCCGTGCCGTCGACATTTGCCTGTACATCGAAGGTGCGCGAAGCATTGTAATGCGTGATGTTCGCGGGGCCGACGGTGCGGGAAATTGCCGCAACGTTCGAAAGCAGCTGAGGTCCGCCTTCACCAGGGGTCGAGAGGGGTGTATTATTGACCGCGTCAAAGCTGTCGTTTTGATACTGGGGAGTTTGAACGGCGACCAAATATTGTACGCCGCGCTTGGTGTCGAGCCAGTAACTTGGCGCAACTTGTGAGCTCGAAGACAGGGACACCAACAGATCGCTCGCTACGTCTTTCTGCGTCATGCCCGAGAGCGACGCCATCGTGCGATCGACGTCGATGCGGAGCTCGGGCTTGGTCAGGACCTGGGCCAAATGCACGTCGACGGCACCGGGTATGGCCGCCATTTTGCTCATGATCCGATTGGCGGCGAGCAAGGTCTCCTTTTCCTTGCCGGGGGCGACGATCAGCTGAACGTCGATGGGAGCTGCGAGCCCGAAGTTCAACACCTGGGTCGAAATGTCTGGAGCCAAAAAGAAGATCGTCGATTCCGGATAGTCTTGGTGAAGCTGCCGCCTGAGCTTGCGCACGTATTCGACCGTCGGTTCGTGGTCTTCCTTCAGCGAAATTGAGATCTGGCCGTCCGAGGGCGAAATGAGCGCGCCCTCACTGAGTGACAAGTTCAAGCCACTCGTTGGAACGCCCATGTTGTCGATCATGGTTACGATTTCACGCGCGGGGATGATGGTGCGAATGGTGTTTTCAATGGCGGCGAAGCGCCGCTCCGTCTCTTCGATACGAAGCCCGGGCGAACCGCGCACATGAATCTTGATCAAACCCGCGTCCACACTGGGAAAGAAATCTCGACCGAGAAGCGGCACCAGCGCCGCCACCGAGGCGACCACGAAGGCCAGAAAAACCGTCACGAACAGTCCGCGATTTTCCAAGGCCCAGGCCAGCCGACGGCCGTAGCCCGTGCGTAGCGTCACGAACCCGCGATCGAAAGCCGCGAAGAAACGCCGCGCCAGCCCAGGCGTGCTCGAGTCGTGGCCATGTTCGTGCTCTTTGGCTTCTTTCTCCAGAAGAAAGCGCACCAAGGTAGGCACGAGCGTGCGAGACAGCACGTAAGACGTCAGCATCGCGAACACGACGGCCAGAGCCAGGGGCACGAATAGCGATTTGGCCGCGCCCGCGATGAAAGCCACGGGCACGAACACGATACAAATACAGAGGGTGGACACCAGCGCCGGCACGGAAATTTCCTGGGCGCCGTCCACGATCGCGCGGATGAAGGGCTTTTTCTGGCCCATATTGCGGTGGATGTTTTCGATTGCGACCGTCGCGTCGTCCACCAAAATACCGACCGCTAGGGCCATCCCACCCAAAGTCATGACATTCAGCGTGTGGCCAAGCGCGCGCAGCACGATGATCGAGACCAAGATCGAAAGCGGAATCGATATCACGACAATCACGGTGCTGCGCCAGCTGCCGAGAAACAAAAGAATCATCAGTGCGGTAAGCGCTGCGGCGATAGCGGCCTCTTTCACCACCCCACTCACGGCTGCCCGTACGAATACGGATTGGTCGAACAGAAGCGATGCCTTCAGCTCCTTGGGCAGCTTGGCCAAGGTCCCAGGCAACATGTCGCGGATCCTACCCACGACGTCCAGCGTGCTCGCGCTCCCGTTCTTGAGGATTGTCATCAGCACGGATTTGCCGCCGGACACGTGCACGATGCTGGTTTGTGGGGCGTAACCGTCCCTCACATTGGCTACATCGCGGATGTAGACCGTGGTGCCATTGACGGTCTTTACCGGCAGGTCTCCAAGGTCTTTGATCAGCTCCGGGCTCGAATTGATCAAGACGGGATACTCCTCGACGCCCATCTTGGCGGTGCCCGTAGGCAAAATCACATTCTGGAGTCCGAGCGCGTTATTGATGTCGCGCGGGGAGAGACCCCAGGCGTAAAGTTTCTTGGTGTCGATATCCACCATCACCTGACGCTGCTTGCCACCATACGGGAACGGGATCTGAGCGCCCTGAACCGTCGCGATATCGGCGCGGATGAAGTTCATGCCGTAATCGAAGATCTGCTGTTCGCTGAGCGAGTCGCTCTCCAGCGCAACTTGTAAAATGGGGACGTTCGAGGCGCTGTAACGTATAATCAGCGGCGGGGTAGCACCGGGGGGAAGCTGCCTGACAATGGTTTGAGAAATCGCTGTCACTTGCGCAGTCGCGGCGTCGATACTCGCGCCGGGCTGAAAGAAGATCTTGATCACCGACACGCCGCTCAGAGTTTGGCTCTCGACGTGCTCGATATCGTTGACGGTCGTGGTCAAGACGCGCTCGTAGTTGGTGACGATGCGCTGCTCCATTTCCTCGGGCGGCAGCCCGCCGTAGTTCCAAATCACGGAAATGACGGGAATATCGATGTCCGGAAAAATGTCCGTCGGCATCCGCAGGATGGTGAACACCCCCAAGATGACGATCAGCATCGACATCACGACGAAAGTATAAGGGCGCTGAAGTGCGACGCGTACGAGCCACATGTTTGGATAATCTCAGCGGTTTTCGCGCCGGCCGCCGCGGCTACACGCCGCGGCACCGGTCGAGCTAGCTCTAGGGTCGAGGTGTACGATCGTCCAATGCATTATTCCGCATCCTATGATACCTTTTGGGTATGGATCGGTCCGTGAGGGCAATGGTTTAGCGCGTGGAGCTCCGCCATTTACGCTACTTCGTCGCGGTCGCAGAAGAGTTGCACTTCGGACGGGCCGCCCGCCGCCTACACATCCAGCAACCTCCGCTGAGCCGTCAGATCCAAGCGCTGGAAGCGGAGCTAGGGTTCAAGCTGTTCGAGCGTTCGCGGCGCCGCGTTGACCTTACGCCGGCTGGCAGCGCCCTCCTTGGCCGGGTTCAGCAAGTGTTCGACGCGCTCGACGCCGCCGTGCACGACGCAGAGAGTGCAAGCCGGGGGGAGAGCGGCCGCCTGATCATCGGTTTTCCTTCCTCGCTCGCGTACAGTGGGCTAACCGAGCTGCTGCGCGCTTTTCGTACGCGCTTTCCTGCGGTCGAGCTGGCCCTCCGCGAGCTGTCGCCCGGCGAGCAGATCGAAGCGCTGAAAGCGGGCGCCCTGGACGTCGGGTTCGTGCGCTCGACGCTCGACGACCCGGCCTTGAGCGCCGAGCTGGTGCGTCGAGAGGCGCTGATGGTCGTACTTCCAGATGACCACCCTTTGACCGCGCGCCGAGTGATTCCGCTGGACGCACTCAAACACGAGCCGTTCGTGATATTTCCCCGCTCTCGTGGGCCCGCCTTCTTCGACCAGTTGATGGGGCTCTGTCACGCCGCTGGCTTCGCGCCGCGTATAGCGCAAGAGGCGCCGCAGCTAGACATCATCAGCATGGTGGCAGCAGGCTTCGGCGTTGCGTTGATGCCTTCGTCGATGCGTCATTTCCGCCGCCCTGGGCTGGCGTTTCGCCCCATCCTGGGCACACCGGAGGTTGAGCTCTCGATCGCGTGGCGCCATCAAAATTTGTCCCCGGCGCTCCACAAATTCTTGGACGTGGTGCGGGTCTTGGGTGTCGATCGCAAGGCGAGTCGCGACTAGAGTGAGCGACGATGACGCTATTTCGCCGTTTGCTCGCCGGGCTAGGTCTGACGTGTTTGGGCGTAGCCTGTGAGGACCCGCCGAAGCCAGTTACTAGCGCGCCGGCCCCCCCGCCCCTCGCTCACGCCGCGATTTCGTCGGCGGCCGTAGCGCAAACCGCGTCCCCGCTCGCGTCCGTGAGAAAAACTTTGGCTCAGTGCGGCGTAGGCTCCGATGCTGCACTCACCCAACCTGGTATGGACGCGGAGGTACGAAGAAAGCTCAAGCAGCCCAGCGGCACGATCAGCTTGGCGGAGCTCAGTAAGCTGCGCTCGCTGAACCTGTCGAATGCGGCCCGCACCCACGAGCTCGACCTGTGCACTTTTTCGCACTTGAACAATTTGAAAGATCTGTTTCTCGGCGTCGGCGACTACGACGATTTGTCGCCGCTCGCTGGCTTGCGCGAGCTCGAGTCACTGAGCGCCCCGGGCAGCGCAGTGAAGGACGCATCTCCCCTTTCCAAGCTCAGCAAGCTCGATCGACTGGACCTGAGCCACACGGGCATCACGGATGTCAGCCCCCTCGCGGCGCTCACGAGCCTGACCGAGCTCACACTCGATGACACATCAATCAGCGACGTAAGCCCGCTCGCCAAGCTGAGCAAGCTCGAGAAGCTCGGCCTCCAACACACGCAGGTGAAGGACCTATCCGTGCTGAAGCCCCTAAAGAAGCTCAAAGTTCTATACGTCGCGGGGACGCCCGCAGACGAAGAGGGGCTGACCCTGGCTCCCCTGCGCGCGAACGGCACCAAGGTGATTGATTAGCGGTCAAGTGTGCAGCCCGCACTCGCGCTTGGTGGCTTCTTCCCACCACCAGCGGCCGGCGCGCTCATGCTCGCCGGGCCGCGGAACGCGGGTGCAGGGCTCGCAGCCAATCGAAACGTAACCCTGCTCATGCAGCGCGTTGTAGGGCACGTCGTTGGCGCGAATATAACTCCATACTTTCTGTAAGCTCCAAGCGGCCAAGGGGTTCAATTTCAAAACCGGACCGCTAAGACCTTGATGTGTGTCGCGTTGCAGCACGGGCACGTCCGCGCGAGTCGGGCTCTGATCGCGGCGTTGGCCCGTGATCCATGCCTGCTGGCGGCCGAGCGCCCGGCGCAATGGCTCGAGCTTACGAATGCCACAGCACTCGCCATGCCCGTCCTCATAGAAGCTAAACAGCCCTTTTTTTCGCACCATGGCCTGCAACGGTTCGAGCTGCGGCGACATCATCTCGATCGTGACCCCGAAGTGTGCGCGCACCTTTTCGATGAAGCGATAGGTCTCGGGGTGAAGCCGGCCGGTGTCGAGGGTGAAAACGGAAAATGGCGCCCCGGACTTTACGGCGATGTCGATCAACGCCACGTCCTCCGCGCCGCTAAACGCGACCGCCACGGCGCTGCCGAACCGCTCGAGCAGCCACTTCACCGTGCGTTCTGGCGGAGCCGCTTCGAACTCTAGGGCGAGCTGAAGAATCTCTTCCGCAGTCAACGCAGTTGCGGGCGCCGAAGGGTTGCCGCTGACCTCACTGCCCAGCATTGCTTTGACGAACAAAAGCGTACTCGTGAACGTGCGTGGCCCGCTGCCTTCATCTTCCACGATGAAAAAAGGTGCCAGCGGGATGCCGTATTCAACGGCGAGCTTCATACCGCGCGATTGCGGGTCGCCCTCCTCCGCCCATACCACCTCGTCGATTCGAGACCACAAGCCCCGGGCTCGTAAAAGTGCCTCGGCTTCTGCGCATTTCGGGCATGCTTCGCCGTTGAGCAGCCGTTTTTTCACCATGATCACGTGCATCGATTACTCGTTCTGACTCAGGGGTGACGGCGAAGCCGGCATGCCCTGGGCGCTGTCGACCGCGCGTTCGACGCGATCGCGGGACCACACATCCAGCTTCTGTAGTTCTTCCCAAACGTGAGCCGCGGACGTGTAGCGGTACTGCTCTTGGCGTCGAAGCATGACACTGACTACGTCTCCGATCGGAGTCTTCAGCGCCTCGGCCTTTGCGCGCGGCACGCCGTCGCGAATTTGCTGGATGATTCCGGCGTAACCAGCGGTAATGTCGATCGGATAAACTCCGGTGTGCATTTGGTAAATGAGTAGGCCGAGCTGATACAAATCGCTTTGCTTGGTGGAGTAGCCACCGGCAGCAACCTCCGGCGGCATCAGCCGGTGCTGTACGATGGGCGGCCGCGCACCGCCGTAGCCGTACAGCTCTTGCGCGATGCCGAGGTCGCTCAGTTTGGCTTGTAACCGTTCGCCTTGCACGACCAACACGTTGCCGGCGTGCAGATCGTTGTGCACGAATTCATTGTCCGCGAGGTACTGAACGGCGAACAAAAGTTGGCGCGCCACGTCCACCACCAAGCGATCGGTGAACGGCGCGCTCAACATCTCGTCCAAGCTGTGGTCGCAGCGTTCCAAGACCAAATAGAATAGGCCAGAGGTCTCGAAATAATCGTGCACGTACACGATGTTCGGGTGGCGCAGGCGATACAGGCGTTCGGCCTCCTTCAGCCACTCGGCGCGCACCTCCTCGTACGGCTTGTTGCCCGGTAAAAAGACTTTGATAGCGAAGGACTGATCGAATGGCCCGATGCAGTCGTGGACCGCGCCAAAGGCGCCGCTGCCCAGGCGTTTACCCAAAAGGTAGCTCGGGCCGCGCGGTGAGCGGACGACCCCTCCGGTGACGGGGATGGCGGGGGCCGGGGGAGGCGTCGTCATGACGGGTTATAGCTTGTTCGATGGCTGGGCAAGCGGACCAGCGCTTTGCGTTGCATCGCGGAAATTCGGGCTTGCGAGCGCGCGGAAGCTCTGCGCACGCCGGGCCGGTGTTTTTGCCCAGAAGCAGTCTTGCGTGGACGCCCGGGCTCAGCTATGTGACGCGGCCAATGTCGAACCGTGCTCTATGGAACGTCCGCCGCCGCCATGAATGGCTCACCACTCCTTTGAAGGGGAAGCGGGTCAAACAGCGCGCGAAGTTGCGCGTCGGTCTGGCTGCCGCGCTCGCTCGCAAGGCCACGCCCGCGGGCGACGCGCCGCAATCCTGAGCGGAGCGCAGACGCCAGAACGTTGGCCCTTCGTCGGCCACTTGCTAACAGAACTGCGCATGCGACTCGTCGCCTCGTGCGCATTTTCGTGTTTGTGCTTCGGTTGTTTGGGCCGCGGTCAGGACGCGCACGAGCCCGGCGATCGTCTTGGCACCTACCACGCAACGGGCGCGCTCACGACCGACAGCTGCAAAGCGCCACTTCTCGGTGTCACTCCAGAGTGGCAGTTCGACGTGAAACTATCTCGCGATGGCGACACGCTGTACTGGCTGAACGGGCAGGAGGCCATTCCTGGTTCGATCGCGCGCGACGGCAAGACGTTCGATTTCCAGAGTGGCGTGCAAGTCACGCTCGCGGCCGCACGAAGCGATCAGCTCGGGTGCGTGATCGATCGAAGTGACGTGGCAAGCGGCAAGCTCAGCTCGAGCACCGCGGATGTCCCGAGCTTCAGCATCGACATGAGCTTCGGCTACGCGGCAGAGAACGGTTCCGAGTGCGCGGGCTTAGTCGGGGTGGAAGGCGGGTTCGAGGCCTTACCATGTCAAGTGCGCTACATGCTGACCGGGGAACGAACGGCTTCACCCGCCGAGCAATAGCGGCAAGCGTTCACTCAAAATAGTCGTTAAATTTGCTGGAACGGGCGAAAACCACGTGCTAAGTTCTGAACCAACGTGCAGGCTGGAATCATCGTTCCCGGGCTTGTCCGGTGGAGGAGCACCCCCGCGCCTGCACTATTGGGTCGAGACCGCTTTGCGGTCTCCTTTCGGAAGCGCCCACAACACGCCTTTGCGAGCGAGAGCCTACTGATGGGCTCGTACCGTTCGCGTGAGGGTGCGCCGGGCGTCCGGCAATAGCCGGAGGAGGACAGGCATGATTAGTAGTTGTACCGTTATCCCGGAGGTGGACCCTCGAGGTTAGCCGAGCAAAGCCGGTCGCGAGTGCGCGATCTGGGTTTTGGTATCTACGGCTAGGTACGTCCTGAGTTGCGCGTCGATCGCGCGGCCAAGCTGCCAACGCCCCTCACCCCCTCCGGGAGACTGGGGCTCGCTACGACTACCCGGGTAATCCAAGGATTGCCCGGGTAGTTTTTTGTTTGGGTCCGATGGCAAGCTGGGCTGGGTCGTCGAGGTTGCACCGGGTTACCCGCTGACAACCCAGCTTCTCTAGTGTACGACCCTGCTCGTGATGACCCTGCTTTCTACGCTGAATGCGGCCTCGGCCTCGTTGGCTCCGGGCCAGGACTTCTTTTGGCAGAACACGATCTTCGAGAAGACCCATTGGGAGGGCTTCATGAAGGGCACGCGCGTCTTCCTGACGATGGCGACGGCGCTTCTGCTCATGTACGAGATGCGTGCCGCGAGGTTACGCGAGCGCATTTCGAAGAAGACCAAACGCTGGGTCGCCGTCGTGCTCACGGTGGCCGCGTTCTTCACCTACTTCGACGGTTTCAACCCGAACGTTCGGTACAGTGAATACTATCACCGCCACGAATTTTTCCATTACTACCTAGGCTCCAAATACTTCCGAGAGATTGGCTACAACCAACTCTACGAGTGCACCGCGATCGCGGAGATCGAGCTTGGGCGCGGAGCGGCCGTGGCCGGGCGGGACTTGCGGGATCTGCGCAAGAACTTGATCACGCCGGTCAAAGACACGTACGTGCTGTCCGACCCGGGGCAGTGCAAGAACCGCTTCACCGCCGCCCGCTGGGAGTCCTGGAAGAAAGACGTCGATTGGTTTTATCACTCATCGGCGGGCAGTTACTGGGACAACATGCAGAAGGACCACGGCTACAATCCGCCGCCGGTCTGGGGCATGGAGGGCAAATTCTTCGGGAGCTTTGCGCCCGCGGGCGACGGCTATTTCAAGCTTCTCTCGATGATCGACGTGGCTTTTCACGTGGGCATCGTGCTGATGTATTTTTGGGCTTTTGGCTATCGCGCCATGGCTGTAGCGATCGTGTTTTGGGGCTGCAATGCGCCCGCGAACTTCTATTGGACGGGCGGCGCCTTCTTGCGTCAGGACTGGCTATTCTTTTTGGTCGCCGCGGTGTGCTGCGCCAAAAAGCGCAAGTATTTTTTGGCCGGCGGTGCGCTCATGTGGTCTTCGCTCTTGCGCGTTTTCCCAGTCATTTTTTTCGGCGGCTGGGCGATCATGGTCGTCTTCGAGATCATCCGCCGCGTACGCTTTGGGACCACGGGTGAAGCGACGGCCGCGCCCGGCAGGCTGACCATCCAGCGGGAACCGGGTCTGCTCGGGTACTTGCATCCCGATCACCGGCGCCTGATCGCGGGTGCCCTGGTGGCCTTTGCCGTGCTTGTCCCGGCTAGTGTCGCGGTGTGCGGCGCGGACTCGTACAAGCAGTTCTTCGGTCACACGATCAAGGTCCACAACGCGACGCCACTCACCAACCACATGGGGCTCGAGACCATGCTCGTCCACAACTGGAGCGGTCGCATGCGCTTCCTGAGGGACGACAACATGGATGATCCGTTCGAGGGCTGGAAGCAAGGCCGGCTCGACCGCTTCAAGGCCATGAAGCCATTGTTTCTCCTGATCTGCGCGCTCGTGTTCGCCTGGACGGCGTGGGCCTTGCGGCGCACGAAGCAGCTCTGGATTGGGCTCTCACTCGGCGTGTGCCTGGTGATCTCCTTCACCAACCTGACGTGTTATTACTATTCGCTGTTCCTGGTGCTACCGGCGCTCATCACTGTGCGGCCCTCGCTGGGACCGCCGATCGTGGTCACGAGCGGTATCAGCACGATTCTACTGTACGCCCCGAGCGGCTTTTATTGGGTGGATGACCGGTTCACGGCGCAAGCGTGGCTGTTCTACGCGCTCAGCCTCATGGCGCTCTATGCCTATTCGCGTCCGTTCAGCATTGCTCGACTGAAAGCATGGTGGGAAGGCAAACCCGAGCCCAAAGCTCCGAAAGCGCGAGCTCAATTGCCCCCAATCGGGGCCGCGCCCGCTGGAGAATGACGGAAGGTCACGCTTCGAGGCAGCCCCGCTTCGCGGCGCAGGCTAAAGCCGCTTGCGCACGCGCGCGATCACTTCGGCGATACCCCTTGGAAAAGGCCGGAGCGCCACGTCCAAGTGCGCGGGTCCTGTTTCGATGCCGGTGACCGTGATCAGCGGAGCCAGCACGCGCACGAGCCGCTGCGCGTGCTCACTGCGCGCGAACGTAGGGTGCTTCATCAAGTCGAGCACGATGCGGTCATCCTTGGCGTCGATTAATATCGCCGGGCGCTTGGGCATGTAGGCGGCGAGGTTGCCCGGCTTGCTGAGGTCGAGAGCGCCCGATCTCAGAAGGGCCGCGATCGGAGTCGCCGACTTCTCGTCCGTGACTTTCAGCGAGACTTCGGCCAAGCGTATCTCGAGCACGAGCTCCTGCTCATTGAGTCGCACGCGCTCGACGTACACCGCTGCCGACGCCCGAACTGGAGTGCCCATCAGGTCGAGTGACGCGGTCAGGCGCACACCGGGCGGCACCGCCTCGATCTGGAGGTCCCTCGGCGCCTTCTTTCCGGCGCCCTTGATCGCCAGCCAACGCAGCCCGGCGATGGGGATGCCGAAGCGCAGTGCCAGGGCATTGCGCAGCACACGCCAGAGCTCCTCCGGGTGGTCTTTCAGATAGCTGCCAAGTGCGCCCGCGATTACCCGTGGATCCATGCTTGCGGCGGCAAGTAAGCCACAGGAATAGGCTCAGGCCAACGGGAGCGTCTGCGCTCCGGCGGTGTTTCAGTCGCGTTTGGGGTCAGCCAACGCCGGCTGGGCCGCTTCGCTTGTCACGCCCGTCTCGGCACGTGGCGCGCCGCGAGCGTTCAGCTCCAGGCGCACGCGCTCCCCGACGGATTGCGCCAAGCGGCCGACGATCTCCGGCACCTCTTCGAGAAGCCGGGCCCAGGTATTGGTCTCTTCACCATCGACCGTGAGCAGGTGGGCGTGCCCCTGTTTGCTGATGGCGATCACGGCCACCGGATCGAGCTCCACCGCGCCGCCCACCCCATAGCCACCGGACCTGCCGCCGCCTTTGCCAGTCTTCGCGCCAGCCGCCGCGCTGCCGGCACCGAACGCTATTTTCAAGCGATGAACCGGGATCACCGTGGCTTCGCCCGCCTGCTGCGGCTCACCGACGATGGTCTCGCTCCTCGAGATGCCGTGCATGCCCGAGAGCAGGCTGCTCACGATGTCGCCGATTTTGGATTCGCTCATGTCTTCGTCACTCACTGGCGGGCGGGCTGCGTTGCACCATCAGACGGCGGTGTTTTAGCACGAATAGCATTAGCGCGAGCATCAGCCGCCCGAGCCAGATTCGAAATCGTCCGTCGAGTACCAGCTGCGCGCGGTCTTCGAATGCCCACGACGGAGTCTGGTTGATTCGGCAGCGCTCGGGAAGCAGGGCCGAAAGCATGTACAGCGCGGCCAATGTGCGACCGGTGAGCGCCACGTCGCGAAAAGAGTAGTCGAGGTCGACGACCAGCGATTCGACCTGAACAACGCGCTCGTTGTGCCAGCAAGCGAGCGCAACTTCGACCGGATCGAGCGCGCGGACGAAGCGAAGAAACGGGGGCGAATGGCCCGTGGTTCGTTGCCCCGGAGCGGTCTCGGATAGGGGGGCTTCCGGCGCCCGCCGCGGCCAACGCAGTGGCATGCGCAACAGCTGTCGACCAAACACGTGACACGTCGCAAATGCAGGCACGGCCGCCGCCGCCGCCGCGCTCACGGCGAACGGGCCCATACCGAAGCCGATGGCGACTGCCCAAACCCCGGATGGCGCGGCGCGCGCTTGTAGGTTGCTCGTCAGCGACACCGGCATCAGCAGCGCGAGTGACACGAGCAGCCCGAGGAGCACGACGCCCGCGGCTAACCAGAGCATCGCGGCGAGCGTTGCCTCACTCGTCGCGGGGCGGCTTCAAGCGCGCCGTGGCCGACCCCGGAATGGTCTTGGAAGCGCTGGGGGTCGGCAGGATTTCGACGCCGCGTCGTACGACGGCGGTTTTACCGCGGTGGAGCGCAAGCAAGTGGGGCACCCCGTCTTCGCCCACGACGACGAAGGCACGCGGCTCGACCACGATCGCGCCGCCGGCTCCGCCGGCTTCCGCATCGGCGCCGTTTTCATCGTTGCCACTGCGGCGCGTGCCGCCGACGTCACCGAGCACCGTTCCGAACGCGATGCTGATCTTGCTCAGCGGGAGGACCTTGGCTTGACCTGCATCGCGCACCGCACCGACCACGCCGTCCGCCTTGGCAACGCGGTTCAACTCGCTCAGCAGCTCGCCCATCAAACCCTTGAGATCCATTCGGCGCTCAAAAGGAATCACGAGCCGCCGCCTTCGTCAAACTCGAGTCGGTTGCTACCCATCTGGCGCGCTCCAGAGCTAAAGTAGGCGTCGATGAAAGAGCTCAAGGTGGGCGCGCTACGTGCGCGCCTGTGCGGCGGGGTGGACCGCGAAGGCGGCGGCAGTGGCCCGGTCGTCGTGCTGATGCACGGCTATGGCGCCCCAGGGACCGATTTAGTGCCCTTATGGCGAGAGCTCGAAGTCTCTCGAGACGTACGCTTCGTGTTTCCAGAGGCGCCGCTCGATCTCGGATTTGGCGGGCGAGCCTGGTGGCCGATCGACATGTCTCGCCTGCAGGATCGATTCACGACCAGCGCCGCCGACCGGCTCAGCGCCGAAGTCCCGCCTGGCGTGGACGACGCGCGCGCGGCGGTCCTCGAACTGCTCGCCGTCCTGAGGCGGGATTTCTCCGCCGCGCCCGAAACCATGGTGATCGGAGGCTTTTCCCAAGGCGCAATGTTGGCGACCGACACGGTGCTCCGCAGTCAGCACCCCTTTGGCGGTCTCGCCGTGTTGAGCGGCACCCTCATCTCCCGCTTGGAGTGGCTGCCGCTCATGCCCGCCCGGCGAGGCTTACCGGTCCTGCAGAGCCACGGTCGCGCTGACGCCGTGTTGCCCTTTGCGATCGCCGAGCAACTGCGCGACGCCCTGAGCGGAGCGGGCCTCCCCGTCGAATTCATACCGTTCAACGGCGGTCACGGCATTCCCCCCGCCGTGCTGGACGGGCTGGCGCGGCTCATTCAACGCGTGCCCTTGCCGATTCAACCATGAAAATTGCTGCAATCGACATCGGCACCAATTCCATTCACATGGTGGTGGTGGAGGTGAATCCGGATCACGGCTTGAGCGTGATCGACCGTCAAAAAACGATGGTGCGCTTGGGTCAAGGCCTATTTGGCACGATGCGCCTGAGTGAACGCGCCTTTGCCGACGGGCTCGACGTGCTCCGCCGCTACGTGAAGCTGGCCGAGAGCCGCGGGGTGGACGAGATCCTCGCCGTTGCCACGAGCGCCACGCGCGAGGCCGAAAATGGTACGGAGCTCCTGGACGCGACGTTCCGTGAAACCGGGATCTTGCCGCGCGTCATCTCGGGGACGGAGGAAGCGCGGCTGATATTTTTAGCCGTACGCCACGCGCTCGACTTGCAGAAGGAACGCACCCTCGTTTTCGACATCGGTGGGGGCAGTGTGGAGCTGTCGCTCGGGACCCAGACGGCGGTGTTCATGAACGAGAGCCTGCGCCTCGGCGTGCAGCGCCTACTTGATCATCGCGGCACGTCCGCTGCGCTGGGCCGTCGCGAACTGTACGAGCTCCAGGGATACGTCCACGGGGCGGCGGCGGAGGTCATGTCGCAGGCCCACAAGCTCGGCTTCGATCGCGTCGTCGGCACTTCCGGCACGATTCGCACGTTGGGCGAGGCCGCACATCTGGCCAACGGGGCCCCGCCCTGGCGCTCGCTGAATGCGCAAACGGCGCGTCGCCGAGACATTCGCGAGCTCACTCGGCGCTTGGTCGAGCTCGACCCCGCCAAGCGTGCGAAAGTCGAAGGTATTGGCGAGGGGCGCGCGGACACGATTCACCTGGGCGGCGTGCTGCTGAGCGAGTTGCTCGAGATGGCGGAGGTCGAAGAGCTAACGCTGTGCGATGCCTCGCTGCGCGAAGGAGTGATTTGGGACTTTTTGGAGCGCCACGGACGCGCGCCAACCACCCACGCCCCGATCCCCGATCCGCGCCGGCGCAGCATAGTGGAGCTCGCGCGCAAGTACGAGCGCGACGATCCGCGCGAGCAGCACATTGCCCGGCTTGCATTGGAGTTGTTCGACCAGACCGTGGAGATGCACGGTTTCGGCGCGTACGAGCGGGAGCTCTTGGAGTTTTCGGCCCTCGTACACGGTGTGGGGCGACAGATCGGTTACGCCGATCGCCACCGGCATTCACGCTATATCGTGCGAAATGCGACGTTGCGCGGCTTCACGGACGAAGAGATCGACTTGCTAGGCTTGCTGGTCTTTTATCACCGTCAAGAGCGACCGAAGAACAGCCACGACCGGCTTTCGCACCTCACCTGCGAGCAACAGCGCCTAGTCAAAGTCCTGTCAGGCACACTGCGCCTGGCGGTGGCGCTCGACCGCGGTCATAGCCAGCTCGTCAAACGCCTGCGTTGCTATGTCTTTCCCGACCGGGTGGACGTGGTGATCGACGGGCCCGGCGATCTCGAGCTCGAGCTGCTGGCCGCCCGCGACAAGCTGGAGCCGCTGGCTCGAGCCCTAAAACGCGAGCTGAGCATCGAGCGGGCCGCTCCCTATACCGCCGGCGAAGCCATACGCGGCTAGCCTTTCATCGGCCGATGAGCTGAGTGCGAAGGCTCAGATGGGACGAGCCGACCCGGGACGCCGAAGGTTATGCCGACCTGCAAGACGCCGCGTGACCATCAAGAAGATCGGCGCGTTCAGATCGTGAGCACGAGGGCGCCCTTGACTGCACCATTGCGAAGATCGAGCAAGGCGTCGTTCGCTTCGGCTAGCGAGTACGTCCGCACCTCGGTGTGCACGGGCACCCGCGGGGCAAGCTCGAGGAACTCGAGACCATCGCGACGGGTCAGGTTCGCGACCGAGCGCAAGCAGCGTTCGCCCCAAAGCGTCTCGTAAGGAAAGGACGGGATGTCACTCATGTGAATACCCGCGCAGACCACGATGCCGCCCTTGCCTACCGCGCGCAGGGCTCGCGGCACGAGGCTGCCCGCAGACGCGAAGATGATCGCCGCGTCCAACTCTTCCGGCGGTGCGAGATCGGAGCCCCCGGCCCAGACTGCGCCCACGCTTCGGGCAAAGTCTTGATTTTTCAGGTCGCCCGGGCGCGTGAACGCAAACACTTTGCGGCCCTGGAATGCGGCAACTTGCGCGATGATGTGGGCGGCCGAACCGAAGCCGTATAGGCCCAAGCGCTCGGCGTCGTAGGTCATGCTGAGAGCTCGGTAGCCGATGAGTCCCGCGCACAACAGTGGCGCCACCTGCACGTCCGAAAAAGAGCCGGGCAAGGGCAGCGCAAATCGTGGCTCGGCCAGCGCATACTCCGCGTAGCCACCGTCGACCTGATAGCCGGTAAATCGCGCGCGGTCGCACAGGTTCTCGCGCTCGCTCAAGCAATATCGACACTCGCCGCACGCGCGCCCAAGCCATGGCACCCCGACCCGTTGCCCCTCTCTGAAACCATCCACGCCGTCGCCGATGGCCGCCACGGTGCCGACGATCTGATGGCCCAAAATAAGCGGGAGCTTAGGCTCGCCGAGCTCGCCATCGCGAACGTGCAAGTCGGTTCGGCACACCCCGCAAGCGCGCACTCGGATCAACAGCTGGCCGTGCCCGACCGCCGGAATCGGCACGCGCTCCTCGACCAGGGGCTCGCGTGGTGCCGTGAGGAGCATGGCGCGCATCGAGTTGTCCAAATCGGGGCTCCCTCTGACGCGGGATGGACGCGCCGACGGCATCATGGCACCGGCCCCTCGTGCCCGGAAGTCGCGCGCCGACCGTGGAAGCGTAAGTTGTCGAATGTTCTCCGCAATGCGCGCACCTCGGCGGCCGGGCGAACTTTTACGTGACGAGCAATTGCTGGGCCCTCCGCCGTCGACTCCACGCGCTGCGCGTGGTACGCGCCCTAGCCCTTTTTTTTCGCACTACGCGCCCCCCGCCCGATGGCCGATCTCCCCCACCCCGCCGACCCCGAACTGGACCGCATTACCGGCGAGGAGGAGCGTGGGCTTGCGAAAGTCGTCGAGCACCTCGAAACCCGAAGCCGCGAGCAGGTGCCTCGCCCAGCCACCGATTACGACGCGCAGCTGCTCGACTTACGCGATCAGATCTCGACCGCGCGCATGGAGGACGTTCCTCCGCTGCTCGAGCAGATGGAGCGCCTGCACATTCTGTCCACGCGCCGGCGCGAAGCAACTGAGGTGCATATCGACAGCAAGTCGCCCTACTTCGGTCACTTGGCATTGGAAGAGAACGGCAAGCGGCGGGAAGTGCTGATCGGCCGCGGGACGTACTTGGACACGAAGTCCGGAGTGCGCATCGTCGATTGGCGCGACGCGCCTGTGAGCCGGCTCTTCTACCGCTACGAAGAGGGCAACGATTACGACGAGGTCTTCGGCGAACGCGAAGTGTCGGGCACCGTCGTCACGCGCCGCAGCCTGACCATCGTGGACGCCACCCTCCGTCGCATCAGCGCTCCCCAAGGTGCCTTTGTGCGGCGAGCCAGCGGCGACTGGCGGCGGCTGGAAGGCAACGCGACCAAGCTGTCCGGCGGCGCGGGCACGGCGACGCGCGCCGCGCAGCATCACCGGCCCGGAAAGCTCGGAACCGGGCAAGAGGGCGGCGACGATAAGCACTTGAAGGAGATCACGCCGTTGATCGATCGCCGGCAGTTCGAGCTCATCACGAGCCCCGACTCCGGGCTGGTCGTGATTCAAGGTGGCGCGGGCAGCGGCAAGACGACGATCGGGCTGCACCGCTTGGCTTACCTCGCGTTTCACGATGCGCGGCGTTTTCGTCCGGATCGTATGCTGGTGGTGGTCTTCAACAATGCGCTGGCGCGCTACATTTCCGAGGTCCTGCCCGCGCTGGGCATCGCGGGCGTCGCCATTCGCACCTACGAAAATTGGGTGCAGAAGCTGCGCCAAAGTCTGATTCCGCGTTTGCCTTCGCGCTACCACGACGATACGCCCAGCGTTGTCACGCGACTGAAGAAGCACCCAGCCATGCTGCGCGCGATCGACGCGCACGTGGCCGCGCTCGCCGCTCAGTTCGAGGGCGAATTCGCGAGTGCCCTCGGCCGCGATCCAGAAGCGCCACGTGTGCTCGCGGCTTGGCAGTCAGAGCCCGATCGGCCGCTCGCCCACCGTCTGCACGCCATGATCGCGCTCGCCGCATCCGACTCCAAGCTCGGGCGAGATGCGCGGGTGGGCGTCGAGCGCGTGGCGCGCTCAGGCCTGCGTGACGCCCGCGATGTCACTGCAAATTGGGCCGAGCTACTGTCCGATAGAACCCGACTCGGCGGCTTTTTCGAGCGATTTGCGCCCGGCGCATTCAGCGCGGGTGATTTGGACCGCGCGCACGCTTGGTGCTCCGCCCGTACCGCGGAAGCGGTGGCGGACATCGACACCCGCAACGACGAGCGAACGCAGCGTCGCGAAGCGAAGAGGGAAAGCGAAGATGCCCCGCGTAAAAACCTGTATGACGACGTAGAACAGGACCCGGAGGCCGAGGACGACGAACGCGAACGCCGCCGCGGCGTCGATGGCGCTGAGCTCAACGAAGGCGCCAAGCTCGATCCCGAAGACGACACGCTGCTCTTGTGTTTGAGCCAAAGGTTACGCGGCCCTCTGACCCGCGGCGGAACGAACAAGGATCCGCTCGTGTACGAGCACATTCTGGTCGACGAGGCGCAGGACCTGAGCCCTGTCGAGCTGGCCGTCGTGCTCGGAACTTCGAGCAAAGCACGCAGCATCACCCTGTCCGGTGACGTACAACAGCGGTTGCTCATGGACAACGGCTTCAGCGACTGGAAGACCGTGCTCGGCGAGCTTGGCCTAAGCCACGTCGAGATCGAGCCGCTCAAGCTGAGTTACCGCTCGACGTCCGAAATCATCGAGTTCTCTCGAAGCGTGCTCGGGCCTCTGGCGAGTAGAGACGAGCCCGTCGCGGTGCGCAGTGGCGCCCCCGTCGAGCTCTTCACCTTCGGTCATACGGGGGACGCCCTCGCGTTCCTTTCCGAAGCACTCCGGGAGCTGCTCCAAGGGGAGCCTTCGGCATCCGTGGCCGTTGTCACTCGTTACCCCGAGCAAGCGGACGTTTACTATGAAGGCTTGAAGCGCGGCGAAGTACCTTACCTCCGGCGCATCGCCGATCAAGATTTTCCCTTCAAGCCCGGCATCGACGTGACAGACGTTCGGCAAGTGAAGGGCCTCGAATTCGACTATGTGATCGCGGTCGAAGTGTCGGACGCTGCCTATCCGGCGGAGGACGAGGCGCGACATCTGCTGCACATCGCGGCCACGCGCGCGGCTCACCAGCTCTGGGTCCTCACCAGCGCTCGCCCGAGCCCGCTGATCCCAGCCGACTTGCGTGAGCGCGCGTTCTAGAAAAGCCATGTTGCGGTTCCGTCTATGTGTGCTCTCTGGCGCGCTCTGCGCGTGCGGTGCGGCAGCGCCCGCGCATCGCGCTCGAGACACTGACACTGCGGTCGCCGCCGAGATCGAACGTCCGAGCGCGACGCGAGAGCGGCAGGCCGTTCCCGACGACGTCGTCGCGCGAGCTGCGCAGCTCTTTCGCGCCCAGCGCAATTCCGACGGTGAATTGCTGGACGAAGCGCAACTGCTCGATGAGCTGGCGAAGTACGACGTGCTTTGCCTGGGGGAGGCGCACGACGCCGCGCGTGATCACTTTGCCGAGCTGGCCATCACCGACGGCCTTTCGCAGCGCGCGCGCTTTTCTGGGCGCGCCTTGGGCGTCGGCTTCGAGATGTTTCAGGAGCCCTACGGGCCGGCGCTGTACGACTACGGCATCGGACGCGTGGACGATGCCGGACTCCGCAAGCGCACCCATTACGACGAGCTGTGGGGTTTTCCGTACGCTTATTATCAGCCGGTGTTGGCTTTGGGTCGCGCGCGCGGCTTACCTTTGAAAGCGCTCAACGCGCCCCGCGAGCTCACCCACGCCGTGGCCGAGAAGGGTCTCGCCGGCCTCTCGCCAAGAGAGCGCCGCGCCCTCCCCGAGCTGGACTTGGACAACACCGCGCATCGGGCTGCGTTCGATCGATTGATGGCGAATCACCCCCACGGCGCGGCCACGGTTCTAGACAACTTCTATGCGGCGCAAGTGGTCTGGGACGAGACCATGGCCGACAATGCCGCGAGTTGGGTCGTCGCGCGCGCACCCAGCCGCCAGTTAGTCGTGCTCGCGGGCAGCGCCCACTGCCGGCGTGAAGCCATTCCGGCGCGTATCGAGCGGCGTAAGATGCTGCGCGTCGCGAACGTTCGCTTGAGCGAAAGTAGCGCGGCCGACAGCGACGGCTTCGCGTACACCTTGATCTTCGATGCGGGCTAAGCCGCGCCCGCCTCAAGCAACGACGGGCAGGGCGACGTGGTCGAGGCGCGACCGTCGCACGAGCATGCGCCCATCCACGCCAATGATGTCTCCCGCCGCGAGCGGCTCCCACACGTTTTCGCCCTGTAGCGGCTCGCTGGACACGATGAAGTGATTGACCCGCCCCGTGCTCGACGGCGCTTCACAAGCCGCCGAGAGGCTAGAGCATGTGCTGCGATCCGCGCACCGCGTTTTGTGGGTAGAAAAGTATAACTCTTTGCCCCCCTGCACGGCGACCAAGGACTCCCCGTTCGTCGCCACCACGGTGAGCAACGCGCGCGTGCCGTCCGTGTCGCACAGCTCGCGGGTGCGATTGACGGCTTCGCGCAGCGCGTCGTTGATCGCTTCGAGCCCTCGATCGGCTCCGAGAGGCCCGAACGCCTCCAGGGCGCTGAGAAAGACGAAGAACAAGACTTCACTATCCGTCTCGCCCAGGATGTAACGCCGGAAGCGCGGCGAGACCTCCATCAGCAGCCGTTCGCGCTTGACGTCGAAATTCGGAATATCGCCGTTGTGCGCGAAGACCCAGCGCCCGAATTGGAACGGGTGACAATTGAAGATGGTGCGCGAGCCTTGCGTCGCCTTACGCACGTGCGCGAGCACCGTCTCGGACGATACGACCCCGCTCAGACGATGGAACAATGCATCGCCCAGCGCGGTCGTGGGGCTGCGCGTGACGTGCGGCGCCCCGTCGACATAAAACGCCACTCCCCAACCATCAGGATGCTCGTTGCTCTGCACCCCGAGCGCATTTTCGGCGGCGAGCAGCGAACGATGCACCTGGCTCGGTATCACGCTGCGAAAGCCGAAGAGGCGGCACATCGACTCTTCACGCTAGCATTTTTGCCCCGCCACCGGAGGCCGAAGTAACGCCGGTCGCCTTTCGCGTTTCCCTGAAATCAGTCACTCGAGAACAGTGAGGCGGTAGACTGGTCGCTGTTAACGGGTCGAACGCAATGCGCCTAAAAATGCGCCGGCCCGCGGCCCCGGCCGCGCTCGAGCCCGACTAGCGAGGCCCCGCGCAACCCGTGAACTCTACCTCGTCGACCCACACGTCGTAGGCCGCTCCTGGTTCGTTCACTTGAAACTTGAGGCCGTAGATCTTCGACGAATCCACAACGGCCGGGCGTGGCGACCCCCAGCCCTCAATCGGCTTGATGCCACTGAACGAGACGACGTACCGCGCCCAATCGTCGGTGAGCGTCAGATCCAGACCAAAGTCGTTGAAGCAAACCGTGCACACTTTGCCGCGCGGGTCCGTGTTGCGATCCGGCACGTTCAACCGCACATGAGGGCTCGACCCGGGGCCTTTTTTCGCCCAAAACGAAAGGCCCTGGTACCCCAACGCGTCGTAGCTCGCCTCGCGATCGGCGAAATCAAAGCCCATCCCGGCGTGCGCCGCGCCCGAATGGCCGATCTGGCCCGTCATGTGTGCGGCAAACAGACTGCCGTTCACGCCCCCCGGTGCCATGGTGAAGGTCCCGCCCTGCGAGCCTGCCGTGGGCGTGACGGTCGAACCGGCACCGTCGACGAACGTGTACCAACGACCGTTGCGGCCCTTGATCAGATTGAGCTGATTGCCGCTGCTCTCCCCATCAGAGACCATGGCTTCGCTGGCGGGACAGGGCTGGCCCGCGCCAGAGGACTTTACGTTCTCGGCAGTGGCCGATGTGCCCTTGCTGCATCCGCCGCCGATGAGCAACGCCCAGACCTGCAAGCCGAGCACCCAGCCGTCCATGGTCGTTCGCTTCATCCTATTCGCCGCCTCGGGGACCAAAGCGCACCCCGTCTAACTGGGCGGGAGCGGTTCAGAAGCCATATGCGTAGCCCAGCGCCACGTCGAACGCCAAACTCGACGGGCCAAACAGCTCCATGGCTCGCAGCTCCGGAACTATACCCGAGTTTCCTGCGAACGGAATCATCGTGCCGAGCGCCAGGCCAGCGAAGCTTTTGCCGGTTTTTTTCCACGCGTCCAGTGTCCCTTCGCCCCTGTTCAGGGCGTAATATTGGACCAGCACGTGACCATCGACCTCCGCGACGCCCCCCGAGATCGAAACGTAGGGCCGTAAGCTCGAGCTAGCGAATGGGTCCGCGCCGAACCAATAATTAGCCCGTACCTCCCCATGAAACGGTAAAAAACCGCTGCCCACGTTCGACTTGGGGCCTCCGAAGAAGGCCACCCCGAGCCTCAGCCCAACGCTGAAGTTCGAGCTTAGCCTGCGGTCGAAGCCAAGCAAGATGCGTGAGGTGGCGCGGCCGACCCCGCTCGAGACTTGGTTGCCGGCGCCAGGCTGAATGTCTTGACCTGCGGTGTATCCGAACGGGGAGCCCCTTTGGAAGCAGTCGTAATTGGCCGCCTCCGCCCTGGCGTTGAAGTTCGAGGCACAGACCCCGCTCTGCGCAGAGTAGATCAAAAAATCCTGTTCGAAGTGCACGCTGAGCCAGTTTTTCTGACCGACGCTTGCCGTCTCGATGGGCGGGGGATGCGCATCGCTGGTTACGACGTTTTCACTCGACGCGCTCCCTTCCGGCGGCACGTCTTCGGCGGGGCCCTTGTCGTCCGACTTCGGCAGGTGACCGCCAGCCTCCACGAACGCCCGTCGCAGCTCGGGCGTGGTCAGATCGTTATCGAGTGTCAAATCTGGATCGGCGGCGAGCGCTAACTTCAGCTCGCTCTTGCCTTTCGCAGGTTGATTCGTGCCGCTGATGTAGACCGTCGCCAAATCGCGATGCAGCTGGCCGAGTAGCTGCTGCGAGCAAGCGGCACGGCCGCACTGAACGAGCGCCCTTTTCAGCTTTTGCTCCGCCTTACCGAAGGCCTTGCCGACGTAGTCGGTGTCCATCGCTTGGCGGTCGAGCGCGGTTGCCGAGGCGCTTTTTGGTGCGCTGTGCGCCGCCCCGGCCACCAGCAACATGGCGGCCACGAACTGCATCTTCGAACGGCGAACGTGATGAGTGGAGCGAAGAGGTTCGAACATGATCTGCGTCGGCAACGCCCTCACTTCAGACGCGCAGTGAGGCACCCTAATCCGGGTATGCAATGCAACGCAAACGCGACGGCGACCGAATAGTCTACAATCCCCGTGCGCCGCGGTATGGGCTGGGCTCGGCGGCCACGCCGGACAGAAATTTCCAGATCCGGGTCATCGGCCCGGGGGCAGTTCCCGATGCAGATCTCCGGGCCGCTCACCACCAAAAGCTTGCCGTCAGTGAGACCATGTCTTTGTCAGGGACAATCGAGTGATCCTCGACCGCCGGATAGCCCGCGCGGAGCACGTTCGTATTGGCGCCGTAAAACCAGTGCGAATACTGGAGCGCGATTTGATCGTGCGCTTGCCAACCGGTCCGAAATAGCAACGCCGGCGACACGGTTGAGAAGGTTTTGCTGTCGTCGCCCGTGTCCGGTTGCACACGGTCATAGCGCACCGTCGCGGCTAGCCAGGGCAAAAGGCTGTACGAGCCCATGGCACCGAATTTACGCTTGGTGACTCCATCAAAGGCTGGATCGTTACTCTTCACAAGCGTTTGAATCCCGAACAAGCTGATGAAGATGTCGGGGCCGTCACCCTCGAAGAGGTCTGGGTAGCGGAGCAGCCGCGCGAGGCTCAAATCGTACTGTGCGGCGAACGTCGTTAGCTTGCCGGTACCGTTCGAATTCGGACCCAGATAAAAGTCGATTAGCCCCTGCCCACCGCGCGTATTCAGGATTTCTACGGTGCGCCCGACCGAGGCTGACTTATCGGCGTTTACGTGAGCCGCCCCGACGAATAGGTGGCCGAAGCGGCCCATGGTGAAGCGGAGCTCTCCCCCGACCAAATTGATGCGCCCGTCCGGATTCAGCGCGCCGACGCTGGCGCGGTCGTCTTGACTCCAAGCGGTCATGTAGTGCCCGCCGAGCGTGACGAAGTGCTTGTAGCCCAGACCGACGTGAGCGTGATTGACGAACGTGGTGCCTACGGTCGCGAGCGAGTAGTCGTTCCAGGCGTCGGGGATGATCTGCGGAGGTGATTTGTCGTTTTGCCCTTGGATGCCTTGCTCCAATGAGATGCTCACGTCGCCCAGAGCGAGCTTGGCCAGGATATTTTCGCCCGCGCCGTTCGTGCGCGCGAAAATCGGCGTCGCATAACGACCTTCGTCGTACTCACCCATAATCCCGTAGCGATTGCTGAACGCGCCGACGTTGGCCTCGAAGTGCACGTTTTTAGCCAGATTCGGCACGTTGAAGCTCAGAAATACGTCGTTGATGCCGGCCTGCGAGGGAGGATCGAAGTACGACGCAGCGCTCGTCGCGTTTCGCGCGAGCAAGATTACGTTCCCCGTAACGACTGAATTGCCGTAACTGAGGTTGAGCTGCGCGTACGGCAACGGGACGACGCCCGTGTGTGAGAACGTTCGTAGGTCATCGGGCACCACCGGCGGCGCGTGGAGCACGGTCGAGCTCTCACCCGGGCCCGGACTTTGTCGTGAGCGAATGCCCACGCGAAAGGGCATGTTGAAGAAACCGTGAAAGTCGAAACGCCAGTCCTGGTCGTCCTTTGGATGCTGGCCAAACGCCGGCGCCATGCCGCCCGGGATCACGGTGCTGCTCGGTGTACCCGGGCTCAGCCCCAAAGAAGGGTCTGTGGTGTCGTCGGTATCGTCCGCCAACGCAGGCCGCGAAAGGGTCGCCGCCAGCAGCAGCGCCGCGCATTGGAGGCTGCGTTTCATTCGAGACCTGCTTTCTCTAATCACGAGTATTTTCACGGTCGAACGCGAGTTTCGGCGGGTATTGGCCATATTCACCACCACATTCCGAAAGCGACAGACAGCATCTGGTTGTCCAAATTTTCGTGCGCTACTGGGTCCGTCCCTTGCGCCGCGGTGTGCGAGCCGTAGAACCAACGCGCGTACTGCACCGTGACGAGGTCATGACTCGTCCAGTTGCTCTTGAAGTAGAGCTTCGGCGTGATGACCGAAAAGCTCTCGTCCGGATCCTTGGAATTGGGTCGCACGTGGTCGAAGCGCGCGCCAATGCCGAACCAGGACAACATTCGATAGGTCCATTCGGTACCGAACTTGTTCCGTGCGCGGCCGTCGAACGCTGCGTCGTCGCTGGTAGTTTGCGCGTGTTGAAACGCGACCATGGCGATCAGGTCTGGGCCTTCGCCGTAAAAAGCCAGCGGGTACCGGGCTAGCGTTCCGATGCTCAGGTTGTACTCGGCGCCGACCACGGCGAGCGTGCCGTTTCCGTGCGAGTTCTGTCCCCACCAGTCCTTGAACAATCGGACGCCGGTACCACCGTAGGTATTCAGCCCGGTGAGCAGCGCCGAGTCCCTGCCCCGCACATACGCGCCAGCCGCCGCAAGGTAGCCAAAACGGCCGCCCAAAACGCGAAAATCCGCGCCGAGCTCCGAGATATGCCCGTCCTTTGGGTGGGCTTCGTCGACGCCGATCGTCATCGTGTCATCGACGGGCTGCGCCGTTCGGTCGTCCATGCTCCAGTTGTAAAAGTAGTGAAGCGCGCCCTGGACCTGGATCTCTCCTCGGTGCAGAAAACCGATATGCTCGTGGTGCACCCACGACGCGGGCCAGTTCTGGTTCGCGAAGCCCGTTGAGTTGTTGTTGACGATGCCCTTGGGTGGGCTCGAGATGACCCCGCGGACACCTTGCTCGACCTGCAGGGTCAAGCTTTGGCTCAAGTCGTATTCGAAATTCGCCGTCTCACCGACGCCTGGCACGTAGCCAATCACGTACGGCGCGTACGCTCCGACACCGTACTGTTCGAGCGCGCCGTAAAAGTTCGGCACCGCGCCGACCGTGAACGCGAGCCGCGCGTGATCGAGAGGCGGGACGCGGACCGTCATGTACACGTTGTTCAGCAGGTACTGGCTACCGGGGTTCGTGTAACTCGCAGCTCGCGAGGGGTCATAAGTGGCGATGCTCACGTAGCCCGTGACGTACCTATTGCCATACTGGAACGTCATGTCGGCCCAGCTGCCAGGTACCGTATTCGTGCCAGTAAATGTCCCGTATTGGTCGGCGGTTTGCGGAGGAGAGTGGTAGCCGGTCGTGTGCTGATCCGGCGAGGCGTCGTTTTTGCGCGGGCTCCAACTCGTCCGCAGCGCCGCACTCATGTAGCCCGTGAAGTTGAAGCTCCAGTCACTCGTCGGCGAGGGCGCAGCAAAGGATGGCGTGAAGCCGCCGGGGACACTGCCCACTCGCGGCACCCAGGGCGCGATGCCGAGACCCATGCTCTTGCGGTAGCCCGGGACGTAACCTGCCGGATCGAGCTCATCTCTTACCTGCGAAGTAGGTGGCGCAGGCACGGGCAATTCGGGGGCGGCAGCCGGACTTGCTGCCGCGTTGCTCGGCTTCACGGTGTCCTTGTTCGTCTCAGGCTCGCTCGGCTTCGAGCGCTCTTCGTTCGCGGAGCGCTGTTCCTGGCTCGGCTGAGCGTCGTCGTCGTTGGCCGGGCTCGCCGGCGCAGCCGGGAGCGCGGCGCCTTGCGCATGGACGGCGCGAGGTAGCGTGCTCAACGTGGCACTGACGAGCAGCGCAGTCTGAGCAAGGCGCCTCAGTCGGCGGGCCATTCAGCTCGGCTCCCTTCGATCGCTGAACCGTGGAACGTCGCGCAGGCGCGCCCAGGCTCCGCTCTGGTTCGCCGAGGTTAACCGCGTGAAAGCGCCACGTTCTTGCACTAAAGCGGCCCTCTGCCGACCGCTCGCCAAGCGCCGGCATAGCTGAAACTGGAATTGTACCGCGGGGCTACAGGGCATCGTGTGCTCGAGCAAACCGGCATAGAGTATGCGGGTTTACGAATCGGCGATTGTCGTTTCAGCTCGCTCGCCTGGACGTTTTAGACCAACCGCAATGGACACCGGAGGGGTGCACCGAAAGCGATTCGCTCATTTCGTCTTTCGATAAAGGGCGACGTCGTCCAGCCACACGTCCATGTTGCCTCCAGGGAACGCGAAGATGAGCGTTTCGACCATGCCTAAATCAATACCCGACGACGAATGCTTGTCGATCGAGCCCTGACGTAGGTCGGCGAACGGCACGAAATATCTTCGCCAGATTGGATCGAGAAGTACGCTGCCGAGGAAGCCGTCATTGCAGCGCTCCATTTTTTCTGGTGGGTCGAGGTCGATGCCAGGGCGATAGCAGTAATTTGCCGCCGGAGTCGTGCTGTCTTGAAAGACGTACGGCTTGGGAGAGCAGGTCATAGTGCCGATGCCTTGGCCGGCGGGAGTGACCGTGCTCCACAAGTTGGCGGCCTGAGCATTGACCGGGTTGTAGATCATCGATGGGATCGGCGTATTGCTGTAGTAATCGCACGCCGTCTGTCCGCAACGCAGCGTAGGATCCCACGCCGGCCACGCGTCGAGCTTGGGATCCCAACAGAAGTAGCCGTCCGCAATGTCCGGCATCAAGGGCTCGATCGAAGCGTCGACCTGGGCCTCAGTTGGGTGCGGATCGGTGGCTTTCGACCAGTGCGTGCAAGGCCTCTCGTTCGAGCAGCTGCATTTGGTGTAAATGCTACGGCAGGCGGCCTTTTCAGCGGGAAGCTGCTTGTTGAAATCGTCCGAGGTCGTGCGATCGAGCAGACCAGGGCGAAAACCCGGGCCCGCGAACGGCCCGCGCCGCGCCCAGAAAGTGATCCCGTCCCAAGCCCGTAGGTCGGCGCTCGCCAGGCCTGGGACGTAGGACTGGTCTCCCGCGAAAAAGACGATGGGGCGCGCGGGCGCGTCAACCGGGGGAACGACGCCGGTATCGGACACGCGCTTGCTGCCCTTCGAATCGGAAAACAGCGCAGCAAACGGGATCTGCGGCATCAACGTATCGGCGTGATTGAATAGAGCAGTACCGAGCCCGGCCCCGAAGTCGCTGAAAGCCCCAGCGATATGCAACACCTGCGTGTCTTTGGCACTGCCGGGTCCGCACGAAGGCACGCCCCATTTCTGCGTCCACTCCGCCGGATAAGTCGTAGACGGAGGCTCCCAGTCCTTGCTCACCAATGGGAAGACTTCAGAAGTAGAATCGTTGTACGAGTACGTCTTGCTGGCCTTGCTGGCTTCGAAGGTATCGACGAGAGCGAACTCGTACCCCGGCGGCGCGCATTGACCTTCGTCCACCTTGCCGGGGCCGGGATCATTGATCGCGGGCGGGAGACCGGAGCCATCCCGCGGGTCAGCGGGCATGATGAAAAATTGGCTAGCAGACGTGCCGCCACCTGCGCCGGCGACCCCTGCTACGAACGGCTCGACCGGTACCGGGGAAACGTTCGTGCCGTTGCCACAGCTCATCAGCGTGGCTGAGAGGATTGAGGCGGCGACCACCCGTCTTACTGAAGCTTGCATCCGTCCGCTCATCTCGCCTTGAACGGCGACGGTTTGCTTGGGTCGACGACGAATTCCACGTCGTCGATCCAGAGCTCGAAGGGCGCTGCCGCTGTAGTGGGCTGAAATTCGAGGGAGATGGCATCGCTAAAGCCGTCAGGTACCTTCTGAGCCCATGTGGCCTGCTTCATCTTTTCGAGCGGCACGACGATTTGCTTCCACTCTTTCGGACCGCCAAAGGTGTAGCCGAAGTTTCCGTAATCGGTCACGGCCTTGCGGGTGATGACAGCCCGGTACACGCCGCTGCCCTTGGCCCAGAAGCGAATCCCTTTCACCGCCGAGAGGTCCGTGGGCGTTGCGTTGGGCTCGATGTTTATCGCAAGCGAGGCCCACGGCCACAGCTTGTCGATGTTTTTGCCCAACTTGCCGCTCAGGTGGCCCGCGATTTTATGCGTCGCATCCTCGCTGTCCTCCGCGCGGTAGCTCGCTACCGTGCCGAGATTGTTGGTGTCCATTTCTGCGCCCCAAACGCCGCCGTTGACCGCGCCTTTGCCTTCGAAGTCGTCCAGCACGATGGCCTTCCCGTCGAGCTTCGCCGGCGGCTCGTCCGGGGCCTCGAAGGGGTTTGGCTTGGTCGGGGTGAGCACTAACTGGACGTCGTCTAGATACAGGTCGAAGTCTTTACCTTCGTCGAGCGGCGCGATTTCGATCGACTTCACGTCATTGAACACGCGCGGCACCGCTTGGGCCCAGCCGGGTTGAGCCAGGCTATCGACGCGGATCTCGATCTCCGTCCAGACCTTGGGGGCGGTAAACGGCGCAGAGAAATTGCCGTAGTCTTTTACGGATTCGCGCGGCATTGCGAGTCGATAGTGACCCCCGTCGCCCTTCACACGGAAGCGCACCAAGCGCACGCCGGTGAAGTCAGTTGCTGAGCTGTCGGGCTTAGTGGCAAGCCCAAGGCTCGCCCATGAATAGGTTTTGCCCTCACTCCGACCGAGGTGCCCCGAGAGATGCCCGGCCCCTCCCGTCGTACCCGCGACGCTCGGCTCGATCGCAAACGACGCGATACTGCCAAGGTTGTTCGAATCCGCCGACGCCCACCAGCCGACGCCGTTCGAGGCCGTGGTGCCTTCGAAGTCATCGAGGGGATAACCCTTGGCTCGCCTAATGCTGGCGCCGTCGTCGGGGCGCGCCGCCGTGATGCAAGCGGCGAACGGCAGCAAGCCCAAAATCAACAAACCGGTGTTGGCATGGCGCATCTCGAATTTTTCTCCGGTTAGCGCGCGCGTGTTTGGACTGCGAAGCGCTCCGCACGAGTCACAGCATAGAAGATGGCCGGGCGCATCGTGGTGGCATTTTTCGTCATTCCGGTGGACGTTTTTTCCATGTCTCGGGGCCCCAGAACGCGATTACTCCGGGAGGTTCCACGGGTTTTGTCACTGAGGCCGCTTGCCAAGCCGGCGACCGGACCACGTTCTTGCTAGAACAATTGGATCTACTGAGTAAGATGCGAGCGAGTCACTGGACCACTCGGGTACCCCGAGGAGTCACCCGAACGGCACAACGCAGCGCGTGAAGAGGCGATCAATGGCAGGCGTGGTCCTCAAGGACGTCGTGAAAGTGTACGAAAATGGCCTCAAGGTCGTCGATCGCTTCAATCTGGACATCGCCGATCGCGAGTTCGTCGTGCTCGTGGGACCGTCGGGGTGCGGTAAATCAACGACCTTGCGCATGATAGCCGGCCTCGAAGAGGTGAGCTCGGGGACCATCTCCATCGGAGAGCGCGTCGTGAACGACGTGGCCCCCAAGGACCGCGACATCGCCATGGTGTTCCAGAGCTATGCGCTTTATCCACACATGACCGTGTATGAGAACATGGCCTTTGCACTCAAGTTGCGGAACGTGCCCAAGCCCATCATCTCCGAGAAGGTGCAGCGCGCCGCCAAAGTACTGATGATCACGCACCTGCTCGAGCGCAAACCCAAGGCGCTCTCGGGCGGGCAACGCCAGCGCGTCGCCCTCGGGCGAGCCATCGTCCGTGATCCCAAATGTTTCTTGTTCGATGAGCCCCTCTCCAACTTGGACGCCAAGTTGCGCGTCGAGATGCGAGCAGAAATAAAACAGATCACCATGAGCTTGAACGCTACGACCGTGTATGTCACCCACGATCAGGAAGAAGCAATGACGCTGGGCGACCGCGTCGTGGTGATGAAGGACGGCATTACACAGCAGGTCGGTTCCGCGCTCGAGATCTACAACCATCCCGTCAATCGCTTCGTCGCAAGCTTTCTCGGCAGCCCGCCCATGAATTTTTTCAAGGGCGTGCTGACGCAAAGCGGAGGTCGGCTGTTCTTCGACGAAGGCACGGGCAAGCTTCCCATCGCCGGCTGGGCGGGGGCGGAGCTGCAGGCGCGCGTCGGACAAGAGATCGTGATGGGGGTGCGCCCAGAAGCCATGTCCGACAAAACCAACGCCCGCTTTACAACCGAAGACAATCAGCTCGAGATGAAAGTCACACTCGTGCAGCCTCTGGGTCACAGGATGGACGTGTCCCTTGCCACTACGATTCACCCGCGCTCGGTGGCGCAGGTCGACTCGTACGTGCGTGTACACCCGGGCGAGGTCATGCCCATATTTTTCGACATGGCACGCGTGCACTTCTTCGAAGCCGGTGAGAACGGTCGCAAGGTCGTACGGAACTCCAACTGATAGAAGGCAAGCGTCACCGCGGGTTCGGCGTGCACGGGGGATGGGCCGAAAGGCCGGTCATTCGGCGCGCGTCACTCGGCGTCGGCACACTTTGAAACCGAGTAGCCGCGCGCCGCGACGAGCCATCGCCTTAATTTAGACCTTCGAGGGAATGAAATGGCACGCGGGGGGCTTGCCTCGGTGCCGCGAGGCGCATGCGAATCTCTGCAAAACTGACGCTGGGCATGATCGCCGGCATCGTGGCCATTCTCGCGATATCCGGCTATTTGACGGTGAACCGTGAGGTGCAGCTGTTCGAGACCGACATGGCGCGCGACCACGAGCTGTTCGCGCAAGCCGTTTCAGCTTCGATGGCACGCGTTTGGCGCCTCGATGGCCGGGCGCGCGCGCTCGGGCTGCTGCAGCAGTTCGAGGCGGGGCAAGGCTCAGTGCGCGTCCATTTCGTCCCGAAAGACGCGATCCCCGCCGACCCACGCATCGACCAGAGCTCTTTGGCTCGTGTCCGTCAGGGCGGACCCTCTTTGCACGACAAACTGGAAAAGCCACTTCCCAAGCTCTATAGCTACGCCGCCCTGCATCTGGGCGAAGAAACGCCGGGGGTGCTCGAGGTCTCCGAGTCTCTCGAGCCCCGCGATGCCTACGTGCGCTCTACAGTGCTCCGTGCTGCGCTCACCGCGCTGTGCTTGGCGCTCGTCTGCGCTGCGCTCACCTTCGCTCTGGGCAGCAGTATCGTTGGCCGGCCCGTGCGTGCCCTCGTCGACCAAGCCCGCCGCATTGGCGCGGGAGATCTGGGCATGCGGCTCGACCTGCGGCAGCACGACGAGCTCGCCGAGCTCGGTCGAGAAATGAATGCCATGAGCAGCAAGCTATCCGACGCCAATCTGAGGTTGGTTGCGGAAACGGCTGCACGAGTGCACGCGCTAGAGCAACTCCGGCACGCCGATCGGCTCGTGACGGTCGGCAAGCTCGCTTCCGGCATCGCCCATGAGCTGGGCACGCCTCTGAACGTCGTCTCTGGCCGCGCCAAGATGATCTTTCAAAATCAAACTTCCGACGAGATCACCCGCAACAATGCGCGGATTGTGATGGAGCAAAGCGAACGCATGGCGCAAATCATTCGTCAGCTTTTGGATTTTGCGCGCGCGGGAAAGCCAAACAAGTCGTCGATCGATCTCAGAACCCTTGCTGCGAGCACGCTCACGCTACTCCGGCCGATCGCCGAGAAGCGTCGGGTTACGCTGCACTTCGAGGCGCGTGAATCGGTCTCGGAGGTGGTCGCGGACGCTGCACAATTGCAGCAGGTAGTGACGAACCTGGTGGTGAACGCCGTGCAAGCAAGCCCCGAAGGTAGCACCGTCGAAGTCGGGCTTCGCATGTCTCAACAGCGCCAGCGCGTCGCGGGTGGGCTCGATTCGGATCTCGAGCGAGGCTTCGTTTGCGTCACCATCAGCGACCACGGGGTCGGTATGAACGACGTGACCATGGAACGCATTTTCGAGCCGTTCTTCACGACTAAAGACGTTGGGGACGGCACCGGCCTCGGCCTCGCCGTAGCTTATGGCATCGTCCAAGAGCACGGCGGCTTCATCACCGTCGAAAGCAAGCTCGCCGAAGGCAGTCGATTCGAAGTGTACCTCCCGATCCCGGATCCTCAATGAAACCCAAAGTATTGATCGTCGATGATGACACGAGCATGTGCGAGCTGCTCGCCGATGGCCTCACCGAACATGGCTACGAAACCACCTTTCGCGCCTCGCCCCACGAAGCGTTGACCGAAATCGCGCTCCACAACTTCGACGTGCTGCTGACCGATATCAACATGCGCGACATGAATGGCCTCGAGCTTTGCCAAAAGGCGACCGAGCTTCACCCCGACTTGCCCGTGATTGTGATCACGGCGTTTGGCAGTCTGGAAACCGCCGTACAGGCCATCCGCGTCGGTGCTTACGACTTCATTACCAAACCTTTCGACATCGACGTGGTTGCGATTGCCATCGAACGCGCCGTCAAGCATAGCGTTCTCACCCGTGAGGTTCAGCGCCTGCAAAAGGCCGTCGACGAATCGCGGCGCTTCGACGAGCTGCTCGGCGCAAGCCCTGCCATGAAGGAAGTGTATGACTTGCTGGAGCGGGTTGCCGAATCGGAGTCGACCGTGCTCGTGAGCGGAGAAAGCGGCACGGGCAAAGAGTTGGTCGCCCGCGCTCTGCACCGGCGAAGCAAGCGCACGGGCGGATCGTTCGTAGCCATCAACTGCGCCGCGATGCCGGAGCACTTGCTGGAAAGCGAGCTCTTTGGGCACACTAAGGGCGCCTTCACCGACGCTCGTACGGCGCGGCCGGGTCTGTTCGTGCAAGCCAAGGGCGGCACGATTTTTTTGGATGAGATTGGAGACATGCCCCTCGGGCTACAGCCCAAGTTACTGCGCGCCTTGCAAGAACGGACCGTGCGCCCCGTCGGGGGGGACGTGGAAATACCCATCGACGTGCGGGTCGTGGCCGCCAGCAATCGCGACCTAGAGACAGCCATCGAGGAACGTAAGTTCCGGGAGGACCTGTACTATCGGATTAACGTGATTCACGTGGAGCTGCCACCGCTGCGCGCTCGCGGCGCCGACGTGCTGCTCCTCGCTAAGCACTACCTTCAGCATTTCGCCGTTCAGTCGCAGAAGGACGTGCAGTCACTCGACCCCGAGGCGGCCGAAAAATTGTCGTCTTATGCCTGGCCTGGCAACGTGCGTGAGCTCGCCAACTGCATGGAGCGCGCGGTCGCGCTAACCCGTGGTGAGGCCGTCGGGGTCGCAGATCTACCGGACAAGATTCGTAATTATCGCACTTCGCACGTGCTCGTCGCGGCCACTGATCCGACCGAGCTGGTCCCACTCGAGGAAGTCGAGAAGCGCTACATCTTGCGGGTTCTGGAAGCGGTCGGCGGAAACAAGACCCTCGCCGCGCAAGTGCTCGGGCTGGACCGCAAAACACTCTACCGGAAGCTCGACCGTTACGGATCGGAGCGCTCCCCCAGCTAACCGCGGAGCCTTTTGCCCCGCAGCTGCTCTCTTCGTGATGAGATGGCTTCGCTCCCGAAGCACGGCCGAAGCATTCTACGAAACGTGGCTAGCTTAGCCTCCAGTCCGCGAGGCACCGACATGACCCTGACCGAGGCGATCGAATTGGCGGCTCTCGAGCCTGATGTGTCGTCGAAAGCGCGTTTGTTGCTGGCCGAGGATGATTTCGAGTTGCGCGAGCTGCTGGCCTACGTTTTGCGCGCGGATGGCCATGAAGTGATCGAGGCCCGGGACGGTAACGAGCTATGGGCAATGCTCGCCGGAACAGAGTCGTCCAGCGCTGACGAGCCTCCGTTTGCGCTAGTAGTTTCGGACGTTCGCATGCCCGGGCTCACGGCATTCGATGTGTTGACGAAGCTGAAGCGCCGGCTCGCCGACACGCCAGTGATCTTGATCACGGCATTCGGCGACCAAACCACGCACCTGCGGGCGTTGCGTCTCGGCGCGACCCGCGTGTTCGACAAGCCCTTCGATTGCGACGACCTGCGTGCGGCCGTTCACGAAACCTTGCATCGGCAAGACCGGCGCGCCTCTTAACTGCAGGCCCGCTCATTCAGACGTGGGCGGTTCTTCCTCCGGCTCGTCAGCTGGGCCCTCGGGATCGCCCGCCCGTGCCGAGCCGTAATCCGGAACGTCTACCGTCTTACCAGCGGTCTTCTTTTTCGGGAATCTGGCGCGACACACGCGATGCGCAAGCTCGTCGACCTTTGCCGTTGGCAGGACGGGCGGGGTCGCAAACGGCGGGTGCACGAAATCGAATAAGTCGTAGGGCACCGCCGAGTTCGCGTCGCGCGCGCTAAGTGCCGGCAAGCCGAACCGGACCTGAACGAGACGCGTCAACGAGGTGTGACTGTACACGTGGTGGGACACGTAGTGTGCCTTCGCAAATGGCGATACGACCATGAGCGGAACGCGCATGCCCAGACGGTCGAAGTGCCCCGGAACATGTCGTTTTTCGAGCAGGGGGTCGATGGCGTCGGGCGGACAGGCCGCGGGCGGCGCGACGTGATCGAAGAAGCCGCCCGGTTCGTCATACATCACGAACAACGCCGAGCGCGCCCACGCGGGGCTTTTCAAGAGCGCGTCGACCACGCGCGACACGAAGGCTTGCCCGAGTTGAATGTCGGCTGGCGGGTGCTCGTCGGTCGCATCAGGCCCGCCGTACGTGGACTCGAGCCATACGTAAGCGGGTAAACTGTCGTTCTTGGCGTCTTCGAAGAAGCTACCGAGCCCTTTGAAATGGTCGCCTTTCTCTTCGTGTAAGTGGCGAAAGATCTTCTCTTCGAAGGTCATGCCGCCGGAATACACCACCCACTCCACACCCTTTTGTTGCAGTTGATGAAATAACGAAGGCGGGTCGACGCCGGGCGGCGGCGCGGTGTTGCCGATGTGGCCGAACGTCGAAGCGGAATGGTAAAACATCCGATTCGGCCAGGTTGGACCCAAGATCGACGCGAAATAACGGTCGCCGATCGCAAACGTGCTGGCGAGCGCATAGTAGTAACCGAGGTCGGTCGAGTCGTAGTAGCCGAGGGCTCGTTCACCGCGTGGATTGCTGGTCGAAACGAAGCCGTCCATCCTGCCGTCGTCGTATTGTGCATGCGCAGAGTTCCAATCGTGACGCGTGTCCTTGCCGCACAAGGCGAGACTGTGAAATGGTTTCACGTCGCGATGCTTTTTGGCATCTACATTGTGATAGTCGAGCGGCGCGACGTCCGCGTCCGGTTGCCCGAACGCGGGCAACCCTTGGAAATACTGATCGAATGAGCGATTTTCCTGCATCACCATGACGAAGTGATCAATTGGGATGCGCTCGCCAATTGGCTCACCTGGCTCCGACGTTTCCTCGGGAAGAGCGCCAGCCTTGAATTCGCAATCGCCGCGTCGCAGCGCAGCCGAGCGCGGTGAAGGAATTGCGCCCGGAGCCGGCGGAGGGAACGGCGGCGCGTGCAGCCTCCCGTAAGCGAGCATGACTTTAGTCGTCGTTTTCTGGCCCGCTACCGGGCGCCGGCACCCGACGCCGAACAGCAGAGCCAAGCACAACCAAGACAATGAGAGAGAGCGGGCCATTCAGCTAGCTTTACGGCTGGATTGGGCCGCAACAGGAACGCCCCACTCTAAGCCGACTGGGCGCCGGCGCCTATTATTTGCGCTGGTCGCAGCTGCTGTGTCAGGTTCAGCCTCAAGGAGCTCCCATGAAGACCGTTTTTGCACGTGCCGTCGTCGCCCTGAGCCTCGTCTCACTACCAGCCAGCGCGCTCACTGGGTCGAAGGCCAAAGCCGCTCATCATCACACTACCGCGCCCAGTGACGAGGCCCCGGCCGCAAAAGTCACCAAGCACCACCATCACGCGCACAAGACGGCAAAAACCAGCACGCCCGAAAAAGCCAACGCCATCGCTAGCCACCGCTCGCACAAAGACCCGGCCCCGGTCGCCTCCAAGTCCGTCCCCGCCGAGCCACTCAGCCACTGAGGTTCGCGACAGCCTGACAATAAGGCCGGCTAGCGCTTGCGCCTAGCCGACCTTTGGCCGTCCCTCGTTTTCTCGGAGCGGGACATCGGGTTCGAACCGACGACCTCAAGCTTGGGAAGCTCGTGCTCTACCAACTGAGCTAGTCCCGCGTGACAAGGTCATACTAGTCGCTCCAACGAACGATGCGAGCGAAAAATGCGGCCGCGGTCGAGCAATTGGCCCGTATTCGCCGAAAAAGGCGGGCCATGCCGGACCGGGCGCTTGACCTGATCGGCGCGTGCCACTAGTGGATTCAGCGGCACGAAGGTGCGAGAAGGTCAGTCATGAAGGTTACCACGGTCCATTCGAGGTGTGAGTGCCAAGCTCATTTGAGCGCAGAGCTCGATGAGCAGCGGGTTGCGCTTCAGGGCTGGGCGGTGGACACGCGCAAGCTGAAGTTGCCTGCTCCCGCCAACACTATTGGCTCGGAGCGCGAGCGCTTCGACGTGGGTTGGGCTTGCCCGTTCTGTACACGCAACACGTTGCGTTCGTTCACAGGCTCGGCGTTGACATTCCGCGAAGCCGCCGGCGAACCAACTGCGGGCTGAGGCCGCGGCTCAAAGTGACGCTGGTCGCCACTTCGGACGAGCCCCGCCACCCTCTCGCGATGACTCCGAAACATTTGGCGGCGCCAGTTCGTGACGCTAGCTGCACGCCGACGTCAGTGAGGTGTCGCTGAGAGGCCTTCAGGCTTCCCGTAACGTCTCGCGCGCGGCGACCGCAAGCGCGAGGAGCAAGAAACCGCCACCCAACAGGCTCGGGCGCAGTCCGAATATCTCCAGTTGTGTGCCGGTTGCTGCAGCATAAATGGGGTCCATGCTCGCCAGCAGGATGGCCGCCGTGAGTAGCGCGAATGCCAGCCGCAAGCGCCGGATGAGCGGGCGATCATCCGCGGCGACCGCAAGCGGCAACTGGAACTGCCTCGAGAATTGCGCGTCAGAGCCCGAGGGGGACGCCTCTGGCGTAGACGGACGCCCCGGCGCGCGCGGTGATGTGCCGCCTCTCCTCGAGCTCACGGGCGGAATCGAGTCCGGCAAGGCGGGCATGGCACCGGCACGACTACTGTGCGGCGACGGCTCACTCTGTGGTTGCCCCGACGGCTGCACGGCAGCAAAACGCGGCGAGCTCGCGGCACGCCGCAAAAATGGCTCGCCCGAAGGCAAATCGAGATCCAGCGATGGGGACGAGGCGGCCGTTTCGTCCAGATCGAGCGAAGCGCGCGGCCCGCTACTCAGTTGCGCGGGCGGCTGCGCGCCGCTAGCACGCCGCTGCACCGAGGGAGGCGCAAGCTCGAGGTCGGGGACGAAGAGCGCCGCCAAGGCACGCGCGTGAGCTTCCTCCGCGCGTCGGCTGCCGGGCGCGCTCAGCGGATCGAACTCGAGGTCGGTCGCGGGCGCCACGGCGCGGATGGCCGCGGACTGTCCGCTGATCGGTCGCGACGGCCTCTCGACCAATTCGATGCGTGGAGCGCGGCCGTCTTCCGCGCGCGGGTCGCGTGATGACGCGCGGCCGCTCTCGGCCTCGGACATCTGCAAGGCCCCCGTGAGCGCGTTCCAAAATATGCCCGCATCGCCCTGCCGAACGCGCGGGTCGAGCGCCAAGGCCTGCGCGAAGACGGCCTCGACGTCGTCGGCCACGTCTACTCCCTCGTTGCGTGGCGTGGGCCTCCGTGAAGCGTCCAGCGCGATCCCCATCATAGTCGCCGAATCGCCGGCGATGATAGGCCTTCCGGCGAGCGTTTCGACGATGCAGAGAGCGAGGCCCCACACATCCGTCCATGGTCCGGTTTGGCCGTAGTGCCGTGGCGCCCATTGCTCCGGCGCGCCATAAGCCGGTGTGAACGCCCTGGGCGCCTGGCCATCATGGCTCAAGCGCCCTGCGACCTGACTGGCGGCGTTGCGCACCTTGCCGATGCCGAAGTCGAGGAGCTTCACGACCTCTTCTCCGGCAACTTGCGCGATGAAAATATTTTCCGGCTTCAAATCTCGATGCACGATCGAAATTGCGCCTTCGGGCCCACTGAAGTTGTGCGCGCGCTCGAGGGCCCGCGCTACGGGTGTCAGTAAGCGCACGAGCTTCCGTAACGGAACCGACGGCTGACCTTTGCGGTTCCGCTCTTTGATCAGCGCGTCCAGCGTCATACCCTCCAGCCATTCCATCACCATGTACGGCACGAAACGGCCCGCGGCGTCCGAAAACGCATCCACGTGCAGTGGGCGAACTACCGTAGGCAAACTTGCCGAGAGGCGGAACAAGAGCTGCGCTTCGGCTCGAAAGAGCTCTAAAAAATCGGCGCGCTGCGCTTTATTCTGTTGCGCAATCTTGAGCAACTTGAGAGCCACCGGGGCACCGAAGCCGCCGTGGTGCGCGCGGTACACGACGCCAAAGCCGCCTTCGGCCACGACCTTTTCCACGTGATAAGTGCCAGCGATGACGCTGCCGACGATTCCGAAGACATCCTCTACCATGGCGAGTTTTGACCGTTCGCGATCCCTAGCTGGCGACGCAACTCGTAGTCACGCTCAAATGGGCGTCACCGGCTACGAAACCTGCGCCGTGCTCGAAGCCGGGCGTCAAGCCGCTGTTACTCATTTCATTACCTCGGTCCGAGTGCGCACCTTCCTCCCCTTTTCTCACGCGGTAAAGGCGCGCGCGATGAGGCTTGCGGTTTGTGCCGTCGTTCTCGAAAGCTGCGCGAGTCAGCGCCCTTGCCACAGCTTGGAGCGCCCGCCGCCCGTAGATACTGCGCTGCACACTGCTGAGCTCGGATCAGCGCCCAAAGCTGTTGCGTACCCGAGCGACGCCGCGGCCGACCCGCAACCCGAGACTGCCTCGTCTGCGGCCGTGCCCGCGCATCGCTCGGCTCCCGAGGTCGAGCTCGAGCTGCCCTATCCCACCGATGACCGTCCGCGCGCCATAAGTCCAGAACTGCCCTCTGGCGACGACGAAGCATTGGCTCGCTGGAACGTCGGGGGCAGCAGCGACTCGAGCTATGTGCCGAGCCGATCCACTTATCATCCAGGCACCCGCGTCGAGGTGTATGCGCGGCTGGCCAGGCACCGGCCGGGCGTCGCGACGCAGGGGACGACGCACCAACAAGCCCTGACAATCGATCGCGTGCAAGCACAGGCGCGCAGCCATGGCTATTGGCCGTTTCGATTTTGCTTCGAAGCGGCGCATCGGCAGAAACCGAGCACCGGCGGAGAGACACGGGTCGCTTTCATGATTGATGCACGAGGTCAGGTCAGCCACGCCCGCTTGCTCGATTCGAAGCTCGATGATTTCGCGACGTCGGCTTGTCTCGTTCGTGAGGCGGCCAAATTGGACTTCGCGCGACGGTCACACCCGATACAGATAGTGCTTTCAATCGGGGTTTGGCCTGGGGACGAGGAGCGTCCCGCGCTACCTGCCGCGGAAGCCCCGCGGGTCGTGGGCGCTGACTTCGATCCGGAAGCGGTGCGCGCGCGTCTCGCGGAAAGGCTCGGCGCGCTAATCACCTGCTTCGCCCACGCGAGAACTACCGACGCCGCGCTTTGGGGCCGGTTAGCTCTAGCGACGATCTTGGAAGTGGACGGCACCGTGCACCGCGTGAGCGAGGTCGAAAGCCGATTCCCGAACGCGGCCGCGGTGCGTTGTGTTCAGGCAGTGGTCGCCGACATCTCATTCCCGAGTGTCAACGGCAAGCCGTTTTCGCTCGTCCTGCCCGTCAGGTTGCTGCCGAGCTTGAGCTCGTCTCCCGCGAGCCCGAGGACAACCCCGGGCCCGGAATAGCCATTCGCGCGCGATAGCCCAGCAGGCAGCGCCGAGCACTGATCACATCGCCCCACCCGTTCCGCCGATGCCTCCGCTGCTTCCACCGCTACCCGCAACGCCGGCGCCTGCCATACTGCCGCCGCTTCCGCCTGCGCCGGCCCCGCCGCCCGCTCCGCCAGTTCCACCGCCCCCGGCACCGCCACAGGTCAGTGCGACGCTGCCCGTGACATTCGGATAGCACAAGCCACTGGCACCGAGCTCGGTCTTGTATTGCGCCTCCGCGGCGGTACTCGCCCAAGCGCGACACAGGTCGCCGGGGAGTTTACAATCGCTGTTGCATGCACAATTCGGCTGACAAATCCCGAGGTCCAAACTTCCGAAAGGAGTCGACAAGGGAAAGATGCATAGACCGCCTGGGACGGGGGTATCACCGGACGTGTACATGCAGGGCGACCCTCCAGAGCATACTTCCACGCAGTTACCTGTGACGGGTGTCACGCCGGTGGCGCTGGTCTGGATGCAGAAGCCTTTGCATGGGTCATCCGTCGCTGCGGGATCGCAGACCGTACCTGCCGCGCTCCCAGTCGCCTTTGTCTTGCTACACAGACCAGTGCTCGGCTGACAGTAAAGGCCCTTGCCGCAGTCGAGGTCCGCGCGACATAGCGGCACACAGAAGGGCGCCATGCCCTGTGTCGAATCTGCGGCTAAATCTTCGCAGGCCGTGTCAGGGCGACCGTGGCACTTCGAGCCGAGGTCGTCGGGTTCGCCGAGCTCACAAGCTTCGAGACAATAACCAGCGTCGCCAAAACCGATGCACGCAGAACCCGGGGAGACAGCGTTACAGACGTCAGTCGTGCCCTTCACGTCGCACTTCAGAGTGCAGAGGCCGTTGCCGGGTCCGCCAGTGCCGAGGGCCGTGCTGGCCGGCGTCAAACACGTGAGGCCGTCGGCGCAGTCGGCGTTTGCCGTGCAGACGTCACCAACCGACCCCGGGGCAGAGGCCGTTGGCGACGCACCCGAATCGCCGCCACTACCAGTGCCGTTAGCGCCAGCGCGACCGGCCGCACCCGCCCTACCCGTCCCGCCCTTGCCCGCCGCGCCGGCGGTGATCAGCGATCCACCACCGCTGCCGCCTCCGGTCGCTTCATCGCTGCCGCAGCTTGCCGTTGCAGCGACTGTCCCGACCGACAGCGTGAGCAGTGTTAACCAGGTGCGTGCTTTGATCACCGAAGCCTCCTAACGAACGCCGCCGTGCGGCAAAGGGCAATATTGCTAGGTCAGACTCCACCCGATCGGGCGAGCAGCGCAAGGCTTAAAGTCGCGAGATGCGCGCGGCAGGCCCATCAATCCGAGTCAGTTATTATCAGTGGCTCGTGAATGTCCGGCGAACTCTTCGAACCGAGGCGATACTGCTCGCGCTGCCCGCGTCAGCTCCCGCTAATGTTTCCGAAACGGAAACATCTCGCTCTACGGGATCGCAATACGACGGAGCGCCAAGAGTGCCGTGGCCGCGGCCTCGAATGCTCCGGGAAGGCCTGTTCCGTGCGCGGACGAACCTTCGCGGATATCAGAGGTGCTTACAGCACGAGAGCTGGGCTTTGAACACCAGCCTCGAACGCAAGCCCCAGGGCTTCAATGCACGAAGTGTTAATCTGCAGTGGGTCGACAGGGATTCGAACCCTGGACCAATGGATTAAAAATCCACTGCTCTACCGGCTGAGCTATCGACCCGGCGACTCCCGAGGAGACGCTCGTGGGCGGCTTATTACCGCGAAGCTTGGCGCTTGCCCAGTGTTTCTTATAGTCGGCGGTGCAGCCACGCGAGCACGGCGGAATGAATCAGCCCTGTGGCCTGAGCGCGCCAGGCGGGTGCGACCGGCTTCGAAACCGAGCACGGCGCGGAGCCGAGCGCCGCCCTATAAAACGCGAAGCTTGTCGCTGCGCCGCCCATCAGCGCAGCTCCGCAACTGTCGTCCCGAACATGCGCTCGAGACCACCTAAAAACGTATCGTTCGGCGTAACCCGAGTGCCTTCGAGGTCCAGAATGGCTTCGGCGCCTTCGCCTAGCGAAAGCACGAGCTCGACAGGACACGGGCCCGGGGAAGCCAACATCAAGCTCCTCAGCGCCTCGAAGTCGCGGCGAGCGGTGCGGTCGGCGTCGAGCTTGATCGAGACCGAACGTGTGGCTTTGAGCGCCGCGTCCGACAGCAACTCGACGCTATCGACGAGTAGGGTTGCCTCGCGCTCATCATCCGGCTCCTCGGTCATCGGAAAGCTGACTTTCCCGACCACCAACACGGGATCGCCCCCCGTCAGCAAGTGCGCGTAGGTGTCGATGCGATCACCGCGCAGCTTCGCGCGCACGCGGCCATACATATCCTCGATCTCGAGAAACGCCGCACGTCCTCCTGAGCCACTCTTGAACAGCTTCTCTTGGTAGTTTTCGACGATACCGGCAATAGAAACCATGGACCACGCATCTTCGCCCGACACCTTCGTAGAAGAGATAACGCCAAGCCGGCCGAGCTTGCTCTGGTATCGAAACAGCGGGTGGCCGGAGACGTAACAGCCCAGCGCCTCGCGCTCGCGTTTCAGTAGCTCGAGCTTGTCCCACTCCGAGGCTGCCGGCGGATAGTCGTCCATCGGCGTGGCTGCCTTGTGACCATTACCGTTGCCCCGCGATGGGGCCTGTTCGAAGATTCCGAACATCGTGGCCTGTCCACGTTCGCGATCGCGAGTCGCCCCGCGCGAACGCTCGAGCGCCCGGTCGATTGCCGCGTACGCGCGTGCTCTGGTGACGCCCATTGGCTCCAAGACCGAGTCGAAAGCGCCGCATTGCACCAGCGCCTCGAGCACCCCTTTGTTCAGCCGTTTCGCGTCGACGCGGGTCGCGAAGTCGAACAAATCACGGAATGGGCCGGACGTTCTCCGCGACTCGAACATGGTCTCGAGCGCGGCTTCCCCGACACCGCGTACGGCGCCGAGCCCAAAGCGAACTTGCGGACCATGGCGATCCCGCAGCCTACCCGCGGAACGCATCGAGCCATCGCCGCGTGGGCTCGCGTATACGACGGAGAAATCGGTCTCGCTGGCGTTGATGTCCGGGGGTAGCACCGCGACGCCCCAGGCGCGCGCCTCGGCGATCGTACGCACGACCTTTTCGATTTTGTCCTTGTCCGCCGTGAGCACGGCAGCGAAGAACTCGCACGGATAGTGCGCCTTCAAGTACGCCGTCTGATAGGTGATCAGGGCGTATGCCGCGGAGTGGCTTTTGTTGAAGCCGTACGACGCAAATCCCTCAATTTCTCGAAAAATTGCCGTGGATTGCTCGATCGTTACTCCCCTCTTCTCGGCGCCATCGACGAAGGCTTGCAGCTGCTTCTGCATTTCCTCCGCCTTCTTCTTGCCCATGGCACGGCGGAGCAGGTCCGCTTCCCCGAGCGAGAAGCCGGCAAGCTGCTGGGCGATTTGCATCACCTGCTCTTGGTACACCGGCACGCCATAGGTAGGCGCCAGTACATCGTCGACCAGTGGATGGAGCTTCCGGATCGCTTTCTTGCCGTGCTTGCTACCGATGAAGTCGTCGATCATGCCGGTGCCGAGTGGACCGGGCCGGTACAAGGCGACGGCGGCGATGATGTCTTCGAACCGGTCGGGCTTGAGGCCCCGCAAGAGCTGCTGCATGCCGCTCGATTCGAGCTGAAACACGCCCGTGGTCTCGCCGCTGGCGACGAGCGCGTAGGACTCGCGGTCGTCCAGCGGGACTTTCGCGAGCGAGAGCGGGTTCCCCTTCCGGTCCGGGCGCGCGTTGACCAGCTTTTCGGCGACGTCGATCACCGTCAACGTCTTCAAACCCAAAAAGTCGAACTTCACGAGGCCGGCCGCCTCGACGTCGTCCTTATCGTACTGAGTGACGATTGCGTTGTCGTTGCCGCGGAAGCACGGCACGTGATCAGCAAGCGGGCCCTCGCTGATGACCACCCCCGCCGCGTGCATGCCAGCGTGGCGCGTGAGTCCTTCGAGCTTCTTGGCTTGACGGATCAGCTCGCCGACTCGCTCGTCGCTGTTGGCCAACGCTTTGAGCTTAGGCTCGACTTCCAGCGCCTCCTCGATCGTGTACGTCTTGCCTTGGCCCTTGTCCGGCACCAAGCTGGCGATGCGTTGCGCCTCCGGTGCGGGCATGCCCATGGCACGCGCCACGTCCTTGATTACACTGCGTGCCTTGAGGTTTTGGAAGGTCGCAATCTGCCCTACGCTTTCCTCTCCGTAGCGCTGCGAGACGTATTTGATCACCTCGTCGCGCCGCGCCATGCAAAAATCGACGTCGAAGTCGGGCATGCTCACGCGCTCTGGATTCAAAAAACGCTCGAACAACAAGTTGTACGGCAGCGGATCGATCTCGGTGATGCCCAGGGCATAAGCCACGATCGAGCCCGCACCCGAACCGCGCCCTGGCCCGACGGGGATCCCGCGCGCCTTTGCTTCACGAATGAAATCCCAAACGATCAAGAAATACCCGGGGTATTTCATGCCCACGATCACGTCCAACTCGCGCTGCAATCGCTGGTGGTAAACGGGCTCTTCCACGGCTTTGCCGAGCTGCCGAAACTCAGCCAAGCGCTCCTGCAAACCGAGCAATGAAACGTGTCGGAAGTAGCCGTCGGTGTCGTAGCCTTCCGGCACCGCAAAGCGGGGTAGCATCGGGGTTCCGAGCTCGAGTCTCAGGTCCGAGCACATCTCGGTGACCAGGAGAGTGTTGTCGATGGCCTTCGGTAGAGCGGCAAAAGTCTGCCCCATCTCTTCTTGGCTCTTCAGGTACATCTCGAAGCTACCGTGATGGAGCGGCTCGGCTTCGGCGAAGGTACGGCCCTGGCGGACGCACTCCAGATAAATGTGCGCCTGGCCGTCGTCCTTGCTCATGAAATGGACGTCATTGGTGGCGACGATCGGCAAATCCAAACGAGCCGCCGCTTTCAAGAGCGTTTCGTTGACCACGCTTTGTTCGGGAAAGCCGTGGTCCTGGAGCTCCACGAAAACGTGGCCTGGTTCGAACATGTCCCTGAGCTCGCCCAGCACTGTTTCGCCGCTTTCGGGCCCGTATTCGAGAATGCGCTGCGCGGCGACGCCGCCCAGGCAGCCAGTAAGCGCTATCAAGCCCTTACTGCGCTCGGCGATTTGCGCTCTAGAAATGGCGGAGCCATGCGCGCTGGCCGATCGAAGATGCCCTTCTGAAACGAGTCGAATCAGGTTCTTGTAGCCTTCTTGCGTCGCGGCCAAGAGAACCAGATGGTCGAATGCGGCCGACGCATCCTTGCGCACCACATTGACCTCGCAGCCGACGATCGGCGTGAGGCCGTTGGCGCGCGCATGGTTGTAGTGGCGGATTGCACCATACATGTTGGCGTGATCGGTCAGCGCCACCGCGCGCATCCCGTGCGCCTTGGCGCGCTTGGCCAGATCGTCGAGCTTCACCGCGCTCGTCAGAAACGAGTACTGCGAATGCACATGTAGATGAACGAACTCGCGCGGCACGAGCTCCTGGCTTACCACTCCTCGCGAGCTGCGCGCTGCCCACGCGCGACATCCCGGCCATCGGACCTGAAATCGTCGTCGAACGATTAGTCGCCAGGTGAACAAACTGGGTGGGGGCTCGTCTATCGACTAGGATGAAACGACCCCGGCCTCTGTGCTTGCGTCGCGGCGCGGACTTGGACTACCGGTGGCCGGGGCTGACCGAGCCTCGGCTCAGCACAACACCTAGATTCAGTGGAGAAAAGCTCAATGTTTGGTAAATCTGCGCTCGTGTTTGGCTTCGTGGCCACCGTGGTCGGGGCGCCCGCGCTCAGTGGCTGCACCGCGTCGTTCAAGGCGGGCTCCGATGCGGCCGCAGCTCCAGCCACTCCTCCCCCTCCTCCTCCGCCACCGCCCACCGCGGCGACGCCTGCGCCAATCGTCAGCGCGCCGGCGCCAACCGCGGCCAGGGGCGACAGCGTGCAGATCCCCGGCGAGATCGTGTTCGATACCAATTCGTCGAGCTTCAAGGCTGGCGCCGGCAGTGACGCCGTCATTGACCAGCTCAAAGCCTACATGGATAAGCACGCGACCGTTACACTGTTGCGCATCGAAGGGCACACGGACAACGCCGGTACCCCAGAGAGCAACATGACCCTCTCCGGTCAGCGTGCACTGACCGTGAAAAATGCGGCCATCGCCAAGGGCGTGAGCAAGGATCGTTTGATCGCGGTGGGTTTTGGGCAGAACGTGCCTATCGCCAACAACGCGACCGAGGAAGGGCGCGCAAAGAATCGTCGCACCGAGTTCAGCATCGCTGAGATCGGCAAGAAGAAGTATCTCGGCTTGCCGCAGGTTCCAGCGGACGGTCAGCTTTTCGAGTGAGCACCGCACCCCGGGCCGCCGACGGCACGCACGCGGCGTTTAAAGGCGAGCGCTGGTGACTTTTATTTAGTGAGTGCCAGCGTCCGGAGCTCCTCGAAGCGCTGCCGCCCGCGTGCCTGCATGCTATGGCAGGAACCAATGCCTGCCCGGATCGGAAATCGTGCGCTGCGCTTGGTGCTGAGCTTAGTCTGGCTATCGTGCAGTGCGTGTAACGATGCTCCCGCCGATCTGAGGCCATGGCGGCCGAGCGATCACGACCACACCGCCAACCCGAACGCCGACCAGGTACAGGTCACCGACGCTGGCTCTGCCGAGCCCGGTCATGGCCTCGACGACGTGACGATTGTCGCGTGGCAGCAAAATTGTACTAGCTGTCACGGTGCGCTCGGTCGTGGAGACGGCCCGCAAGGCCCGATGTTGCACGCGGCCGATCTTTCGCGCTCGGAGTGGCAAGCGGCCACGACGGATGAGGCAATCGCCGCGACGATTCGCCAAGGTCGCGGAAAAATGCCGGCATTCCCCTTGCCCGAAGCCACTATAGCTCGCCTAGTGCAGCTCATCCGCTTGCTCGACGCGAGCCGCATGCAGCACGCTGGCGCGCCAGGCGCCGCGCCCACGCCAAGCGCTGCGCCGGCACACCCCGCAACCTCGAGCTCCGCTGGCAAGCCGGTCACCGCGCCCAAACAGGTTGATCGTTGATCGGCGCCTTCGCCGCTGGAAGCTCAGCGCGCCGAGTAGTGACCCGAGCTGCATTGGTTGGCGGCGCCGTGTGGCTCGGCGGCCACGTAATGCGCGCCCTGCCTCGCGAGCAGGTCTTGCTCTTCCCCGTTGGGTCGGTGTTTCCTGATGCAGTCCGCTTCGATGCATCTTGGAAGCGCACCGGCGACAGCGAGCCGAGCGGCGGCGTCTCGCTGTCGTTCGGCAAGGCTCCGCCGCTCCAAATTGCGCAGCACGCGAAGCTTCCGGATGGCGACTATGTCGTGACTTCGAACATCACGGAAATTTCTCCATTTGCCGAACCTACATTGGGGCCTAGCGCCGGCCATGAACGAGTGGAGACAAGCATCGAGCGACGCGTTACCCTCTCGGGTGGCGAGACGCGGATCGAGCTGTCCGCAGGTGGCTTCTGATTGACTCCCGTTCCATCTTCCGAGGTAGCGACCCGTGCGCAGCCCGCGCCGGGCGCGCAATCCGAAGAGCTTTTGCTGGTGGTGGTGTCGGGGAGCGCGCGGGGCAAGCGCGTCAAGCTAGGCGTACGCCTAACCGTGGGAAAGGCTCCTGACAACGACTTGGTCTTGTCCGACGACACGGTGTCGCGTCATCACTGTGAGCTCGAGCGGACGCCGCTCGGCATCATCGTGCGCGACCTAGGGTCCACGAACCACACCCGCGTTGGCACAACCGCGGTGCGCGAAGCGGTCATCGAGTCTGGGTCGATGATAGTCGTGGGCAATGTCGAGCTCGTGCTGCGTGGCGAACCCAACCGCACGAAAGTCTTGCCTAGCGAGTCCACGAGCTTCGGGGAGGCCCTCGGTACGAGCTTGTCCATGCGTCAGATTTTCGGCGTGCTCGAGCGCATTGCGCCCACCGACGCCTGCGTGCTGTTGGAAGGCGAAACCGGTACCGGCAAAGACGTATTGGCGCGCTCGATCCATCAAATCAGTACCCGCAAAGATCAGCCGTTCGTGGTCGTGGACTGCAGGGCGGTGAGTTACAATTTGATCGAAAGTGAGCTCTTCGGACACGAACGGGGCGCGTTCACCGGGGCGGCCGCAGCGCGTCAAGGTGCGTTCGAGCTCGCCGGGCGCGGGACGGTGTTCCTGGATGAGGTGGGCGAGCTGCCGCTCGATGTTCAGCCGAAGCTCGTGCGCGTTTTAGAGTCGGGTGAGTTCCGTCGCATGGCTGGCAATAAACCACTTCATGCAGAGGCTCGGATCGTGGCGGCCACCAAGCGCAACTTGAAGGAGGAAGTCGAGCGGGGAAAGTTCCGCGAGGATTTATACTTCCGGCTTTCGGTGGTGCCGATCACGGTTCCGCCGCTCCGCACGCGGCGCGAGGACGTGCCGGCTCTGGTCGATCAATTTTTGGCACTCGCTCGCAAACGTGACCCAACGGCCTCGGCGATCAGCCTAACGCGCGAGACAGTGACTGCCCTGGCCGCGCATGATTGGCCGGGCAACGTGCGCGAGCTAAGAAACGTGCTCGATCGGGCCATCTACATCGCCGCGGCGGCGGGTGAGCGGGAGATCCGCCCGGTTGATTTGCCGGTGTCGTCAGGCTCGATGGGCGTTACTCCGCCGCCTGGGGGTAGCGCCTATCCGGCGTTCGACTCCGAAAAGAGCTACCGTGAAATCCGCTCGGATTTCGAATCCGAGTTCGAGCACCGCTACGTCGCGTGGCTATTGGATCGGCATGGCGGCAACATCAGCGCTGCCGCGCGCGAGGCGAAGATGGACCGCAAGCACTTATACGACTTGGCTCGCAAGCGCGGCTTACGCGGTGATCGTTAAAACCCGCCGCTTACCGCGAGCGACCACAGTAGCGCAAGAGTGTCGTCCGGCTTTCGACCGCCAAGTGTGAAGTCGTGAAGATCGGTCTTCAAAAGGTCGAACCCGAGCGACACGTCGAGGCTCGTGAACAAGCTCGCTACACGCGCCCCTGGGTGGCCTTCACACGTGGCCAAGCCCCGCATACCCACTAGATAGCTGGACAGCGGCGAGAGCTCTCGGTCACCACTCCAGTACTGACCGCGAGGGCCGGTCGCTGGCTCCCCGCCGGTGTAATCGTCGCTCCAGAATAAGGCACCGGTTTGGGTATAATATCGACCGCGGAGCAGCACGCGCAGCCAGGGCAACAGGTAACGCTCGCCATCGAGCTCGTAGGTCTGGCCCCAAATGGCCCATGTATCTCGGTACAGCCGTACATTCGCGGAGAACGTCGTTCGAAGGCCGCGAGCGTAGTACTTGCCACGCCCTCCAAGCGCCCCGCGGCCGCGATTGTCCGGATGATTCTCGAGCGCTTGGTCGCCGGCCGGCGCAATCACCACCGAGCGATAGGGATTGCCCAAAAAACCATGCTGCAGGGCCGCGCTGACGACCATCTGCGTGGCAAACACCGGTGTCCACGTCTGCGTCCAAGCTACTTGCAAATTGTCGAGGCTGATGTCGCGAGCTGCGCGCCTCACGTCCGAAGTGAAACAGCCATGGGAATTATCGAGTGCCAGACGACTGGAGGGCGCGTCCGCCGCCCGGTACGCCGTCGTGCACACTTGATCGAAACCCCGGCCGTAGGACAGCTCGATCTGGGTATTTTTCTGCAGGAAGTCCGCCCCCGCATTCACGGCAAACGCGTTCGAACGGTAGTCGTGCTCGGTGCCGTAAGTGTAGCTTGCGCCGAGGTGCGTAGCGGCCCGCGTCACGGTGAAGCCCCCTGTCACCGCCTGTCGGGTGTCGGCGAACTTGGTCGCCGAGGTCACCACGTCGACATTGCTCAGCCGGCCGCCCTTGAGTGACTCACTGGCGCCGGACACGATGTCCGCCTCGTAATTGCCTCGCAGCGTCAACCAGCTCGCGGGTGATGCCGCGAGCGTGGCGGTCGGATTGATCACGGTGAGCTGACTGGTCGCGGAGGGCTCCACGAACAGCGCCGAGCTCACCTCCAACGATGCCACTTGGGCGCGTGCCGGCATCGCGATAACGAGCGCGAACAGCCACGTTAGCACGAGCCAAATCGGGGCTCCTGCGCGGCGCGCGGCTCTCATCGTCAGAAGCCTGGCTCGGTGCACGCTCAATTGCAGCCGCAGCCGCCTCCACGCACCGAACCGCCACCGGTCGAGCCCTCTCGATTGTCGAGCGCATGCTCGAGGGCGGTTTGATCTGCGGTTTGGGCGTCGAACTGCATGCTCGGGTCTGCCAACACCGCACGTTGCTCCGGCCGGACCGTCGCGCAGCCGGCGCTGGTCAGCGCGGCGCACGCGATCGGCAACGAGAGAAAGCCCCGCAACGGGTGACCTAGCCGGAAGAGCTTGCTGATGCGCATCGAAGGATCCTTTTGCAAACGCGTTCAAGACTCAGAAATACGTTCCAAGTCCGCCGATGTAGGTCTGCACGTTCTGATAGGCATCCGCGGTGTACAGCACCATGTTCGACGCCTCGAGCCGAAAAAGGACCCGAAAGCGAAGCGAGATCAAGATTCCCCCACCCGCGCGTGCTTGGAACCAGTTACGCGGATGCTGTACTCCGGCCTCGTCTTTCGGCGTTTCGCGCATGCCGCCCGCACCGAGCGTTACGAACGGCGCGATCGCCCAATCCGGCGCCAGATTCAGCGTACCGGCCAAACCATACGTGACCCGTCGACTATCGCTTTTGAGCGCTAAGCCGACGAAGGGCTCAAATGCAACGGCCGGCGCCAAGACGTAAGCAGGCTTCAGCTCCACGTAGCCATCGCGGTCGTACACTCCGCCGAGTAGCGCGAAGCCCCCGCGAGCGTGCTGCAATGCGGGCGGTGCAAAAAAGCCAGGGCTCGGCGGAGCGTCGACCGCCCCCTCGACCGCCATGGTCTCCGCCGTGTCACCGAGCAGATAAGCGATGCGGCCGTCATCCAATACGACTTGCAGCCAAAATCCAGCCGTCTCGCGGCTCTGGATCAAGAACGACTCCCCGCGATGAGCGTGATAAATGATGAGATGAGAGATGCCGGGGCCGGCGCGTAAATCCGTATCCGCGACGACCACGCGCGCGAAGACATCGTCGCTCTCGGACGCCGTCGCACGCTTCGGCGCCCAGGCAGCGAGCAGCAGCAACGCGGTGAGCGTGGCCCTCATTGATTCGAAAACTGGGTCGCCCACTGGCGGATGGCATCCGCGTCGCTCGAATCGAGCTCGAAGATTTTGCGCGGATGGAACTGATTTCCGGTCGGCCGTTGCAAAAGTGGCGCAAGCTCCGCGTTCCGTTTCATGCGTGCTTGCGATACCTCGTAGTTGTGCAGGGCCGCGTCTGGGATATTGACTGAGGCGGGCAGGAGCGTGGCGTTGCAGCTGTCGCTCACATGCGGCACGTAGTCGGTCAGTCGATAGGGTGTGGCGCTGAAGTGGCAGCCGCCAACCGGGTCGCCCTTCGCGGGGTCGCCGCTCCCACAGCTGCTTTCAAATAAGACTGGCTCGACCTTGCAATAGTAATACGTCGGTTGGAACACGACGTCCGCGACAGCGAAGTCTGCGCCCTGCTCCACCGTGCCGGGAAAAAAGCCGTGATCACCGCAGCCGCTCAAGCACAGAGCGGCCGAGCCGAACCACCCCGCGAGCCTACGTGCAGTGGCTCGGCCATAGCGACTTTCCACAGCATGACGCTAACAAAACTCGTGCGTGCGCGGGCATGGATCCCCGCAGGCCACTCAGTCGGCCGACATTTTTGGGAGCCTCGCACCCACATAAATAACTACGCGGTGTCGTAAAGGCTTGAATGCGAAGCCGGGCCTCGGTAACAGTTTGCCCCCGCGCGACTCATTGTGGCACTCTAACCTACATCATCTTACAGCGACATACCCGAGCTTAACTTCGTTATTCAACCCTGCCTTCGTAAACGCGCCCCGCGCCCATCCCAGTCCCGGAGACCCGAGCATGAAGTTGAACCCGTGGTACCTCGTCGCCCCGATCCCTGTCGCTCTGATGGCTGCAAACGGTCGCTTCGGCGCGCAAGTTCTCGTGCTTGGCGTTACGATCGGCATCTTCTTCGGCACCCTGGCTCTAGGCCGCCCGACGCCGGGTAACGCGACGACGACGAACCACTGACTCAGCCCGATAGCGAACCGCCGCGCTCGGGGGAGCGCCCCGCTCGGCTCAAAGGCGTCGAAGATCTATCGATGCACGACGTAGAGGCGCTGCGTCTGATCTTGAGCGGCACCTCCGTGATCGATTGGCACCGGTTGAACCTGACTGGCCCGGACGCCGCGCGCCAATTTCTGGAAAATCACGAGCTGAACCTGAGCGCGCCTGGCGACCGCGCCTTCATCGCGCACGTGAAGCGCGACGCAGTCAGCTACCTCCGGCGTCACTTCAAGTTCGCCATCCCAAAGCCAGTCGAGGCCATGGGAATCGAAGAGCTGATGCTCTTGGCCTCCGGTACGGGACATCGTCAGCTGTGTGCCTGCACGATCTTGAAAACCGTTCAGATCATCAATCACATGGCCGGGCGGGAGCTGCTCTTTCGTCTGCCCGTGAGCGATCGGGATCTCTTCCACTTGGTCGAGGAGAAAGTGTACCGCGTCGTAGGCACGATGCTGAGTGAGGGCTTTCCGATCACGGAGTTCATCGGAGGCCGGAAGAATCTGGACTCGACCTATACTAAGCTCTTATCGAAGCCGGAAGCGACGGCCGCCGCTCTGTACGACAAGCTTCGGTTTCGAATCGTGACCAAGACCCGGGAGCACGTGCTACCGGTACTGCACTACCTGACCGAGCAGCTTTTTCCCTTCAACTATGTCGTGCCAAAGCAAAGCACGAACACGATTTTTCACTTTCGCAGCTACTGCGATCAGAATCCGCACCTTGCAAAGATGGTTCCGGACTTCCAGGGCCAACTGGACGACACGCTGCTGCCTACGGACAACCGCTTCAGCGCTCCAACATACCGCGTGATCCAGTTCGTCACGGACGTCCCCGTCCGGGTTCCCACTCACTTGATGGAGCTCGCCCCGCCCGGCTCGGAGAGCTTAGGACCGATCGTGTACATGCTCTGCGAGTTTCAGGTCCTCGACGCCGAGAGCGAGGCCGCCAACGAGACAGGCGAAGCTAGTCACGACGCCTATAAGCAGCGCCAGCGACAGGCGGTTTTCCGCCGGCTGCGCCGCGGTTCGCGCGCTGCGCAAAAGCCCTGAATGGCTCACCGGGGTACGTGAGCCGCGCCGCGGCCCGGCGAAAATTCGACGCCTTGCCCGACTTCGGCATTCGAAACCGGCTGAGATCGCGCTCGAAATAGGATACGAGGGCGCATGCGGCTTCACAGCGCGAAGGTGCCCCAGATTGCGGCCGAAATGGTCGGTGCGCTCCTATCGGGGGGCGACGTCGAGAGCGAATCCCCGAAAGAGGTCGGTCTCGACATCGCGTCCGTGCTCAACCAATACATCCGCGACGAGCAAGAAGTCAGCGAGCAAGCCAAATCCATGCTCGCCGCGCGCAACTTGCCGCAGACGGATTACAACCGCATCCGGAAGCTGGTCGCCGAAGAGCGCAAGATCAAGCTGAACGAAGATGCCATCGACTACCTTCTGGATCAGCTGATCGAGATGCTGATGCACTCGGCCAATGTCGACGAGATTTTCGCCGAAGACTTCGTGCTGCGCCGGAAGATGAGGGACCCACTGCGACGTCAGTTCGTGGAGGACGAAGAGATCGAGACCCAGGTGCGCGGGCAACTGAAGCACGTTCAGGAAGGCACCGCCGTTTGGGAAGTCGAATATCGGCGCATGATGGAGGAAATCAAGCGTCGAAAAGGGCTGTGAGTCCCGGTGAGGAGCATGACGGGGTTCGGCACCGGGGACGCTCCGCTCGGCGATGGGCGGGTCGTGCTCGAGCTTCGTGCGCTAAACCACCGCTATCTAGACGTGCGAGTGCGTTTGCCGGAGGAGCTCGTTGACCAGGCGTTTTTCCTGGAGCAGCTGGCGCGCGAACGTTTGGCACGTGGCCGATTCGAAGTGGCCGCGCGGTTGGAAGGCTCGGCGCTGCCGCCCGCCAGGTTTTCAATCGAGCGCGCGCGGGCGCTATACCGCGGGTTACAGGAGCTCCGCGATGAGCTCGCGCCGGGCAGCGCGCTGCCCATGACCGCGCTTGCGGCCATGCCGGACCTGATGACTAGGCCCGCGACTGCCGAACGTGGGGCAGCGCAGGTAGCGCTCCAATCCGCCTTCGGTGACGCCCTTCGGCGGCTCACCGACATGCGCAGCCACGAGGGCAAAGCTCTGAGCCGCGAGCTGAGCGCTCGGCTTTTGTCTGCTCGCCAGTTGCGAGCCCACATTTCAGTGCGAGGTCCCGAGCTGCTCGAGGCCGCCCGCGCGCGACTTCGCGAGCGCCTCGACCGCTTGCTGTCCGACACTGGGCTGCAGCTCGACGCCGGTCGCTTGGAGGCCGAATTGGCGATTTTGGCCGACCGCAGTGACGTGACCGAAGAGCTGGTGCGGCTCGAGTGCCACTTCGACCAGTTCGCCCACTTGCTCGAAGCAGAGGGCCCCGTAGGCCGTCGCCTAGACTTTCTACTGCAGGAAATCGGACGGGAATCGAATACGATTGGTGCGAAGACCCAAGATGCGAGAACTGCACATTTGGTCGTGGAAATGAAGGCGGAGATCGAGCGCATTCGAGAGCAGGTCCAGAATGTCGAATGACGGCCCCTTACCGCTGATCGTGTCTTCGCCCTCCGGCGCCGGAAAGACGACCTTGACCGCGCGGCTTTTGCAGGACGTCCCGGAGCTACGCTTCAGCGTGTCTCACACCACGCGCAAGCCCCGCCAGAACGAACGGAACGGGCGCGAGTATCATTTCGTGGACCGGGCCGAGTTTTTGCGCTTGATCGCCGCGGGCGCATTTTTGGAATGGGCCGAGGTGCACGGCAACCTGTACGGCACGGGCAAAGCCGAGCTCGAGCGCGGCGAGCAGAACCGGGGCATCATCTTCGATATCGATCATCAGGGCGCCCGCCAGATCAAGAGCGCTGCGCCCCACGCCGTCGCGGTCTTCATCCTCCCACCCACGATGGCGATCCTCGAGCAGCGCTTGCGGGGCCGAGCCAGCGAGGACGAAGAGACGGTTCGGCGCCGCTTCGGCGTTGCGCTCGGAGAAATCGAGCACTACGGGCTCTTCGACTACGTGCTCGTGAACGAGGAGCTCGAGGAAGCGACGAAGCAACTCGTCTCCATCTTTAGAGCCGAAGAATGCCGGCGCCACCGCGCAGCGCGCCACGCGGAACGGCTGCTCGCCGAAGGCCGGGGCTTTGGCGGTTCGAAGCCGCCATCGGCCGCGCCAGGGTCATCTTCCGCGCCATCAGCAAGAGAGAAATCAGGATGATCAGCAAGCCTCGAGAACAAGCGTCCCCCGTATTGATTGTCGGCTCCGTTGCCTTCGACGACCTCGAATTGCCCAGCGGAGCCGAGAAAGACGTCGTGGGCGGATCTGCCACGTACGCCGCCTACTCCGCCGCATTGTTCGCACCCGTGCAAATCGTAGCCGTCGTCGGCGCGGACTTTCCCGAAGCGACGTTGGCAGATCTGAAAAACCACGGCATCGATATCGCGGGGGTCGAGCGAGCCGCCGGTAAAACGTTTCGATGGGCCGGGCGCTACGCCGAAAATCTGACCGGCCGGATGACGCTCGACACGCAACTCAATGTATTCGCAGATTTTCGGCCGAAGTTGCCGGCGGCGTACACCTCGACGCCGTTCGTACTGCTCGGCAATATTCACCCCGCTTTGCAACTAGAGGTGCTCGACCAAGCCCAAAAGCCGCGCTTGGTTGCCGCGGACACCATGAACTTTTGGATCGAGGGTGAACGAAAGACCTTGCTCGAGCTGCTATCGAAAATCGATCTCCTGATCATCAACGACGAAGAGCTGCGGCAGCTGGCCGAAGATCACAATGTGAAACGCGCCGCGACCAAAGTGCTTGGCATGGGACCCAAGCGGCTGGTCGTCAAACGTGGCGAGTTCGGCGCGATGCTATTCGATGACCACGGCTGTTTTTTTGCGCCGGCTTTCCCGCTCGATAACGAGGTCGATCCAACGGGCGCGGGCGACACCTTTGCCGGCGCCCTCATGGGTTACCTGGCCAACGTCGGCGAGCTCGACGCCGGCACGTTCCGACGCGCCCTGATGATGGCGGGCTGCATCGCGTCATTCTGCGTCGAAGGCGTGGGCACGCGGGTGACCTCCAAGCTCACTCAACACGGCGCTTTCGCTCGGCTCGCGGAGCTCAGCCGCTTGGTCCAGCTCGGCTGAGCGGTGGCAAGCACCCGCCGCGCTCAGGCTGCGACGGCGCGGCCCGGGCCCGACTGCTTGGGGGCAACCGAAGCATCGTCCGTAACCACTGCCGTGGCCGGGCCGTCGTGGAGCGCGCGCTCCGCCGAGATCAGCTGCAACAGCTCTTTTTGGCTGAACAGGCCGGTTTCGAGCAGCACCCGCATGTAGCCATCCAGGTACCCGTGTGCCCGCGACAACTTCGCGTAGGCCACGCCTTCGGTGCGCAGACGCAACACGTCACGCAACATCCCGCGGATATTTTCGAGCATCTCGGTCTTCGACGCGCTAACCATGAGCAATACTCCTTGGGCTCGCTCGCCCCGTTCGGCGTCGAGCATTCGCTACGGCTATCGGAGTTCGACAAGCACGGCCAACTTGTCGACCGCGTTTCCCAGCATTATGCTCAGTGTGTCCGACAGGAGGACCCGCAAACCGTGGGCCTCCATGACGCGACGCATTAGGAGCTCGCGATGAAGCTGTCCATGTTCAAGGCGAAGATCCATCGTGCCACCGTCACGCACGCGGATTTGGCGTACGAAGGCAGCGTGACCATTGACGCCGACTTGCTGGACGCAGCCGGCATTCTTCCGTACGAGGCGGTCCACATCTGGAACGCCACGCAGGGCACGCGCCTCACCACGTACGCCCTAGAAGGGCCCCGTGGGAGTGGGGCGATCTGTGTGAACGGTGCAGCAGCTCACTTGAACGCCCCCGGTGATCTCGTGATCCTCGCAACCTTCGCCGAAATGACCCCGGAAGAGGCGCGTCTGCACAAGCCGGTCGTGGTGCGCGTTGACCATCGGAATCGGCAGCTGTCAGACAAGAGCGAAGAGAAGCCAGGTCCGATTCTCAATTCGCTCGGCTTTTCCCGAGCCATGCTGTAGGGCGCCGACCGCCCACGCTTCCTCCGCGCCGTGCGCGAGCCGGCGCGGAGCGCGTTGCTTGTTTGGCTTTACGCCGGGCATTCGACTAAAAGAGCCTCTTCGAAGCCCCAATGCCAGACGCGCCGAGCCACCCCAACGCCGTCACCACGCTCTCCGCGCACCCCCACGTCGACGTGCTGGCTGAGCTGGTACGCTCGGTTGCGTTCGATGCCGCGGCTTCTCGTCGCACCGATTTCGCCTCGCGCTTCCACACCGCGCCACCGGCCGCGGGCAGCACGGTCGAAGTGACTCGAGAGCAAGCAGAAACCCCGCTCGGCAACGTGCTCGCGGCCCTGGAGCGCGGTATCGAAAACCCCGACGAGCAGAATTTGCTGGGCGCGCTCTTGGCACTGGGTGTCGCTCGCGCCTTGCCGAGCAGTCCGGATGCCCTGCAGGCGATGGCCGCAAACCTGGTTTGGTTGGCGGCCCACACCCCATGCAGCGCGCTTGAATTTCTGGACGACGCGCTCGGTGAACGCTCGGGCGTGATCTGGGAAGCGGTTGCACGTATCGCGCGCGCCCCCGGCTTGAGCTCGCCCGACTTCGGCAATACGGAAGCGCTAGTCGCCGCCGCTGCGCTGTGTCGCAGTGGATCGGAGGTGTCTCACCGCGCGCGCCTGCACCTGTCGCAAAACATCAATGACCCCGTGCTACGGGCGCTGCTTGCCGGCGGCGGCAGCCGCAATGAGCTGTCCGGAGAGCTTCGAAGCGCCCCGCTGGGGCCCGTTGCCACCACTTTCTTGGCCCTCACCCTGCTGTTGTTCGTGGGCCGCGCGCTGTCGCTGCTCGCGCGTTTCGCGCTTGCGTACCGAAGACCGGCCACGCTGCGCATCGGTCCAAAAGGGCTCGAGCTCACGCATCGAATCGAGCTGATGGGTAAAGTCTTGCGTGATCGCGCAACGCTCGTACCGCTCGCGAATCTGTCGCGTGTAACACGCGAGGTGCGCTACGCGCGCCTCGGACTGTACGCTGGGCTGTGCGCGCTGATCATCGGCACCTATTTCGGGGTCGGGCTGATCGTGGACGGGGTGCGCGTGCCGGGCGGTTCGCCACCGCTTCTAGGCATGGCGGTAACGTGCATCATCGTGGGCCTCGGTCTGGACTTTTTGCTCTCGACCGCCGCCGACAGCGCGCGCGGCAAATGCCGGATCGTGATCGTTCCTCAGATGGGGCGTCGGCTGTGCGTAGGCTCGCTCGACCCAGTGAGCGCTGATGCGATGCTGACCAGCATCGCCGAGCACGCTCACGCCTGAGTAAGCGACCGGACGAAACGAGCCGCGACTCGAGCTTGGGCCTCGCGAAGCACGGTGCTCGGCGAGCGGTCTGTCCTAGAGCGTCTGCCGGCCTCAACGGGCGGACGGGACGGCCCGCGGCAACCCGCGCCGCGTGGCGCGATCAGACAGAAACGCGCCCGCCATGTCCAGCGCGGTGGTCAGTTGATCTGCGGTGATCTGCGCATCGCCATGGATCTTGCTGCCCTGCGCGCTGAAGCCGACATGCTCGATGAATTTGTGCGATTGCTGACCGAGGAGTGATCCCAAAAAGCCTAAGTTGAGCTGGGAAAGCGCGGTCGCGGTGCGCGTGAGGTAAACCGCGTCCTCACCGGCGGTGGTGTCATCTTCGTCTTCCGCGTCGATTTCTACACTGGCTCCGCCGTCGGCCGTCGCCGTAATCCGAACGCGCGCCCACTTGATCGTCTGCGGCACTTTGATCGGAAAGCCGATGAACGCGCGCCAAGGGGTGGCCAGGTAAATCATGGCCGCCTCCGGCCCGGAGCTTTTCGTCAATCGAATGGCTTTTCCGGCCCCTAGCGCGCTCTTGTAGGCGCTCGGCGGCGTCACGATCACCGTTTGTGCGTTGGGCAGAATGAAGCGGCGCTCGGCGCCGTCCGCGTGGGCGACCGCCACGGGTAACCCCGCGTCGAGCCACTCGCCCGTGGCGTCGGCGTGCACCAAAGCTTCGAGAGCGGCGCGCATCCGCGCCGCGGGCAAGTGATGGCGGAGTATCGCTACGACGTTGCTCGAATCGCGCAGCTGCGAGCCAACGACGTAAATCTGATCGATATCGCGGATCGGATCGATTGCCGTCGGACCGAAAAAGTCGCGCCATTGATAGAGCGAGCGGAGCAGAGGGCCGATACGCGCACCAAGCGGGTTTTCGCGGATTTTTTCGGTATATATGCTGATACGCACGTTGGCGTTTGGATCGGCGATCTGCTTCACGCCGGCGACTAAAGTGGGATCCACCAAGGGCTTCGCGGCCGCATCGGCGGCGCCGGCGTCGCTGATCGCGCCGGCATCGCTCTCCTTCGCGTTTAGCCGTCGATCCGCCGCTAAAGCAGCGCCCGCGTCGGCACCGGCGTCGCTTGCCCCGTCCGCTTCCCCTGCGTCCGGGCCGGAGTCGGGCACACCCGCATCCGTGAGCTTGGGAGCCGGCGATGTCTTTCTTGAGCGCGGGGTCACCGGCTCCGCTGGGACGCCCGGGTCCGGAGCGCTGACCGTATCGGTTTGCCTCGGCCCGACCGGCGCCTGCTCGTCGATCACGTCGATCGGAATGCCAGTGATGTCTGGCGAAGGCGCTTCCGGCGCTTGCGGCGACCATAAACTAAGCAGGCCCACGAGCGCGGCCCACGGCGTGAACGGCACGTGAAGCAACACCGAAGCCGCCAACACCTTCACGAAGCGGCTTCTGCTCGTGTCGATCGAGCCGCGCCGGTGCGTCATCGTATCCACGCGCGAAACATACCGAAAGTGCGCGCCTGCGGCGAATGAGCCGTAGTTTTATCGTGGCACGAAGCTCGCAGCGGCAGCCTGCAGAGCAAATGACAAAGACCGAGAAGTGGATCGAAACGGCCAGCTGTGGAAAGAACCAGTGCAAAGCCTTGTCCGAGATGCCCCGCCCGCGCTTCCGCTCAGCCCCTTTGCGCTCGCTTGCGCCGCTCTTATGGCTGATTGTCGCAGCTGCTTGTGACCGCAGCCCCCCCCCGGGTGCCTCGGCTGCGCCGAGCGCCGCACCCACCCTACCGCAAGCGGGGTCGCCTATTCTGCCGAGGGAGCTGCAAGTGCCAAAGGCCGGTAGCGCGGGCGCAGCTGGAGCACTCTCCGCCGGCAGCGAGGGCGCCCCCGGGCTGGCGAGCCCTCCGCCAGCCCCGGCCGCGGCATACAAGGGCCCTTGGCTCGCCATCACTTCTAGCGCGGCGGGCGTGTATGGGGAGCCCTCGTTCGAGGGTAAGAAATTGGGGTACCTGCGGAACGGGGGCCGCGTCCCCGTCGAGGCTCCACCTGTGAGCCGCAAAAACTGCACCGCGGGTTGGTACAAGCTCGTGAACGGCGGCTTCGTGTGCGGCAATTTGGGCACCACCGATCTCAATCACCCAGACGTTAAGTTCGCCACTCAGGCGCCCAACCTGGACGACGTACTGCCCTACCCGTACGCGCGAAACGCCAAAAACGGCACTCCACTTTACAAATCGGTGCCCTCTCGGGAGCAGATGGATCGCTACGAGCCCTATCTGCACGCGCTGAAAGAGGACGACGACAGCGAAGCGGACAGCAAAAAGACGCATAAGCAGAACGATCCGGATGCGGGCACGGCCGCCGTGCCCGCGCGGTTGGATGCCGCGCTGGCCGACGCTGGCGTCGCTTTGCCGACGGCCCAGCAGACGCCGGACCCGGAACCGGAAAAACCGTGGTGGCAGCGCGACGACATCAAGGATCACATGAACGAGTTGAAGCTCGATCAGCTGTCCGAAGATTCTGACGCGATTTTGGCCAAGCGCATGGTGAGTGGCTTCTACGTGGCGGTTGACAAGACCTTCAAATGGAACGGCCGCTCCTGGTACAAGACCACGCGCGGCTTGGTCACGCCGAGCGACCGCTTCTGGCAGACCGCGGGCTCGAAATTCAAAGGCGTGGAGCTCGCGGCGGATTGGAAGCTGCCGATGGGCTTCGTATTCGGGGGAAATAAGAGCATCTCGACATACAGCATTGGGGCCGCGAACGATTCGATCGCGCCCGCCAAAACTTATGAGCACTTCGCGCCCATTCAGCTGACGGGGAAGGACCGCGAGTTCCGCGGTACGACGTACGCCGAGACGGCCGACGGCAGCTGGATCAAGCGTTCCCAGATCCGAAGCACCAAGCCCGGCGCCATGCCGCTTGATCTGCAGCCGAACGAGCGCTGGATAGACGTCAACTTGAGCACCCAAACCGTCGTCGCGTTCGAGGGCGAAAGGCCGGTTTACGCAACCATGATCTCGAGCGGACGCGAATCGAAAATCAAGGACAAAGATCATCGCACCCCCACCGGGGAGTGGCGCATCCGCGAAAAACACATCACGACGACGATGGACGGTGACGGGACGGCCGCCGGAGACCTCCCGTACAGCATCGAGGACGTGCCTTACGTCATGTATTTTTTTCGGTCATACGCGCTTCACGGCGCGTTCTGGCACGCTAATTTCGGCGCGCAAATGAGTCATGGCTGCGTCAATCTTGCGCCCCTGGACGCGAAATACCTGTTCTTTTTCGCTGACCCGCCACTACCTAGTGGGTGGCACGGTGTGCACGCGACCGACGCTAGCCCGGGTAGCCGCGTCGTCGTTCACATGTGAAACCTGAGGGACGGCACGGGCAGAAGCGCTCAACTTGTACGCGTAATCGCCGAGGCAAGGCCATGAGCCTAAACTTTCCCGGAAAGCGGTCGGATGGAATTGACGCGTCCCTGTGACAGGACCATCAACACGCGGCAATGGACCAGTTTTCGGCTCACCTCGATCGCGGATGGGACCTCGTACAGCGCGGTGACCCACGAGGCGCCGAGCTTTCGGCGCGGCGCGCGCTGGAAATCGACAGCCAGTCGCCGGAAGCCTACAACCTACTTGGCTACGTAGCTGCTCTCAAAGGGGAATTCGACGAGGCCACCGAGCACTATCGGCAAGCGATCGCGCTCGACGACACCTACTTGGAAGCCATGCTGAACGCGGCGGAGGTGTACGTGCACCCCCTAGGTGATTTCGAGGAAGCCCTGTCGCTGTGCGACCAAGCGCTCGACCTAGCAGAGACCGATGACGAAGTCGTCGATGCGCTGCTCCTGAAGTTCGATGCCTTGCTGGGCAAGGGCGAGGCCGAACAAGCCGGCGAGCTGTGCCGCAAATTTCCGGAAGGCCCGTTCGAAAATCCAAACCACACCTTCCTCGTCGGCCGCGCGCTGTACGAGATTGGCGATTTGGAGCGCGCCTTTCCATTGATTGACGACGCGGTGAAGCGAAGCGTGAAGAACGCCGAGGCCTGGTACTACTTGGGCCTGTTGCGAGACGAACGTGGGGACTCGCACGGCGCAACCTCTGCGTTCCTGGCCTCGCGCGACCTCGATCTCGAGCTAGGTACGCCCCCCTGGTCCTTGTCGCGTGAAACGTTCGAGATGACCGCGCGTGGCGCGCTCGCGTCACTGCCGGAAGAGCTGCGCCGCTTCGTGCGGGAGGACGAGGTTTACGCCGCCGATGTCCCGGGAGTCGAGGTCGTGGTCGATGGCGTGGATCCGCGCGCACTTCTGCTGCTCGATGGCGTGAACCCCGGGGCCGTCTCTACGATGACGGCTCGCGTATTCGTATATCAGCGCAACGTCGAGCGTTTGGCGGGCTCCGTCGAGCACGTCGCGGCTGAAATCCGCGCGGCTCTTGAGCGCGAGATCAGCGCCACTTTTCTGGAAGCTGATGGCCCCCTCGCCGTGCCGGAAAAGACCCTCAACTGAATAGTTAGGCCGCGCGCGCGGCCAGTTGCTGCGCCACGCCCTCCAGTAGAACGCGGGCAGGGCCCGGCTTGACGCTGCGCAGGGCGTCTACGGCTGAGCGCGTGTGTGCGCTGGCTCGCCGCCGGACTTCGTCACACACGCCGCTCTCTACGACCGCGCGGCTAACCAAGGTCACTGGCTCACGATCGCCGGCGTAAATGCGTTTCAACGGCTGTACCAGCTCGGGCATACGCGCCACCGCGAGCACCAATGGCAAGGTGAGCTTTCCCTCGCGCAGATCGTTCAGCAATGTTTTGCCCGTGTCTGCGCCGGAATAATCGAGCACATCGTCGACCAGCTGGAACGCAATGCCCAGCCGCTCACCGAACCCGGCCAGGCGCTCCTGATCTTCCACGCTCGCGCCCGCCAAGCGCGCGCCGGTGCGGGTCGACCAAGCAAACAAGGACGCGGTTTTATCCCGCAAGATGCGCTCGTAAGTGGCCTCCGAAACGTCGAGCTCGCTCCGACCACGCAGCTGAACGATTTCGCCATCGACCAAGCGGCGCAGAGTCGCGATCAAATCCGGCATCACTTCCGGCGCGTGTTCCTGCGCGCGGGACAGAGCGTTCACGAGCAGCAAATCGCCGCCGAGCACACTGATCGCGTTGCCCCAAGCCAGCCGGGAGGTCGGCACCCCGCGCCGCTCCATGCCCTCGTCCACGACGTCGTCGTGAAGCAAGGTCGCGGAATGAACGAGCTCCGCGACAGTGGCCATTTCGCGCGCGGCCGGCGTGATCCTACCAAAACAGGCAGCGCTTAGCAGCAATGCGATCGGGCGAACCCGCTTGCCGCCGCGGGTGACGAGGTGGCGCGCCGCGAGCGTACCGGGGGCCTCGCCGTCGTTCACGGTCGATGAAAGCGCCGACTCGATCCAGGTGAGATCGTCCGCCAAGAGATCCTGGACCGATGCGATCCGGTCCGCGACGCGTCGCTCGCTGCCTTGAGCTTCGGCTGCGCGACCGAGGATCTGCGCCGCGGAGGCTACGGGCAGTCCAGGAACCTCTTCGAGTTTCTGAGTTTTCAAATGCTTGTGAAACCAATATGTGGCACCCACCGCCGCGGGTCAATGTGCGGAAGAGCGGCCGTCCGGCCGATTACGCCGGGGAATCGCCCGAGTGCGCCAATTGACGTGGCCCGCGTGCGCATGCACTTTCGTCCCTCAAAATGGTCGCGGATAAAGCCAACCTTGGCCGCGTGCGCCGCACGGGGCGGCGGGTCGGAATCGCTGTGTACGCCCTGATCGTCGTGGCCGTGACCGCGATCTGGACGGGCGAGATTTTATTCGCGGTGTTTGCGCCGCCGGTAGTGGCGGTGGCGGCGGATTGTCATGCCGGCACTCGACGGCTGCTAATGGCCGTCCGTCGCGCGCGCATGGCCGCCGCCACCGAGACGGGGGACGAGCGCGCGGCGTTGGCTCGGTTCCGCGCCGTGCTCGAGCCGGAATGGAGCACACGCACCAGCTTGAACGCGATTTGCCAACCGGACCCCAAAGCCCAAGCTGCGCTGACCGAGATCGACGCCCTCCGCTATGCGGAAGAGCACGCTGTGCGCTATGAGGCAGTGGGGCTCGCTCCCCAAAGACGACGAGTTCAAGCCCTTTATGAAACCCTGTTCGAAAGCGATGGGCTGCCAAGTCCTGCCCTTCCTTGAGGTTTTGCTCGATGAGCACTGAGTCCACAGAAGCCGAAGCCCCCCCCCCGACATTCGACATTTTACCGCTGTCCAGCGAGTTGCGGCGGGCGATCGACGAGCTGGGCTACACCCATCCGACTCCGGTGCAGCGCGCGGTGTTCGAGCCGGCCGTCCGCGGCGCGGACTTGGTGGTTCAGGCGCAGACGGGCACCGGCAAGACCGCGTCGTTCGCGATGCCGCTGGTCGACTCGCTCGTCAAGCGCAGCGTCAGCGCGGTGCAGGCGCTCGTGCTGTGTCCCACGCGTGAGCTTGCGCTCCAGGTCAACCGAGAGCTGGAAGCGCTCGGCAAGCATCGCAACGTAAGGTGTACGGCGGTTTACGGTGGCGCGCCCATGCCGCGTCAGGTCGAAGCAATCCAAGGCGGTGCGCAGGTCGTTGTGGGCACGCCCGGTCGAGTCCTCGACCACTTGCGCCGCGGCACGCTGGACTCGACCAGCATTCGCACTTTCATTTTGGATGAGAGCGACGAGATGCTCTCGATGGGGTTTTTGCCTCAGATCACCGAGATCCTCGGCTTCATGCCGAAGACGCTGCAGACCCTGCTGTTCAGCGCCACGCTTCCGCCCGACATTCGCCGCTACGCCGAACGGCACCTCAAGAGCCCGCAGTTCATCACCCTGAGCGGCGATCACATCGGCGCGTTGTCGATCGAGCACACCATCTATCTGAGCCGCGGCGACAAGCTGAGCGAGTTGATGCAGGTGATCGAGGTAGAGAACCCGGAGAGCGCGATCGTATTTTGCAACACGCGGGACGAGACCAAGCGCGTGGCCGAAGCCTTACAGAACCAAGGCTTCGCCGCGGGCTGGCTGAATGCAGACCTCTCGCAGAACGATCGCGAGAAAGTGATGGCGGCCACGCGCAATAGCGAGCTGCGCTTTTTGGTGTGCACGGACGTGGCCGCACGGGGCATCGACATCTCGCACCTGACCCACGTCATCAATTTCGACTTCCCGGAATCCGCGGAAAATTACGTGCACCGCACCGGGCGCACCGGTCGCGCGGGTCGAACGGGCAAGGCCATCGCGCTGATCGAGCCGGCGGACATTGGCAATCTGTACTTGATGCGGCTCACCTACAAGGTGAAGCCGGTCGAGCGCCAACTGCCCTCGGCTCGCGAGATGAAAACGCGGGCTGAAGTCGATTTATTGAGGCTCTTTTTGGAGGCCTTCGAGAAGCGAAAGGCGCACCCTGACGATTTGGCACTAGCGCGGCGGCTCCTTCATCATGAGCAGGCGGAGACCGTGATCGCAGGCCTCCTTCGGGATCACTTGGGCGCGCGCCCGGAAGCGCCCGAAGAGGCAACCGCGGCTCGGCGGGCAAAGCCGCCGCGGGCGGCGGAGGTCTCCGCACCCGAGCCGGCGCTCGCCGTGCGGGCGGCGCAGGCGGGGCCCAGTCCTCGCTCGCCGCAGCCCGCACTTGCTGCAAGGCCAGTCCCCCCCGTGCCGCGCGAACCTGCAACTCCAGCCCTCGATCGAGATCATGACCGCGTCCGCGCCGACCGCCCGCGTCAGCGACGGGACTCGCCGACGCGGAGTAACGGGCGCGGGCACTCGAGCGAGATCGACGATTTACCCCGCTACACCCTGAGTGAAGCAAGCGTAGCCGACGTCGCCAGCATCTCGGACGCCAGCGCACCGACCCCGCAATCTGCTGCGCGCGTGCTCGAATCGACCCCGCTCCGTGAACGGAGTGACGAGGGTGACCTTGCGCCAATGCGCGACGGCGTCGCCGAAATTTACGTGAGCATCGGGCGGCGCGACGGCGCTCGCCCGAGCGATATCCAGACCATCCTCGAACAGCACGGCTTGAACGCGGAGCAGACCGACTACATCCGCGTTCGTCAGCGAAACTCTTTTGTAGGAGTCAAGACGGAGTATTTGGAAAAGGCGGTCTCCGCATTGAACGGCGCGGCCATTGCCGGCAAGCCGGCGTTCGCCGAACCGGCTCGGCAGCGTGATTGAGCTTGCAAGCGCGGGCAGATTTGGTCACATCTTGAGCGTGCCCGAACGACCCTCTCCCGACCTCGAGCGAATGCTCACTGATCTGGAGTGGGCCATCTCGAAGCAATTCGCGGCCCGAGACCTCGTGCCGATGCTCGAGAACTTGGTTAGGGCGGCCCCCAGCGCGTCAGAGGCATCCTATTTTGCCAAATTGCGCCTGTCCGAGCTGATCGTGGGCGATGCACCGTTCCGCGCCGCGCGCCTCGCGCGCGACGTCCTCGAGAGCGGCGAGAGCGATCGCGCCTGGGCGGTGCTGGGTTTGGCTCACACGTTGCTCGGCAATTACGTGGTGGCCGCGCGCTCCTACCGTCGAGCCCTAGCCTTGGCCCCTGAGTGCGCCATATACGAGCACAACCTGGGGCACGTGCTGGATGTGGCGCTGAACCGCCCGCACGATGCCCTCTCGCATCTCGATCGCGCGCATCGCTTGTTGCCTCGAGAGGGCGAGATCGCGAGCTCCTACGCGCACGCGCTGTTGCGCAGCGGTCAGTTGGAAAAAGCCCGGCGCATGTTAGCAAGCGCGGTCAAGTCTCCTGAGCAGGCCGCCGAAATCATGAAGGCCTGGCAGGTCGCGAACGGAAACTCGTCACCGGGCGGCGGCGGGCTCTGATTTTCTACGCCAATCGTTCAAAAAAGCACACCCCTTACGTTTCGGCACTTTGCGTGGGCGGCGTCCGGAACTATCTGATTCGCGCATGCCTAACCGCCGCTCGCTTTCCGTCATTGGGCTAACCGTTTCGTTCTTCGCGCAGGTCGCCAGCGCGCAGACCAAACCAGCGGCCGGGGCGCGACCCGCTGCCACGGCGACACCGGCAGTGCAAACGGAGCCCCAGATGCCGGATGTATCCGATCCCCTCCTGGAGCCGCCGCCGCCGCCGGCTCACGTGCTCGCATCCTGGCAACAGGGGGTGCAGCTCGTGCGTGATCAATCCGTCACGATTCGCGTAGCGCGCGCCAATATCTTGAGGGCGCAAGCGGACGTCAAGATTGCGTTAGCGCCCGCGCTTCCTCAATTGGCCGGGAGCGGAAGCGTCAATCGGTACTTGCTTCGGGGTGAGGTGCCCAATGGTGCCGGCGGCACGATCAAGATCCCCGTCCCCCCCACCATTTGGAATGCGGGGGTGACGCTTACGGTGCCTCTATTTCGGCCCGCGGCTTGGTACGATTACGGTAGCGCCAAAGACAATGTCGACGCAAACAGGCTGTCGACCCAGGAGACAGAACGCCAGGTCGTGGCCCTCGTGGCCGATCGAATCGTGGGTGTCGTGACCGCCGAACGCTTGGCGGAGGTGAGCCGCTCCTCGCTACGAGCGGCACTCTCCACGGTGGATTTAACCAAGCGCCGCGCCGCACTCGGCGCATCCAACACGCTCGACGTATTGCGAGTCGAAAGCGAAGCGTCGCTGTCGCGATCGCAAGTCGTGTCAACGACGGAGTCTTTGATTTTGGCCCGCGAGGCGCTCGGGTCGGCGCTCGGCTCGTCCGAGTCCTGGGACGTGACTCCCGACATTCGCCTCGACTCACTGGCCGCCGAGGCCCAGAGGAATTGTCACCTGGAGACGGATTTACAAGACCGCAGTGACATCCGAGCCGCCAACGCGACCCTCGGTGTCGCTGAACGAAATGTGAAAGCGGTGGACTACCGCTACCTGCCTACGGTCGACGCGCAATCGACGTTTTCCGTTCAGGACCCACGCTTCCCGCAAACCAATCGCCACGAAAACTGGACCGTGTCCGGCGTATTGACGTGGGAGATCTACGACGGCGGGCTGCGCGGTGGCCAGCGCACCGCCGCCCGGGCCGAGGCCGACGTCGCTCGCGCTGATTTGTTCGAGACTCGGCGCAGCGCAAGGCTGCAGGTGCGACAAACTCTGCGCAATGTGCAGGTGGCGGAAGCGAACCTGGCCGTCTCGGCAAAGACTCGGGAAATCGACGCCGAAACGGCGCGTTTGTCCAAGATTTCGTTCCTGAACGGTAGCGGCACGAGCTTCGACTTGGTGTTGACCGAATCTGCGCTGCGCGTGGCCGAGGCTGACTTAGCCGTGAAGGAGTTCAACGTGACTGAGGCCAAAATCGCCGCTATTTTGGCGATGTCCACCTGTCAGCTGTAAGGGTTCCCGTCCACCCCTTGTACTCTTTTGCCGTCCGGTCGGTTACTTGCCTTTCAACGAGGTGAACCCCGAGGCCGCGACCGACAGCACTCGGCGGTTTGCAACCCTGCGGGCCTGGCACTACGTTGAGGCCCGTGCCCCGATCGAAAGACCCGCTGTTTTACGCCCTGCTCGCGACTACCACCGCCGTCTTCGTGTACCTCATCGGTTATGTGTTTTTGATTGCTCCGGTAGCCCAGCTGCAAGCGGGCGGGCTCGCTCAAAAGATCTTTTACTTTCATGTGCCAGCCGCGTACGCGATGTACCTGTGCGGCACCGTTTGCTGCGTGTCGAGCGCCATGTACCTGCTGAATCCGTCCGATATTCGCGACGCGGTCGGCCGCGCCGCGGCGGAGTGCGCCGTGGTGTTTGGTTTCATGATGCTTGCCAGTGGGCCGCTTTGGGCGAAGAAGGCGTGGGGCGTGTACTGGACTTGGGACCCGCGGCTGACGACGACGCTCCTCAGTGTGCTCGTGTACGTATCAGTGGTCGTGCTGCGCGCGTTCGCGGGCAATGGGGAGGCGGAGCGCAAGTTCGCATCCGCGCTCGGCGTGCTCGGCACGATCAACTTACCCATCATCCATTACTCGGTGCTGAAGTGGGGCGGCAACCACCCGACCGTGATCGGGCAGGGCGGCGGCGGATTGCGCCATCCGGCCATGACCCACGCGCTCATCATGGGGTTCGTGGCCATGACTTTGCTCGCAGCAATTTTGCTTTGGGCGCGCGCACGCTTAGCGCTTTCCGTCTCGCGCGTGGCACGCCTGGAAGAGCAAGCCATTGCCAGCGGCCAGCTGGATTACTAAACGCAATCCGGGCTACGCTCGCGGCTGGTTCGAAGACACCTCATGAAGCAAACGCCCTCTGATTCAGCCACTCTCGCCGACCCGAGCGCACGCTCCACCGAATTCGTCCCCGTCCAAGGTGGCAACGAAACGACCAGCGCCGCGAGCCTCTTGATTACCGCGTACGTGGTGATGTGGGCACTGCTCTTGGGGTTCGTTTTTCTCAGCTGGCGGCGACAGGGCCGCGTCGAAACTCGGATCGCGGAGCTCGAAAAGGCACTCTCGACCGGCATCTCCAAGCTCGGTGCGGGAGACTGAGTCGAGCGACGGATGACGGCTGCGCACATCGTCTTCATCCCGGGGATCTTGCTGGTAGGATTCGCGCTGGGTTACTCGTTCGGCGCCAAGGCGGTGCGCGCCGAAATGAACCGAATGCGCCGCCGCACGAAAGAGTAACCAATGTTGAATTTCGGACTCTCGGACGAGCAACGAGCCTTGGTCGACGTCGCCAAGCGCTTTGCTCGTGAACGCATCATCCCCATTGCCGCCGAATGCGATCGCGAAAGCCGCTTTCCCAAGGAGATCTTCGTGGCGGCGCACGAGCTGGGGCTTGTCAACATGACCGTTCCCGCCGCTTACGGCGGCGCCGGCATGGGCGAGCTAGACAACGCGTTGATCGCCGAACAGCTGGCATATGCTTGCACTGGGATCCAGACCAGCTTGTTGGCAAATTCTCTGGCCCTTACCCCAATCAAGCTCGGCGGTAACGAGGAACAGAAGAAAAAGTACTTGGGCATGCTCACAGCCGAGCCGCTTTTCGCCAGCTATTGCACGACCGAGCCGAGCGGCGGCAGCGACGTGGCCGGCCTCAAGACGACTTTCAAAGCACACGGCGACGAGTACGTGCTGAACGGCGAAAAATCCTGGATCACCAACGCGAGCTTCGCGAGCTTCTACGTCGTTTTCGCCACCTCCGATCCGTCCAAGCGTCACCGGGGCATCGGCGCCTTCATCGTCGATCGTGAGTCGCCTGGGCTGCGCGTTGGGAAGCACGAAGACAAGCTCGGTCAACGGGCGAGCGACACCGCGGCGGTCCACTTCGAGGAAGTGAAGGTGCCAAAAGCAAATCTTTTGGCCGTCGAGGGTGAAGGCTTCAAGCTCGCCATGGAGACGTTCAACCAGACGCGACCGGACATCGGTGCCATGGCTACCGGCCTGATGCAGCGTTGCCTCGACATCTCGGTCGCGTACGCGAAAGAACGCAAGACCTTTGGCGTCCCGATATCGGAGCATCAGCTCGTTCAAGCCATGCTCGCGGAGATGGCAATCGGCGCCGAGGCTACTCGCCTGCTCTATCAAAAAGCCGCCTGGAACCTGGACAACGGGGTAAGAGATCCGATCGTCTCGAGCTTCGCCAAGGCCTTCGGTGCGGACAAGGCCATGCAGTCCGCGATCGACGCCGTACAGGTCTTCGGCGGCAATGGCTACGTCAAGGACTACCCGCCCGAAAAGCTGATGCGAGACGCCAAAGTGTTGCAAATTTACGAAGGCACGAGCCAGATTCAGCGTCTGGTGATTGCGCGCGCGCTGGTCAAGTGACGAGCACTCTCAGCGAGCGCCGATGAACACGCCAGCCGCGCTGGCGCGGCTGACCAGACCACGTAAGTGGGCCTCGCTGCGGTCGATACGTGCGCCGCTTTGGCCACGCGCGCGACGCTGCTTGAGGAACGCCAGCTCGATCAGGGCAAGTTGCTTCCTTCGGCTAGCGGCGTAACCCCCGGGGCTCGCCGCCAGGCTCATGAAGTTCCACAACGGGACGAGCATCCAGTAGCTCGCCGTGCGGGTGAGCTCCTTGGGGTGCAGCAAACGGGCTTCGTCGATCAAACCGCGCAACACGATCGCGCGATCACGGACCGCGAGCGCAACCACGAGCGCAAAAAACACCAGGTCGAAGGTCCAAAAAGCCAAGAATTTCAGCACTAGGCCGACGCCGCCCTCGTACAAGAAAGTGACTAAAAAGTTGTGAATGAAGTGCAAGCCGACCGCCGCGAGCCAACCCGCGACCGGCGCGCAAAGCTTGAGGGCGCGACTAGACGTCTCCGACGCGACGCCCACACCGAGCCCGCTCAGGGCGGTAAAAGAGGCATGGCTCAGCCCGGCAGCGACCGTTCGCACTAAGTAAAGTGCAGTAAACGCCGCCGCGCCGCTGCTCGCTCCTGCACCACCGACGTACAACACGTCCTCGGTTAGGGTGAAGCCGAGGCCGATCACGCCGCCGTAGATAGCCCCGTCCAATGCCCCGTCCACCTCGTGCATCCAGAACGCGGAAATCAGCCAAAGCACTAATAGACCGGAGCCTTTGCACGATTCTTCGACCCAGGGCGCGACGAAGGAAGCGGTCGAGGACTGCACGATCGAGCTGGCGGTTGGAGCGCCTAAAGCGGCGCTGATCACGCCCTCACCCACCTGATTCAGCACCACGGCCATGAGCGTGGCGACAATCGCCCCCCAAAAAAAAGCCATGGACAGAAGCCAGAAGGGCTCCGGCTCGTAACGGTCCATCCCCTTGATGATGAGGAAGTAGACGAACACGGTCGGCGCGATCACTAAAAACGCCAAGAACCACGAAATCAGCACGCGGCCAGGGTACCATTTGCCTCGAGCCAAATTACTGCACAAATCCGGGCAGGCGGGCACGCTACCCGTTTGAGCTTTGGGGGCGATGCGCTAAGTTCCAGCGCGTGTTTGGATTCTCGTTTGGTGAGCTACTCGTGATCTGCGTGGTCGCGCTGATCGCGGTCGGTCCCAAGAAGCTGCCCGCGATGCTTCAGACCCTTGGCCAATGGCTGCGCAAAATTCGAAACTTGACCGTCGAAGTGCGCCATCAGACCGGCATCGACGACCTGCTCCGATCAGAAGGCATGACCGGCGGCCTGAGCGAGCTGCGCGGGTTGCTGCGCGGCCATCACGGCGTGAGCTTCGAAGCACAAGCGCAACCGCAACCGCAACCGACGCCGCACGCGACAATCGAAGACCCATACGCCCACGTAGAAATCGACGTATCGCGCGAGTACCCGCACGAGGGCGCGGACTCGTACGGGGCACTGCCCGACGACCTGATCGACGAGGAAGCCCCGAAACCAGACCTCCCGGCCCTGGTCGCAGAATCGCCGGCAATAGACACGTCTTTGGTCACTGACCCGGCCCAACACGGATGAGCGCCAATCCCGAGGACAACGTGATGTCGTTCTGGGAGCACTTGGAGGAGCTCCGCGCTCGCCTCGTGCGCATGATCGTGGCGTTCGTCGTGGGCGGGGCCGTTGCCTGGTACTTCAAAAAGAACCTGCTGGTTTGGCTGACCTTACCTTTCGTACGCGCCTGGAAGGACGGCCACAACCAGGGCACGGCCGCGCTTCACTTCCCGGCGCCTGCAGCGCTCTTTTTATCTTACGTGCGACTGGCCGCGACGGGGGGCGCCGTCTTTGCGCTGCCCTTCGTGCTGTATCAAATTTGGGCGTTCATCGCGCCCGGCTTGTACTCGAGGGAAAAGCGCTTCGCGGTACCGTTCGTGGTCTCGTCCTGCGGCTTATTCGCGGCTGGCGGTTACTTTGGCTGGCGCGTCGCGTTTCCGGTCGCCTTCAAGTATTTACTGAGTTTCAGCGGCCCGCTGAGCGACGGGCTCGACGTGAAGCCGACGGTCATGGTGAGCGACTACATCGATTTCGTGACTCACATGCTGGTCGCTTTCGGGGTTGCATTCGAGCTGCCGGTACTGGCCTTCTTTCTGTCCTTTGCCGGCCTCATTACTCACAAGACCCTGATCAAGTTCTTTCGTTACTTCGTAGTCCTCGCCTTCATCATTTCGGCGGTCTTGACGCCGCCTGATCCAATGAGCCAGCTACTGCTCGCCATTCCGCTCTGTGGCCTATACGGCGTTTCGATCATCGTAGCCTGGATCTTCGCGCGTAAGCCCCTCTTGGAATCTTGAGCTCGCGCCGCTAATCTTCGCGTGCGTACGGCTCGCCGCGGAGCAGCGTCATCGAGCGATACAGCTGCTCGAAGAGCAGTACGCGAGCCAAACGGTGGGGAAGCGTAAATGTCGAAAGGCTCAACCTTAGGTCCGCGCATGCCGACAAAGCCTGCGGAATGCCTTCAGCGCCGCCGATCAAAAACGCAACTAGCCCTTTGCCGCGGGCGCCCCAGCGCTCGAGGCGCTTCGAGAGCTCCACGCTATTCATCGACTCGCCGTCGACCTCGAGTGCGACGACGAATGCGCCCGCCGGAACCGCTTTGGCCAGCCCTGCGGCATCGCGCGTCTCGATCTCTTCACAGCGAACGTAACGAGCAAGACGCCCGAGGTATTCGTTGGCCACTGCGCGCAGCTCACGCTCCTTGATGCGCCCTTCGGCAATGATCAATAGCTTCACCCGACTTCGGGCGCCGAATCGGGCACGCTCAGCCGACGGGCATCCATCCAAAGCCCGTCGATATCGTAAAGCGTGCGCGTTTCCGCTGAAAAGACATGCACCACGATATCGACGAAATCGATGAGCACCCAGTGGCCACGCGGTAAGCCCTCTACCGAGATCGCCTGCCAGCCCACTTTGGCGAGCGCACCATCCACGGCGTCCGCGATGCTCGCGACATGCCGATCGCTCTGGCCGGTCATCAAAACCAGGTAATCGGCGTAGTCGACCTTTCCGGTCACGTCGATGATCTCGACGTCGATGGCTTTCTTATCGAGGCCCGCCGCCGCCGCAGCGAGCGCCATCTTCTGTGCGTCTTGCGATGGCCCCGCGGGTACTCGTAATTTTTCGCGCGGGGGGTGCGTCGCCCGCACTGGCTTCTTGAAAAGCTTGCTCGCCTTTTTCGTCACAGATGAATTTTCCTCGTGCTCGTTGCCACAGGCTATCTTACGCGGGGATCGGGCGGAAGCTCGGCGGCCGATGATGAATTTCCGCCGCTAGCGTCACTTGGGGTAGTGCTCGGAGCCACTGGCGGCGCGCCGGCTTCAGCTTTTTCAGCGACCCAGGGCGCCAGCACCGGTTCTTCATATTGGGGAGCCGGTGTGCCCGGCGCTAACCGAGGGGTCGAGCAAGCCCCAAGCGCTACCCCGGGCAGTCCAGTTGCTCCAGCCAGAAGCAGACTTCGGAGATGGCCTCGAGTCCTCATAGCGCGACGCCGGCTCCTGAGTCGGGCGGTAGGGCCGGCCCAGCATCGTTGGGCGAGCCCGCGTCGCTGACCTCGCTCGGCCCCGCCGCACTTGGGTCAGCGAGATCTTGGTCGGAGGGCGGCGGCGGCGCGGCGTCGGTGCCTGCAGCGCGGGCACCGCGTGCCCCCGGCGCGGCAGGCACGATGCCGTAAGTGGTGACGGGCGGGGCAGGATCCTCTGCCCGCGAGTGGCAGGCCGCGAGCGTCGCCAGCAACACGAACCCGAGACATGGGACATGATGTGTCATTGCCAGCGTTCCTCGTCGACCGCTCGCAGCGTCTCGAGCAGCGCATGCTGGGGCCGATACCCAAACACCGCCCGTGCGCGCGCGTCGTCCACCATGCAAACGTAACGGATGAAATCCAGCTCGGGCGCAGGAAAGTCCGTCACGCGCCAACGAAACAGCCGATCGACGGCGACCCGCGCCACGCTGTGCGGGACCTTCAGCACGCTACGTTCCAGCAGCTGAAGCGCGCGAGACAAGGGCACGGGGGGCGGACCACCGATGTTGAAGATCCCGCGCACGCCGGGAGCGAGGGCGGCGCGCAGCGCCCACACGACGTCGTCTTGATGCACGACTTGCATCATGGGATCGAAGCCGAGCAGCGTCGGCACGAGCTTGAGCCGCAGGTAGTTGCTGGGTGCGTTGTGCACCGTTCCCAAGATGTGCGACGGGCGCAAAATCACCGCCTCCGTCTCGGGATAGCGCCACAAATAAGACTGCGCGCACATATCGAGTCCCACTAGATCGCGGATCTCGCTGAATGGACCAGCGCCCAATAGCGGAGCTTCCTCATGCAAGAACTGCGCATTGTCGGGTCTCGGGCCGTAAACATTTGCGCTCGAGAGCAAGATTACCTTGGGCACCTTGTAGCGCTCGGCATACTCGAGCAAATGCTGGAATGCGACGACGTTCCAGGCATGATGTTCCTCCGCGCTATCGCGCGGGTTGTGCATGACGCCCAAGTGCACGAGCGCGCGCACTTCGCCACTCCGAAAAATGTCTTGGGCGCGCTTGCTCCGCAAATCAATTTCATGGTGCTCGATGTCGCGGGGGCGGTCGGGGAACGCACGCCGGTCGAGACCGATGACGCGCGCCTCGCGATGCAAAAGACGCGTGAGTCGGCGCCCGAGCCTGCCGCATATCCCCGTAATGACGATGGCACGATCGTCCCCTGCGTCGCTCGCGTCGGTCAAAGAAACACGCTCCGACGACTCGAAAGTCCGCGGCGTAACATGTCCGAGATGGTCTGCCGAACGAGCCATACCTTCTCCGCGACTACGGTGTCGTCGTCGTCCGGGTCACCCTGAAAAGACATTGGCTCACCGAAATGGACTCGGTAGCGCGTCGGCAAGGGCATCTGCGCCCCCGGCACGAATAGTTGCGGGACTAGCGGAAAAACCGGGATATCCAGCAGACGCGCCGCCCACTTGATGTTGCCCAGGCTGACGTATTGCTCCTCGGCGCCGATGATGGCAACTGGCACGATCGGCGTTTTGGTCTCGATCGCGAGACGCATGAACCCCAAGCCGAATGGCTCGAGCTGGTAGCGGCGGTCGAAGGGCTTCGAAACCCCCCGGATCCCCTCCGGAAAGGCCAGGAGCACTTCACCCATCTCCAGCAAGCGGCGCGCATTTTCAGGCACACCGACGACTTGGCCAATGCGCGTAAAGAACGCCGACACGAAGGGCAGCGTTGCGGCCCAGCGATCGACCATCGCGCGGACCACGCGCGGCGGGTTCGCATCGAAGAACATGGAGGAGCCCACGATGGCGGCGTCGATCGGGACTTGCCCCGAGTGGTTGGCGACGAGCAGCGCTCGGCCTGCCGGCACATTTTCGATGCCGAAGACCTCGGTGCGAAAGTACATGCGGTGGAAGAAGGCGATCACCATCGCCGCGTGGCGCGCAGTATCAGCGTCGAAGCCAAACGGATCTCCGCCCAGGTCTAGGTAGCGCTCCTTCAGGATCGCCGTGCGTTGCTCGAAGTCGCGGCCCAATAGGCGCGTTTTCAGCTCGTCCGTCGCCCGTCGCGCGATCGCACGCAAGCGCTCGGCAAGGGGCATGGCATGGCTTGCCACGTCCGCGAGCCGGGCCAGTGCATTGCGAGGTTCCATCGACGGTTGGAGTCTTGCCGCCCTCCGCTCTTACCGCAATCGCTTTCGGAGCTTGCGCCGTGCGCGAATCGGGTAGCTGAAGGCCAAAACCGCGAAAACCGCGTTAGGCTCGGCTATGGACCCGCGTCGCGTCACTCCAGCCCCGCTCGAGCCGGGCTCGCGGGTTCGCGTGATCGCGCCATCGAGCCCGTTCGACCGAACGCTGGTGCTTCGGGGCATGGGCTGGCTGAGCGAGCGTTACCGCGTCGAATTCGACTGGTCGATCTTCGAGCGCGCTGGCTACCTCGCGGGGAGCGATGCCCGGCGCTTGGAGGAGCTGAATCGCGCACTGGCAGACACGACGTTGGGAGCGATCATCGCCGCGCGCGGCGGCTACGGCTTGACGCGCATCGCGCACCTCGCCGAGCACGATGCGCTCCTTCGTCACCCGAAGTGGATCGTCGGCTTCTCGGACATCACTGCGCTGCACGTAGAGGCGATGAGGCTTGGCGTCGCGTCCGTGCATGGGCCGAACGCCGCAGCGCTCGGCCGCAGCGACGATTGGACGCGCCAGCGGTTCATCCGCGCGCTCGAGCAGCCAAGCGCTGCGGTCAGCTTCGAAGAGCTCGAAGTGATGCGGCCTGGGTTTGCGTCGGGCGTGCTCGCCGGCGGCAACTTGACGCTGCTGTTCACGTGCCAAGCCGCAGGCCGGCTTCGGCTGCCAGCAAGCTCGATTTTGGTGCTGGAAGACGTCACCGAAGCCTCGTATCGCGTTGACCGCATGCTGAGCGCGCTGCTCGCCAGCGGCGCCTTGGACCACGTCGCCGGCGTCGTACTTGGCGATTTCAGCGACTGCCCGGAGGGGGCACACCGTGTCCCGCTGCGCACGGTGCTCCAGGAGCGGCTCGGCGCGCTGGGCGTGCCCGTCGTGTGCGGATTTCGTTTTGGGCACGAGCGTTACAACGAGTTCGTGCAGCTCGGCTCGTTCGCGGAGCTCGACGCCACCGCCGGTCGTCTTTCGCTCCGTTCGACCTAGTTCGTCACGGCTTATCGTCGATCAGCTCGTCCTCATCGACGGTGAGCTCGTCCTCGTCGGCGAGGCTCTGGGTGGTTGCTGGTGACGGCGCGACCACCGACGGCAACCGTACGGCAGCGTGCTGCGTAGCAGCGCCCTGGGTAACCGACGGCCCGACGGCGCCGCGTGCTGCGGG
>CAHJWM010000008.1 GCA_903642325.1 Myxococcales bacterium | reverse complement strand
CCGACTTTGATTTACTCTGAGCGTCTGCCTCAGATAATTGAGAGACTTCGAGCAGAGTTCGATGTTGTCCTTGTCGGCGGCAGCCTGTGCGCCCTTGCGGATGAGGTCCCAGAACGAGTCGCCGGGTACCTCGTGGGTGATCATCGCGACGACCGCGCGGGGCGTGTTCACGCCGCCGCCCGTGCCACCTGCGCCGCCCTTACCGGCAGTGCCGCCACTACCGCCGCCATTGTCCGCCCCGGCCTCGCCGGTGGCTCCGGCCTCGCCAGTGGCTCCGGCCTCGCCGGTAGACCCGGCCTCGCCCGCGCTGCCGAATCCAGCCTTGCCCGCGCCACCGGCCTTGCCGCTACCGCTGCCGGCCTTGCCGCCGGCGCTCGTTCCGGCGCCTCCGACGGTGTCCGTGTCGTCGTCGCTGCATCCGCCGAGCGCTGCCGCCGCAACCGCTGCAACCAAGATCGACGCCAAGCCCAAGTTAACTCTGTCGCGTTTTGACATTTTATCTCCGTTAAATAATCGATGTTGCATGTAAGCGACGCCCGGTTACGTCGTCCTTCGGCGCTCCCAGTGGATCGACGCCGCCGTTCGTGCGCACCTGAGCACGGCCCTGAGGATACTCACAATTCGTCACGAAGCCCACCAAACTTCTCCAAAAGTGTCGAGATGATTACAGTCGAGTGACTATCTGAGTCGCGGCTAGAGCTTCAACGCCGACGGGCGCGATCGTAAGCCGCCAGCGGGCTTTCAGGCTGGCTGTAAGTCCGGTTGTCGGCGGTTCGCAATTTCGAGGGCGCCCCGGCCGGAGCGTCGAGAAGCAATTCTCTCCGCTCGTTCGTCCGGGGAATCTCCGGGATGTTGGGTGCGAAAGCGCAACCTCATCCTCGTGTTGCCGTCGGCCTGTAAGGCGCTGGCCATCGGGCGCTGCCCAGCCGGTTCGGAGGCACTGCGTTGGCGCGACGGGAAGACCGTTTGCCGGACTGCGCGGCGACGCGCGACGCCGACCTGCGCTCGCCCGCTTGCTTTTACACCAAGAGAAACGGCGCGGTGCTCGCCCAGAAACAGGTCACTTCTACGCTAGGCCAATCATCCCAGCCAGAGCACGACGGCGGCCGACTCGGAACTGACTCGAGCCAAACCGCCGCGCAGTCATCACCGATACAGAGGCGAAGGAGTTTCAATGGACACGCTTATTAAGGTCGACCTCACGGCGCCTGCCACCGATCATGACGTTATCCACAACCGTTGGCATCCAGATATCCCCATCGTGAGCTGGGTCAAGCCAGGCGCTCAGTTTCGAGTTGAGTGCATCGACTGGACTGGTGGCCAGATCAAGAATGACGACTCCGCGACTGACGTAAAAATCGTAGATCTGAGCAAGGTGCACTACTTGAGTGGACCGATAGGCGTGGAGGGCGCGGAGCCAGGCGACTTATTGGTCGTCGACATCCTCGACGTCGGCGTCTTAGCTGGATACCAGTGGGGCTTTACCGGCATTTTTGCGCGCGAGAACGGCGGCGGATTCCTGACCCGCCAGTACCCCGATGCACGTAAGGCATGCTGGGACTTTAGCGGTATTTACGCAAACTCACGCCATATACCGGGGGTCGAGTTCGCTGGGATCATGCATCCAGGGCTGATCGGCTGTTTGCCATCACACGAGCTGCTGAGCACTTGGAACAAGCGAGAAAAGGCGTTGTTCGACACTGATCCAGAGCGTGTGCCGGCGCTTGCGACGTTGCCTTTCGCCGCCACCGCTCACCTGGGCCGCATGGCCAAGGGTGATGTGCCCACGGCCGCGGCCGAGGCGGCGCGTACGGTCCCGCCGCGGGAGCATGGCGGCAACTGTGACATTAAAAACCTGACGAAGGGCTCCACTTGCTACTTTCCTGTTTACGTCAAGGGGGGTGGCCTTTCGATGGGCGATATCCACTTTTCCCAGGGTGACGGCGAGATCACATTCTGTGGTGCGATCGAGATGGCCGGGTACCTCGACTTGCGCGTGAAAGTAATCAAAGGCGGCATAGCGAAATACGGGATCCTGAATCCCGTGTTCAAGTCGAGCCCCCTCGAGCCGACCTACTCCTCATACATGATTTTCGAGGGGATCTCCGTGGACGAGGACGGTAAGCAACATTATCTAGACGTGCACGTGGCCTATCGCCGCGCGTGCCTCAATGCCATCGAGTACCTTAAAAAATTCGGCTTCACCGGCGCGCAAGCTTACGCGATTCTCGGCACGGCGCCGGTGGAAGGCCGTGTCAGTGGCATCGTAGACATTCCGAATGCGTGCGCGACGCTGGCAATCCCGACCGAAATCTTCAATTTCGATATCACCCCCAGTGCCGACGGGCCCGTTAAGTCTGTCCCCCCAGGCGCTGACCTCGCGTTCGCAACCTGAGGAGCCCCTCCAAACGCGGGCGAGTCGATCCGCCTCGTGCCGACCGCATCCGGCCTTCGACCGCCCGCCCGCTACCTTTCAAGGAGAGAGCCATGCCTGTCTATGAGTTCGAATGTAATGACCATGGGGTGTTCGAGCTCACGCGGCCTATGGTCCAGGTACGCGATCCGGCAGCATGCCCGGAATGCGGCGAGCCGGCCAAACGCCTGTTGAGCGCAGCAAGTCTGGCGACCGGCTCTGCCGTGAATCGGCGCGCGGCTGGCATCAATGAGCGGAGCCAACACGAGCCCAAAATACTGAAGCGCGAGCTGACCCAGTCTAGCGGAGAGCCCGCCAAGCGTACGGTGCACTCGAGCTCACGCGGCTACCCCTGGGCCATTGGACATTGAGCGACGGACTAGACCCGTGTTTCGTATCGTTGCTCGACTTCAAGCAGAAAGACGTAAATACACCTCGCAGAGGCATTCAGGAAGCCGCCTTAGGTGCTCGAGCATCACCCAGTTGCCAGTGCCGAATATGCGCGTCACGCTGGTCTCCGCGCTTGAATCGAGGCCGATGCAGAAACTTTGCACGCCGCGGGCGCGGTTTTGGTTGGTTGCGCGCTTGGCATCGAGCACCAAATAGTTCGGATCGTAAACGTCGACGTCCGAGGGCTCACCATCAGTAACGAGTAGCAAAAGCTTGCGCCGCGCCGATCTCTGATGCAGGACGCGGCCCGCGTGACGCAAGGCGGGCCCAAAACGTGTGGAAAAACTCGCTTTCATCCCAGCCAAGCGCGAATGGACCAACGCGTCGTAGGGTTCACCGAAGTCCTTGAAGCGGTAGTAACCGACGTCATGCCGACCATTCGAAGAAAACCCGTGAATGGCGAGGTCCGGAGCCGCAGACGGAAGCGACCCTGCAAGTAAAACACTCGCGTTGCGTGCAAGCTCCAAGAGCGTCGTGCCGTGAGCGCGAGCCGCTCGATTCAAAGACTCCGACAGGTCGATCAACAGCAAGAGGACGGGCGGTTCCTGCTGAACGCGGACGCGGCGATAAACCCGTTGTTCCGGAAAAGTTCCCGTGCTCTGCGCGACGAGGTTTTCCACTGCGCTCGCGAGGTCCAGCCGGTCACCGTCCAGCAGCCGACGGATGTGGACAGCGCGTCGGTCGGCAAGTCGCCGCGCGAAGCGGCCCAAGCGCTGCCGAGCAGGGCGGTAACCGGCGAGTGCATCATCGAGGCGCTCGGTATCGCCCAATTCTAGGCCGCGCTCGCGCAAGCTGCAGAATTCGTCACGCTCGCGAGCGATGACATAGTCCCATTCGGGATAACGGGTCGGCGATAGAGCGTCGCTGTGGTTTTTTGGCGGTTCGCCGACCACCTCGCATCGGCTTGCGGCGCCCGACCGCAAACTCGGAGCGCGCTCGCATGTCATGTGCGGACGCGGAACGCCGGCCGCGGGGCGTTCCTTATCTCGATCGGAGTCGACATCGGCTTGGTCCAAGTCGGAACCGCGCGCCATGTCCGCTTCCGTCGCCGCCGCATCCTCGGCCGATTTGGACTGCCACAGCCCGAAGTTGTCGTCGCGATAAATAGGCATCACGGCATAATTTTTGGCCTCGAATTGAGCCCGCATCTGGCCGAGGTCATTGCCGAGAGCTCCACCGAGCTCTCGCAAGCAGCTCGAGTCTCGCCAATCGAATCGCGGATCGTCGAAGTGCGCACGCGCCTTGGCGACCCAGGCGTCCTCATCGGCGTAGCGACCGTCGTGGAGCGCTCGCGCGAGCCGGGCCAGGAGTGCCTGGCTCGTTTTTGCGCCGTCCGACCGAGCCGTGTGGAACGGTGTCCAAAGCCGCGTGAGCCCAGGGTATCGTGCCGCCGCCAGACGCTCGACGCGCGCATCCTCGAGCAACGAGATGATCGCAATTTGCGGCGGCTTCAGACCCTTGACTTCGAAGCGTAGTCCGCCGAAGTACACGTGCGCCGCTGCATGCGCCACCGCCGCCAAGAGATATTCCGAATAGGTGCGCGGCGAGCCAGGCAGAGGCTCCGACGGCACCCAGATGCGCGAGCCCGCGAACCGCGGGCGCCGGTCAACGGCGTCGACCTCCGCACCGGCCAGATTAGGTAGCGGTTCAACACTAACGTCAGCGCCCCAAAGCGCCCTAATGAAAGTACCGAGGCCAGCTGTCGACCCCGTGGTGCGGCTCGCCGCGGGAGAGCTCACAGACAGACCCGTACGCTCGCGGACAGGGCAAGCACGAGCTCGGGGTCATCTGTGAGCGGCTGCACGAGCGCCATCTGACACGCCGCTTCCGGCCCAATGCCATGCCGGATCAGTGTTCCGGCATGCACCAGCATCCTCGTTGAAATGCCTTCGTCGAGACCGTGCCCTTTGAGGCGCCGGCCTGCCTCGGCAATGGACACCAAGCGTTCCGCGAGCTCTCGCGACACGGCGGTTTCATGACACAAGATCTCTATTTCGCGCGCACGTTCGGGATACCCAAAGTCGATGGCCCCGAAGCGCTGCTTAGTTGAAGGCTTCAACTCTTTGAGCGCGCTTTGATAACCGGGATTGTGAGAGACGATCAGAGAAAAGTCGGCACGCGCCTGAAATGCTTCGCTTCGCGACGGCAGTGAAAGCAACCGCCGGTCGTCAGTCAACGGATGAATGACGACGAGCGTGTCCTGCCGCGCTTCGACCACCTCGTCGAGATAACAGAGCCCGCCCAAACGCGCAGCGATGGCGAGCGGGCCATCCTGCCATCGCGTTTCTCCACCTTCGAGCAAGTATCGCCCCAAGAGGTCAGAAGCGCTCAATTCCTCATTGCATGCGACAATAACCAGCGGTCGCGATAGGCGCCATGCCATGTACTGGACAAACCGCGTTTTCCCGCAGCCCGTCGGGCCCTTCAGCATGACCGGCAGCCGCGCCGCGTAGGCGGCCTCGAACAATTCGATCTCTTCCCCGATCGGGAGGTAGTAAGGCTCGTCTCGAATCAGGTAGGCGTCGAGGTCGCGATGACTCATGAACGTCTCCCAAAAAAAGTATCCCGGTCTCCACGTGAACCGCGCGCATGTCGCCTTCTCCGCGGACGCAGCGGCAGTGATGAATACCTACCAAGACACTATCGGTGGATGACCTCGCGAGAAGTCGGTATTCCCGGGATCGGACACTCTTCCGTGCCGACCGCGGGCCTCGTGATGGCCTCGATCATCTCACGCGTGCCTTCGGGATCTTCGACCCACTTCTTGTAAAATTCAAAGGGGCACGCGGCGACGCCACGGTCACCTTCGCGAGAATTGATGAGCCCGGTGTAGCCGCGATGCAAGAGCTTGAACAGGTGGTTTTCAGACTGCATATTTTTACGCGCGTCTCTTATCAATGACACGGAAAGTTGCGCGTACTGAACACCGTAATCCTCTTCGCCGCATTCCCCCAGGGTGCGGCCATCGAAGCCGATGATAGCGGAGTGCCCAAAATAAGAATAGACACCGTCGAACCCGGAGGCATTGGCAACGGCGACGTAGACATTGTTCGCCCAAGCCATTGATTTTGCCATCATCACTTGTTGCTCTTTGGCCGGATACATATAGCCCTGACAGCGCACGATGAGCTCTGCCCCCTTGGTCGCGCAGTCGCGCCAGATCTCGGGGTAATTCCCGTCATCGCAGATAATCAGCGAAATCTTCAAACCCTTCGGGCCGGTAGTGACGTACGTACAATTGCCGGGGTACCAACCCTCGATTGGCACCCAGGGCATGATTTTGCGGTACTTTTGCGCAATCTCCCCGTGGTTGTCGATCAAGAGCAGTGTGTTGTAGGGCGCCTTGTTCGGATGATCCTCGTGCTGTTCTCCGGTCAAGGAAAACACGCCCCATACGTTTGCTGCGCGACATGCTTCAGCAAATATCTGTGTCTCCTCCCCCGGAATCGCGGCGGCCGTCTCGTACATCTCCTGCTTGTCGTACATGATGCCGTGCGTGCTGTATTCGGGGAAGACCACGAGGTCCATCCCTGGCAGCCCGACCTTCATGCCCTGCAGCATCGCGGCGATCTTCCGGGCATTGGCCAGCACCTCGGCCTTGGTATGAAGGCGAGGCATCTTATAATTGACGACCGCTACGCCCACCGTGTCTTTGCTACTCGAGACGTCGCCGTGGTACATTCCTTGCTCCTTTGGTCAGTGGCTCTCTTCATACCGCCAGTAGCCGCCGCACCTCGCCCACGTCGACTTTGTCGCGCGGCTCGTCTGCGGTGAATCTACCGCCTTCGATAACCAAAAGCCGATCCAGGATTTCCATCGTAAAGCTCAACACCTGCTCGGAGACGATGATCGTGATCCGGCGCGAGTCGCGTACCTTCAACAAGACTTGCGCAATGTCCTTGATTACGGAGGGTTGAATGCCCTCGGTTGGCTCGTCGAGCAACAACACTTTGGGCTCCGCCGCCAACGCACGCGCAATGGCCAGTTGTTGCTGTTGGCCGCCGGATAAATTGCCTCCGCGGCGGGTTTTCATTTCCGCGAGGACCGGGAAAAGCGTGAAAATGTCGGTCGGGAACTTACCGGTTCGCGACCCCTCCAGCCCGGTGAGCAGGTTCTCCCAAACCGTTAGGCTTGGGAAGATCATGCGGCCCTGGGGAACGTAAGCGATGCCTTGCTTGACTCGCTTGTAGCTCGGCATCTTCGTCACGTCCACGCCGCCCACCTTGATGCTACCGGAGGTGCTGCGGATCACGCCCATGAGAGATTTGAAGAGCGTCGTCTTGCCCATGCCGTTGCGGCCCATGATGGCGACGATTTGCCCTTCCTTTGCTTCGAGATTCACGCCGTGAATCACCTCGCTCTGGCCGTAGCTGACGTGCAGGTCGTTGACCTCGATCATGGCTGATTCCTTTCGGACGTTTCTCAATGGCCCAGATAGACTTCGATCACGCGCGGGTCGGCCGTCACTTTATCCATGCTGCCCTCCGCAATCACTTTGCCCTGATGCAGCACGGTGACCTTGTGGGCAATTTTGCGCACGAACTCCATGTCGTGCTCGATCACGATGACCGACCGGTTCTTGCTGATGCGGTTGAGCAACTCCGCAGTCTGCTCGCGCTCATTGACGGTCATGCCGGCGACCGGCTCGTCGAGCATCAGCAGTTCCGGGTCCTGCATGAGCAACATGCCGATCTCGAGCCACTGCTTTTGACCGTGGCTCAGCAGCGCTGCCTGATGATCGAGCTTCTCGAGTAGCATCACCTCTTCAGCGACCTTGTGCACACGGTCGATCACGTCCGCCGCACGCTTGAAAAACAGTGCACCGAAAGCGCTGCGACCACGCGGGAACGATACCTCCAAGTTTTCGGAAACCGATAGATTCTCGTAGATCGAAGGAGTTTGAAACTTGCGCCCGACGCCGGCACGCACGATGTCGTGTTCCTTCATTTGCGTGAGGTCCATGGTCTTGAACATGATGCTGCCGGAGGTCGACTTGGTCTTGCCGCAGATCAGATCCAGCAGTGTGGTCTTGCCGGCACCGTTCGGGCCAATCACTACGCGCAGCTCATTACGGTCGACGATGAAGTTGAGGTCGTCCACCGCCTTGAAACCGTCGAAGGACACGCCTAGCCCCTGTATCGTGAGCATCTCAAACTCAGCCATGCTTGCCTCCGCTTTCGAGCGCGGTAGCTACGGCCACGTTCGGTTCCGTCGCCTTCGGCTTGGAATGCGCACGAGCTGCCCGACGCAAAACGAAGGGTTTGCCATAACGGTCGTACAAGCCCGCCAAGCCGTCCGGGAACAACAACACGACCGCTATGAACGTCGCTCCCATCAGGAACAGCCATAGGTCGGGATACTCCTCGGAGAAGAACGTCTTGGCGAAGTTCACCAAGAGCGTACCGAAGACAGCCCCGACGACGGACATACGCCCACCGACCGCGGTATAGATCACCATTTCGATAGACGGTGTAATGCCAACGAAGGAGGGTGACATGAACCCGACTTGCAGAGTGAACATCGCGCCGCCGATCGCACACATTACGGCCGACATGCAGAACGCGAGTGTCTTGAAGTTGGCGACGTCATAACCGGAGAACCGTACGCGATCTTCCTTCTCGCGTAGCGCGAGTAGCAACATGCCGAACTTCGTCGAGAGCACCCAGCGGGTGAAGACGACGCAGCCGATGAGAAGCGCTCCGTTCACGTAGTAAAGAATGTACTTGGCCGAATCCGACCGAATATCCCAGCCGTGCATGGTCTTCAGGTCAGTGATGCCGTTGATTCCGCCGGTGAGACCCTGCTGCCCGACAATCAAAACGGAGAGAATGAGCGCGACTGCCTGCGTGATGATCGCAAAATAGACGCCCCCGACGCGGCGCTTGAACATTGCGACGCCGATCAAGAAAGCGAATAGGGCAGGGACGACCAAGATCGCGATGATCGTGAAAGTTAAGCTTTTGAAGGGCAGCCAAAAAAGCGGGAGCTTGACGATCTGATTCCAGTCCATGAAGTCGGGAATGCCGGGCGTAGTCTGGATCTTCGTGGCTATTGGGTCGGAGGCCTCAAGCTTGAGGAACATGGCCATGCAGTAGCCCCCTAGGCCAAAAAATACTCCCTGGCCCAGGCTCAGAATGCCGCCGTTACCCCAAAGCAGCACCAGGCTTACACCGACGAACGCATAGGTGAGATACTTGCCAATCAGGTTCAGGCGAAAGATTCCGAACACGGATGGGAATAGGACCAATATCACCGCGGATAAGACGACGACCCCTAATAGGTCCGCTTTACCCAGTTTTTTGGTTAAATGGCTCATGCTAACCGCCGGGGCTCAGGTCCGAAGTTTGTTGGTGAACAGCCCCTGGGGCCGGATCATGAGAATGACGATGATCGTCATCAGCGTCAGCACCTTGGCCATCGCGCTGGTCAAGAAGAACTCCAGAAGCGATTGCGCCTGAGCGATAGAGAACGCCGAAGCAATCGTGCCGATCAGATTCGCTGCCCCGCCGAACACCACCACTAGAAACGTGTCCACGATATACAGCGAGCCGCTCGTCGGCCCGGTCGAGCCAATTGTCGTGAATGCGGCCCCGGCTAGCCCGGCGATCCCACAACCTAAGGCGAACGTGAACCGGTCGACGCGGTCGGTGTTGATGCCCACCGCCGAGCTCATGACGCGGTTCTGCGTGGTCGCGCGGATGCGGATCCCCCAGCGAGACTTGAGCATCAGCAGGTAGACGCCGGCCGACACTAAAATAGTGAGGCCCATCACGAAGATCCCGTTTCGGGGAACCTGGATGGACGGCGTCGGATTGAAGGCGCCCAGCAGCCATTCCGGCAGTTCCGCACTAACCTCCTTCGGGTTGATGAAAGAGCGGAAGAACTGTTGCATGGCGAGGCTGAGCCCCCACGTCGCCAAAAGTGTATCCAGCGGTCGCTTGTAAAGCCGACGGATCAACAGCATCTCGACGACGTACCCAACCGCGCCGGCTACGAAAAAGGCGGCGACGACCGCTGGTACGAAGTACACCTCACGCAGACCAGGCGCGTAGTTCTGCGTGAGCTGCGAGAACAGGTAGACCACGTAGGCACCAATGGCCATGAACTCGCCATGAGCCATGTTGATGACACCCATCTGCCCGAAGATGATGGCGAGCCCGAGTGCCATCAGAAGCAGGACCGTGAACAGACTAAGGCCTGAAAAGCCTTGCATCGCGATCATCGAACCAACTTCATTCAGGCTCATCTGGCATCCTCTTTCTCTGGTTGAAAATCGTCCCCCCCGGTCAGCTCACTGGTAGCCTTTCGGGAACGGGTTGGGCTCAATCAGATCGCTTTCGTGAACGACCTCGAACTGACCGTCCGCCTTGGCTTTTCCGATCCGCGCTTTGCTCCACAAATGATGGTTCGCGTGAACCTTGACGTACCCTTCTGGTGCAATTTTGATCTCGATATCGGGCGACGCAGCAACGACTTTGTCGACGTCGAAGCTGCCTGCCTTCTCGACCGCGGCACGCCAGATCCACGGACCGAGGTAGGCGGCTTGCGTGACGTCGCCGATCACGCTCTTGGGCCCCCACATCTTTTTGAAGGCTTCGACGAAGGCCTTGTTATTGGCGTTGTCCAAACTCTGAAAGTACTTCATGGATGAGAAGAACCCCGTCAGGTTCTCGCCGCCGATACCGAGCACCTCGTCCTCGGTCACGGAGATCGTGAGGAGCGTCTGATTGGCGGAGGTCACACCAGCGGCGTTCAACTGTTTGAACCAAGCAACGTTGCTACCGCCGACGACGGCGGCGAAGATTACGTCTGGTTTCTTCAATTTGATCTTATTGATGATCGAACCGAACTGGGTGTTACCGAGCGGCGCGAACTCCTCGCCGACGACCGTGCCATGCAACACGTTTTCGATGTGTTTTCGCGCGATTTTCATGGACGTTCGCGGCCAAATGTAGTCCGAGCCAATCAAATAGAAGCTCTTTGCGCCCTTCTCCTTGTGCACCCAATCGAGGCTCGCGAGGATCTGCTGCGTAGCTTCCTGACCTGTGTAAAATACGTTCTTCGACTGCTCCAAACCTTCGTAAAAGGTTGGGTAATAAAGCAGGCCATTTTCCTTTTCGAAAACGGGCAGCACGGCTTTACGCGAGGCGGACGTCCAACAGCCCATCACGGCTGCGACTTTGTCATTGACCAAGAGCTTCCTGGCCTTTTCGGCGAAGGTCGGCCAGTCGCTGGCACCGTCTTCTTGAATTACTTTTATTTGGCGCCCAAGGATGCCGCCCAGCGCGTTGATCTGCGCGATGGCGAGCTTTTCAGCCTGCACGGAGCCGGTCTCACTGATTGCCATGGTTCCGGTCGTTGAATGGAGGATACCGACCGTCACGCTGTCGTCGTCGACCTTCAGGCCCGTGGTCATCACTTTCGCGGTCGGGTAATCTGCCGCTTTCAGGGTCGACTTTTCGACACCCGGTGGCGTCATGACGTCCGTGCTGGTTGCTTCGGTGGAGCGTTCGGTACTGGCCGGAGCCGCCTTGTCGGTCTTGGAGGCTGCCGGATCGCTCGATGTCGATGCGCTCGACTTATTACAGCCGGCGCCAGCGAATGCCGCCCACAACGAGGTGACGCACAAGACCGTGGAAAAAGCGCCGCGAAGGGCGCGACTTCGATCGATAAACAATAGCTGCATGAGTGTTCTTCCTGAATGTTCAAGCGAGAATGCGCGCGTCGACCGAAAACCTTTTCCGGATGTGTTTGCTCCGACACGCGCACCCAACGGCAACTTGCAAACGCTCGCTTTCAGCGGCAAAAACGATGTTCAGTCAACATAAACCTGTGCATCAGTAACCGAGCAATCGAACCTCACCTACCTTTCAAGGCACCGGGCTGTGAAAGTGTAACTAGCCGGGGGGAGATGTCGTATCCGTGTCGTGCAGGTTTACTTTGCATACGTCTTCGTTCCGGATGTTACCGCTCGGCTCGTTACAACTGATTGCTTCGGGAACGCGTCGCGCACCCGAACGAAACCGGAAACGTCCGATGTCAGGATGTGATCAACGGTGACCGGTCCAAACAATTCGCCGACACCGCATCGAGTCCTGAAACGTGTATGAACCCGAGTGGCTGGAGCCGAGGTTGTTTCGAGACGGTCCGTTTTGCCGGCTCCGCGCCGCTGATGTCTTCGTTGGCGTCTGACCACTCGTTGCAAGCGCGGCAGAATCGAAGTTGGCGCTAGTTGTCTAAAACGAAATTAGGGAAGTTATGCGTTCATTGCCGTTGCAATTGCGACAACGCATCGTCGAAGCATACGAAGCAAAGGAGGGTACCTATTTCGAGCTAGCGCAGCGTTTTGGCGCGAGCGAGACCACCGTGTACAGGCTGCTGAGGCTCAAGCGGGAGCGCGGGCGTGTAGTTTCGGGCCCGCCGAGCGGAATCGCCGACCATGAGCTGCCCCAGTTGGTGCGCCTCGCGCAAGATTTCCCCGACGCAACCGTGGAAGAGCTTAGGGAAGCCTGGGTGTACCTTCACCGATCTTCGTTGAGCAGGTCCAGCATCGTTCGGGCGTTGCAGCGCGCCGGTATCGCGCGAAAACGATCCGTCGCGCGCGGTCGAGCTTCCAGCGGAGCACGGCGACGTGGCGCGGTTTGAGCGTCGATAAAGACAATCCCGCGGTGCGCGCGGGCGCCCACGCGGTTGTCTAGGCGCTGTTTCCGCTTGGGCTGGTGCCGGCGCCTTGCTTGGGCTGCGTTCGAGGTTTTACGTAACGGTTTCTAACCGAGCGTTCGGCGATTCGGCCGTGTTCGGAGCGGTCGGCGCCGGCATCGTCCAGCGGCGTGGCGTCGAAGCCGGTGCTTACCTCGCCGCCCGTAGACGCCCCCGTGGTCTCGTCCGCCCTGGGCCGCCGAAGGCTTTGACGTGGTGGGAGCCGACGCGTGATCATCGAAGCTTCTTCTTCTCGCCCACTAACGCGCCTTGCCCGGATGACGGAGGCATGGAGGCTCGTCGCTCGTAGGCACGTGACCGCAAAGCGTTGCACGACTGTCACCATGTCCGCAGCGAACTCCGGCACTGCGACTAATGAGGCTCCACGTCTGCTTCATTGTCGGCTACTGTCACGCCCGGAGCCCAGCAATGCGATTGAAAGACAAGGTGGCGGTCGTGACCGGCGCGGCCACCGGAATTGGCCAAGCGATCGCGATCCGGTTTGCTCAAGAAGGCGCTGCCGTCGTCGTTGACTACATTGGCGCGCCGGACGCACCCCGCGAGACGGAACAACGAATCGCCAGCTCTGGCGGCAGGGCGATTGCCATCGCGGCGGATGTCTCCAAGCCCGCGGAAGTTCAGGCGCTGATCGATGGCGCAATGAAAGCATTTGGCCGACTCGACATCGTCATAAACAACGCCGGCATCGAGAAAAAGGCTTCGTTCGTCGATTATTCTTTGGACGAAGCCCGCAGGATCCTCGAGGTCAATTTGCTCGGGCCGTTCATCGTTTCGCAAGCCGCCGCGAAGCAGATGATCAAGCAGGGCCAGGGTGGCCGTATCATCAATATTTCTTCGGTGCATGAGGATTTGCCCATGCCGCTGAACGCGCCGTATTGCATGAGTAAGGGTGGTTTGAGGATGCTGATGCGCACGGTCGCAGTCGAGCTCGCCAAGGACCAAATCACGGTCAATAACATCGGACCGGGCGCGACTTACACCCCGATCGACGCCGACATACAAGCTCAGCCTGAACTGGAGAAGGCTTTGATGAGCGCCATACCGCTCAATCGCTGGGGGAAACCGGAGGAGATTGCCGCCTTGGCTACCTACCTTGCCTCCGATGAAGCGGCGTATGTCACCGGCTCCACGTTCTTCATCGACGGAGGCATGTTGCGCCAAGCCAGCAGCTCCTGAAGACTCCCGAACGAAAGGGGCTCGCCCGCAATCGGCACGCGTGAAATTCCCACGCTTCCTGCACGGCTAGGATCTTTTTCGTTCGTCCTGGGTCACATCCCCCCGCCCCGGAATCGCCACCGGATGAAGAACCCAATCCAGCGCTTGTGACGAGCAGACGTCAAATCGATCACACTCTGTCGTGGCGCGCTTCGCCCTTGAGCGGCGCGCCGCTCCGTGAGAGCTTCCTCGCCGCCCGCCCCGTATCTCAGTTCCATAGAGTAGGGCTTTCCTACAGCAAAGGTCGCGAGCTCGATTCTAGCTTGGGGGTCGCACTTCGAGAACCGTGAAGATCCGTGTTCGCGCAAGAGGAGCCGCTCGATGACCATCACCATCACTGCTTTCGAACGCTCTCCCGATGGCGGCAAGGACTTGGCGCGGGACACGCGCGTTCGTTGGGCGCTCGAGGAAGTGGGCCAGCCTTAAGAGGTGCGCCTGGTTTCGTTTCATGCGTTGAAGGAGCCTGCGCACCTAACACTGCATCCATTCGGCCAGATCCCGACCTACTAGGAAGGCGAGCTTGCGCTGTTCGAGACGGGCGCGATCGTGTTTCACATCGCTGAGCGGCATCCTGGTTTGCGGCCGCAAGACGCCAATGCCCGGGCACGCGCGATGAATTGGATGTTTGCCGCGCTCAGTACGGTCGGGCCGCCAATCCTCGAGCTTCAGAACGCGAAGTTACTCGAGGGTGACAAGCCTTGGAGTGCCGAGGGACTGCCTCCAGTGCTCGATCGCATTCGCGACCGGCTGAAGCCACTTTCGGTGCGCCTGGCCGATGCCGACTGGCTCGATGGTGCGTTCAGTGCAGCCGATTTGCTGATGGTGTCGGTGTCTTTTCTGGCTGAGACAATCGGGCATCCTGAACGAATTTCCGAACCTGGCTGCTTATGTGGCTTGCGGCGACGGGCGCCCCGCTTACCAGCGAGCGTTCGCGGCGCAGCTCGCCGTGAACAGGCCCGCGAACAGCTAACCCCTCGTAGCCGGCCTGGCATTGCTTACCCCTCGCGCCCGTGCGCGGGTGCTGGCTCTGAAAAATCGCGTGCCCCCGCCACTGCCTTCGTCAGCACGCAAGGGTCACTGACTCGCTCTCAGGGCGCACATCCCGCCCGCCGCAAGTAGCTAATTCAACGACGTGAGGTTCACGACCGCCCAGCCGTGGGGGGCGATAGTAATGGTTTGGCGTTTGTTGCCGCCAGACGCGCCGAGTGCCACCGCGTGCGTTCCCGCGTGCACTCTCATGCGGCCGAATGCGATGCGGGCAGGAAGTGTCGCCCAGCTGCGTGTGTCTGGCGTGTCGGTCGCGGTCAACGTGACTTGCGCGCCCAAGCTCAATACCTCACCGAGCAAGCCTCCGCCCGCGACCTTCTTCGTCGCTTCGCCAGCGACGACGCGGCTCAGGGTGCGGGTGATGGCCGAGGCCACGACGGCGCCGCGCGCTTTTTCCCACGCGCGCTTGGCTTCCTCATCGACGGCCAAGATGCCCTCGAGTGGCGCCCAAGCTCCATCCAACATGAACGTGGGTTGTCCGTACGCGCCGTGCGCGCGACCAAGCTCCGGGTAGTTCACCCACGTGACCAAGCCTTGCAGGGCGAGGTCATTGGCGCGCCCTTGATCCATGGGGCTGATGAAGCCGCTCGCGTAGGTGAGGGCCAGGCCGATCGGAATTCGACGCGCGAATTTGGCCGGCACACGTCCGAAATTCAGGGTAACCAGGAGCTCCCCGTCGTCGTCCTTTGGCGCGTCGTCCTTCGGCGCGCGGGGCGTTTTGGCGAGCAGCTCGCGGATCCGAGGGCTCGAGTAGCTGGCCTGCTGCGTCAGGCGCCGCACCGGCTCGGCAAGGGTATCGTACATGCCGTAGCCCAGCGCTTCGTCGTAGTAGCGAAGGGCATCTTCTGGCTTGCCGCTCTTCTCGAACACGAAGCCCGCCAAGTAACTGCCAGGGCCGAACAGGGCCTGCGCTGCATCACCCGTGTCACGCGTGAATTTCTGCATCACGGCCAAGCGCCGCGCCTCCACGCGCGCGCCATTCAGGTCTCCGCGGGCGAGGTAGTTCATCATGTTGATGGTGTTGATCATCAACTTCTCGTAAGCGGGCGCCTTGTACGGGCCCACGTCATCCGAAAACAGGTAGCGGCCAAGATCCGCGCCGGCGTTGGCCGAGAGATCCAAGACTTGGATCTCTTTGTCGGAGATCTCCAAATCTCGGCTCGAAAGCGCATTTTGATCGAGCTCCTGCAGCACCATGGCGCGGTCCAACAAGAGGAGCGAGTTGTCGCCGCCCGTCTTTTCCGGCAGCTGCTTTTCGCTGTCGACGTTGAGCTGCTCGTTGATGGCATGAAGGGCGCCATTCGGGTCACCGGCATCGAGCGCGCTGCGCGCGGCCATGGTCTTGTCTGAATGCCCGGCGCACGCCGACAGCAAGGCGATCGTCACCAGGCAAGAGACGCGATCGATCATGCGTCCTCGGGCGTCGCTTTAGAGCAGCGCTTTGGTAACCGCGGTCTTGTATTGGAACAAGATCGCGCTCGTCTCGACCTCCAGCACTTGAATGAACATGAAGTACTGAACGCGGCGCTCTTTGTCCTGGCGTTCGTCGCTACTGAACACCTTGCCGGTGACCACGTAGCGGGTGCCAATCTGCTTGCCCCAGGCGGCGATCTTACTTTGATCGAAGCCGTCTTGATACTGGCGGCGCACCTGCTCCATCAGCTGCGGTTGAGACTCGAGGCTGATCACTTTGACGTGCCCGGCGTTCACGAGCGTGGTTTCGATGTCGCTGATCAGCGAATCCAGCTGGCTGTCGATATGCTCGGTGGTTTCGTTCCGGAGCGGCAGCACGGAAACCGTGGGATCCTTTTCACCCTGCCAGCGCGTGATCACCGGTGAGGTCTGCAAAGCCTGCATGTTGTCGTGCAACATTTTTTGCAGATCGCGGCGGTCGAGCCCGGTGCTGAGCGCCTGGTCGTCGAGGCCGGCCACGTCTTCCCCGCGTACGGCTTTGGGCCCGCAGCTGACGGCGGCTAGCCCGAGCGTGCTCGCCACGCCGAGCAACAAGGTTTTAGGAAGCAAAGCCATGGGTGCCTTTCTGTAACGGCGCAGGCCGAAATAGAGCCCGCTCGAGTCCGAGTTGTCAGGGGTATGTAATCGCGGCCGACGGGCTCGGCAATTTGCTGAGAGGCATTTTCGAGCTTTTCACGCTCGAACCGAGAATGACTCCCGCCGCGCCCAGATGCATGGCGGCCCCAAGCGCCGGTTGTCCAACGTGATGGGGCCATCCTGCAGCTTTGGAGACGTGCCCGGCTCAGTTTGGCGCGGCGGCGCCCGCTCCCGCGGTGCGGCGCACCGGGATGATCTGCACGCGGCGGTCATCCCCTTCGCCGTCGCTGCGCGTGATCACGCCTTCGAATTTGGCCAGGGCCAGATGGACAACGCGCCGGTCGCGCGGGTTCATGGGCTCGAAAGTGATGATCTTGCCTTCTTCTACGGCTTGGCGGCCGAGCCGCTGCGCCATCGTCGCGAGCGAATTGTCTCGACGGCTGCGATAGCCCTCGGCATCGACCAAAATGTGGCGACGGTCGAGACCCGGACGGTTGATGATCCGATGCGTCAAGAACTGCAGCGCCTGCAGGACCTGGCCCTTTTTACCAATGATACGGCCCGCGTCGCGCCCGGCGATCTCGATGTTGATCTCGTCGTCCGCATTGCCTTCTTGGGGGCGGCGGAGGTGCACGGTGCACTCCATCTCCATCTCACGAATCACGTCCGTCACGAACTTGAGCGCGACGTTGGCGCGCGGGTCTGCCGATACGTAGTCGTCTTGCGATTTACGCCGCTTGCGAGGCCGTTCACCGTCGGCGACCTCTTCGGTGCCGGCCGCAGCGTGCGACACGTCTCCGCCTTCGGTCTCGCCATCTTCGGCTTCTCCTTCGTCCCCGCTGTCCCACGCCGCGTCGTCGAGGTCGTCGTTTTCAGTCATGACTCTGCCTTTCCTTTGCCGAGGAGCGGGCTGTCACCGGCGAGCTTTGCCGAAGACGAGCCACTTTTGCCATTCCGTTTGAAGGCCGACTCCCCAATCACTTTGACCTTGATGTCTCCGCTGCCAGAACCGGAGCCACCACCGGATTTCATCGAGCGCCGCACGTGCCACTCCACTGCTTGTTGTTGAAGGATGCCGAGCACGCCGTTAGTGAACATGTATACCCCGAGGCCGGCCGGCAAAAACAGCATGAAAACCGTAAACATGCCGGGCATCAGGTACTGCATCATCTTCTGCTGTGCAGGATCCCCTTGCTGCGGCATGAGGCGTTGCTGCATGAAAGAGGTGGCGCCGATAATGAAGGGTAAAATGTAAAGCGGGTCGGCGGCCGTCAGATCGGGCAGCCATAAAAACTTGATATGGTAGAGTTCGACCGCCGTTTGCAGGGTCGTGTACAGCGCAAACCAGACGGGCATGGATGCCATCTGAGGCAAGCAGCCCTTGACCGGATTGACGTTGTGTTTCCGCCAAAGCTCCATCTGAGCTAGGCCCTTGGCCTGAGCGTCATCCTTGAATTTTTCGTTCAGGGCATCGATCTCTGGCTTGAGCTCACGCATTTTGATCATGCCCTTGATACCGGGCACGGTCAGTGGAAACAGCAAGGTGCGGGCGGTCACCGTCAAGATGATGATGGCAATGCCCCAGTTGGGGATGATGCTGTGCACCTTGAGTAAGAACGCGACCAGCACCTTGGCGATGATCGAGAAGAAGCCGAGGTCGATCAGCTCACTGAAGCGGTGATTGCCGCCGCCCGCGGTCGCCAGAACGCTGCGCTCCTTCGGCCCGACGTAGGTGAGCACGGAGTAGGAAGAGCTCGTGCCTGGAGCGAGGTCCACGCCCGGATACGCAAGGCGAGTGCGATAAATCGCTCCGTCGTTGTCCGCATCGCCAATCTTGTGCTCCTCGATCAGCATTTGGCAGACCGGCGTCACCGGTGCCTTCACCGGCGCCATGGCATGCGCGAAGTACGCGTTGGAAACCGCTATGAAGGCGGGCTTCCCATCGACCTCGTACCAGTCTCCCGGATCGATATCACTGGTCGGAAAATGCTCGGCCTCCGAGAATTTGCCGGCGTCGAAGTCGGTCTCGGCGAGCCGTCTCGGCTTGCCTTGATCCAGCACGCACTCCACTCGGGTAACGAGCGGGCTTTGCCGGAACATGCTGCCCTTCACCTCCTTCGCGGTGTGCCAGGCGTCGCTGTGGACCGTGAGTGCGTGATAGAGAGTGCGATCGGCGAGGTTCTTGATCGTAGCGTCGGCCTGGAGCTCGTAGGGCCGCCCTGTCCAGGTGATGTTCTTCGTCAGCTCGACCTTGGAATCGCGATAGCTGAACGCGCAGCTTTTGCCGGTTTGGCCGTCCAGCGTCCAATCGACGAGGTCAGCGTCTAGATTCCATTGTTTGCCGGCGGGCAGGCCCGCGCTGTTGTGGAAGTCGAAACGAAGCTGACGATTGAACTCGAGGTCGGGTGTGGTCGACAGATCGATAGGCTTGCCGTTCTTCTCGTACTTCGGGCCCATCAGCTCGAAATGCTTGAGCGAAGCCCCGCGCGTACTCGCTTGCGCGCGGAACTCGGGCGTCCAAATGTCGCAGGTTCGTTCCGGCGCTCGCGGGCTCGCGCCGAGCACCAGCCGGCTTTCGTTCCTGAGCGGCTGGGTGGTGATCTTTCCGCCCCCGAACAGCTTTGGCCCAAACTGGAAAAGAAGGAATGCCAGGGCCGCCATGACCAACAAGCGACCAATACTGCTTCTGTCCATATCGACTTCGACTCTGCTTTTCGGTGGGCCAAACTGGGGCCGCGGGTACGGTCTGGCTTGGCCGTCTACCATGGCCGTGGGCGGCTGGCGCTAAAACCGAGCAAGCAGCACTAAGCCGCGCCCTTGACCGAGGGCGGGGGATCATAGCCCCCGGGGTTGAAGGGGTGGCAGCGGCAGATGCGTCGAGCAGCAAGCCAGCTACCGCGACCAGCTCCGTGTAAACGCAAGCATTCTGCGGCATAACGGGAGCAAGAAGGCTCGAAGCGGCACGCCGGCGGCAGCACTTTCGACAGCGTAAGCTGGTACATGCGGATCAAAAACACGAGCCCGCGCGCAAGCATATCCAATGCGATTCTGCAGCCCCGCCGGTCGCTTGGCTAGGCTTGCGAGGCGGCTTTTTCGGGCCCGGACGCCGCCGTCGTGGCTGACCCAAGCAGCGTCCGTAAGCGGCGCTCGATTTGCGGGCGCGCCGCGCGCCACTCGGCGACGACCCCCGCGAGCTTGCTTTCGCCGGGTGAGCTTTTCACGATCACCACTAGGTCAATGCCCTTGGGCCAAAGCTCGCGCGTCGCGCGAAACGCTTCGCGCGTCAGGCGCTTGGCGCGCGTACGTACGACCGAGTTTCCAACCCGCCGAGATGCGGTGATGCCCAAACGAGGCGAGTCGACCGATGAGCTTGCGCTCAAGATGAGCACGAAGTGACGAGTCGCCACCCGCAGGCCGCGCTCTTGAATGCTCAGGAATTCGGGTCGCTTACGGACACGGAAGCGGGATGGGAAGCGACCTGCCGCGTGCACCGCGACCGAGGTTTTTCCCCCGTCGCCGCTCACTTCTCGTAGGCGCTGACCGCGAGCCGCCAGCGACCCTTGCGGCGACGGTTGGCAAGCACCTTACGACCACCCTTGGTGCTGAGGCGCTTGCGGAAGCCGTGCGTGCGGAGCCGGCTGGTGTTGTGGGGCTGAAAAGTGCGCTTCATGACGGGGATGCCTCGAAAGGGAGCGGCAATTAGCCATGAGCCCTTAGATTCGTCAAGCCCTTCTGCCGGTTGTCGAATGGCCCGACATAACCCCGGTAGTTTTGGCCCGAGGCGGCCCTAGCCGCCACCGCGCGGCCGCTCGCAGGGGGCGGGCCGCCCGCGCCATCGGTATTGCAGGCCCAAATGCCGCGTGATAGGTACCCGCCCACCATGCGCGAAAACATCCGCCTCGTTTCTTCGGCCGGCACCGGTTACGCCTACTACACGCAGAAGAATAAGCGCACGCAGACCAACAAGCTCGAGCTGAAGAAGTTCGATCCGGTGGTCCGTCAGCACGTGGTGTTCAAAGAAGCGAAAATGCCGCCTCACAGCAAGTGAGGGTTTGCGCTTAGCGCCAGAGCCCTCGCGTGAAGGGCGCAAGGTCAGGGAGTTGCGTAGTCCGAGCCGGAGGGACGCGAGCTACTTCCCCGATCAGTTGGTCTTGGGCACGAAGGGCAGGATGCTCTTCAGGTCTTCGTCGTTGAACCGCAGTTGCAGGCCGACGAAGTAGTCGCGGCGCGAGCTGCTCAAGATGTCATCCACGCCGCCCAAGAGCCAGGCGCGATTCACGAACTCGTAGCCCAGCGACACGCGCCAGCGTGGCAGCACCACTTCACCGAACCCAAACAGGTCTTGGCGAATCTCGAAGCGGTTGTCTAACAGGAGCGTGTCGAGACCCACGCCGCCGGTCGACTCTTTGATGCCGAAGCGCCCCGTGAACGGGCCGAAGCTTTGCGCGAACTGCAGCGAAAAGCGGAGTGAGTTCGCCGTGACGGTGCGCACTTCGCGGTAGTGCGGCGGATCGTTGGGATTGGTCGTGTCTACGTCGACTTGCTCGAAGTGGGTTAGCCCACGTGGGTCGTTCACGATTTCGATCAGGTAGTACTTGTCCTCACGCGGCTGGATGCGAAGCTCGACGTAGCTCTTCACGGTGCTGGAGAGGAATTGGTAATCGGTGCGCATGGTGACGATGGTTTGAATGCGCGAAAGCCCACCGACGAAGTCGCCGATGTCGTCGGCGACGCCCTCGACCTCGTTGATCAAGTGATCGTCTTTGCTGAGCCGACCAAGCGTTCCTTCGCCGCGGTCGAGCCGACCCGTCACGCTGTCCAAGTTCTTGAGCGTGGTTTCCAGGTTGTCGCTGGCGCGGTTCACCTTGTCGATAATCTGACGGATCTCGCCTTCGGACTTTGGTTGTCCGGCCTGCGATTGCGCCATCATGGCGCGCACTTCGTTGGTCGTGACCTTGACGTTGTCGAGGATCTTCTCCACGTCGGGTCCGCCCTTCGTGGTCATCGATTCCACGTTGGTCAGGATGTGTTTGATGCTCTCGCGGTTCTCGCGCACGGTTTCGTTGAGCGCCTCCGTGACGTCCGCCAGGTTTTTGAGCGTCGACTTGATATCGCTGCGGCCCTGATCACTTCCGACGCTGGCGGCGAGCGCCGCCGAGACTTGCTTCACGTCCTTGGCGATGTCCGAGACCTGCTTCATGATGTCGTCGGTAGTTTGCGCCTCGACGACGTTGTTGATGCGATCTCCGTTCTTCAGCTCGGGCTTGCCCTCGGCGCCGGGCGCAATCGCCAAATAGTATTCGCCGAGCAAGCTCGACGCGACCTTGGACACGGTCGCGTCTTGGTACAGCTTCACGTCCGGGTTGATGCCGATGTCGATGCGCGCGCGATCGTGGTCGAGCTTGACGCTCTGCACCGCGCCGATGGGAATACCCGCGACCCGCACCTGTGAAAGCTTGGCAATCCCGCCTGCGTCCGCCATGAGCGCGTACACGACATAGCCCTTGCCGGCGCGGGTCGACTTCGAGACGAAGCGATAAATCAAGAAGCCGGCCAGTAGCGTGACGAAGGCAAACGCCCCGACTTTCGCTGCTGTGGTGAATCGGCCCATGCGGCCACTTGACCATAACCTGGACCGGAGAGCAGCAAAAGCGCACACGCCTGACCGCTTTTGTCTCGCCATGCGCAGCGCGAGCCAGTACTCGGATGTCGTTGTCGGGCGTCACTGCACGGATCGTCGCGGCATTCGCGTTAAGCCGCGATTGCTGTCTAGCTGGCATGACTTTATGCGGCGTTCTCAGCGCTTGTGGAAAATCGGCCAGGCCGCCGGTAAGTAGTCCATCGTCCCACGACACCCCAATCGCCCTGGTCGAGGAAACCCCGAGCGCGTTCGCGAGCACAACGACGTCACCGCGGCCCGCGACGGCGAGCGTGGACCCCAAGCTCGACCCGCTGACCTCGGCGTGCGGAGAGAGCGACCAAGCACTCGATGACGTCGCCGAGCGCCTTGCGCGGCAACAGGTCGACAACACGCCGGAGCTGGACGTAGATGGCATCGGTTACGCGCTGCGCGCCGCGGGCGCGCCGTACGTCTGGCCGCGCGCCTGGCTCTTCCGTGGCAGCGAGGGGGAGACGAGTGCTGCGAAAACCCGTATGCAGCGATGGCTCTCGGGCTTCGGGGATGGCGGCGTGCGGCGCTGCGGAGTTGCCGTGCTGCACGGCCCCGGCCCACGCATCAGCGTCGGGGTGATCGCGGTAGACGCGCTCGCAGACCTTGCGCCATTGCCTACGCGCGTGCGCGTCGGACAATGGTTGGACGTCCGCGCGACATTGCGAGTGCAGGCCAGCGAGGCAAAGGTCGTCATTTTGGGGCCGCACGGCGCGCCGCACGCGGTGCCAACGTCGCTCGCCGATGGCCAGGTGCGCGCGCGCTTCAATGCCGACCAGCCGGGAGCGTGGCTCGTTCAGCTGCTTGCCGCCGTAGATGGCGGTCCCCGCCCACTGCTCGAAGCGCTCGTGTTCGCCGGCATCGAGCCGCCGAGTGAGGCCCTGATATCGAGAGCCCCGGGCGAAGAAGAAGCGGCGGCGGGCACGGACCCCGCCGCCGCGCTGTACGCCATGGTGAACGCGGCGCGGACCCGCGAGCGCTTGCCCGCTCTGAAATTGGATCGCCGGCTCGAAAGCCTCGCGAATGCCCATGCGGAAGCCATGCGTCACGTGCGAAAGACCGCGCATGACGCGGGCGATGGGGACTTGAATCAGCGCCTCGAGCGCCAGGGCTTGGAGCTCGCGGTCGGCGAAAACGTGGCGCACGCTGGCAGTGCAGCGCTGGCTCAGCGCGCGCTCTGGGCTAGCCCCTCGCATCGAGAAAATCTGCTGTTTCCGGCTTACGACCTGGTGGGCATTGGCGTAGCGCCCGACCTCGACGGCACCCTTTGGGTTTGCCAAGTGTTCGGCGTGAGCCGCTGACTTTGACCTGCGTCGTTCAGCCGGGGGGCCGACCAGCCGCTCGATGAACTCAACAAAGCGGGCTATTCAAAGTAGTCACTCGCGGAGTAGCGTCAGCCTGTGTTTCGTCGGATCAAGCGTCACTTAGGCCGAATTTTACAGACGTCGCCCGGACGAGGCCACTCCTCCCCTTGGCTGGCGAGCGCGCCGGCCGCACTCGTCATGTACTTCGTGGCGGGCACCGCGCACGCGCAGTCGGGTACGTTTTACCTGGACCGCGCGCAGATCTCCGGCGCGCCCGATGACGGCTTCATGGTTTGGCGGCCTTACCTCGCCGAGAAGACGCGCTTCTACGCCAACGGCATCCTTGGTTACTCGCACAACCCGCTCCGTAGCGACACCGTCACCACTAACGCGGTTGCGCAGTCGAGAATCGACAACCCGGTCGAGGGCCAGCTCACCGCATACCTATCTGCGGGCACCGAGATCGCCAATCGCCTCTCGCTGAATCTGATGATCCCGCTCACGGTGCTGCAGATCACCGGTGACGATCCGAGCGGTCAGGGCGTGGGCACGGGCGGCATCGGCGACGCCAAGGTTCTTTTGAATGACATTCGGCTAGATGCTCGCCTGCGAAGCTGGGAAACCGATAACCACCTCTTCAAAGTCGGTGGCGGCGCGGCGGTGTGGCTGCCGACCGGCAATACGGACGCCTTCGGCAGTGACGGTCAAGCGACCGGCTACCTATACGGCGCGGCCGAATTCAACTTTGGCAAGTTTTTCTTGGCCGGCAATCTGGGTCCGCAATTTCGCCCAGACCGGAGCATCGGCGGGGTGAAGGGCTCGTTGTTCATCTCCTCCGAAATTCGTTACTCGGGCGGGCTTTACCTACCGCTGCGTGAGGGCCGTGTACGGCTGGGCGGCGAGCTTTGGGGTACTACTGGCCTCACGAATTCGCTTGGCCACTCTACGTTCTTCACCGAGCGAAACACCGATTTCGAGTGGCTGGCGCAGGTCCGCTACGTGCTCGACAAGCGCAGCCGTTGGTACGCCGAAGGCGGCTTCGGCACGCGCCTGGCCGCGGGCTACGGCGCGCCCGATTTTCGCATGCTAGTCGGCATCGGCACTTACCTCACGTTGGCAGATCTGGAAGGCAAGTCGCCGCCACGCAAGCTGCACGTCTCGCCCACCGTGGACGACTACGACCGCGATAGCGATGGCGATGGCTACCCGGACTCGATCGATAAGTGCCCGACGGAGAAGGAAGACGGCAAGCAACCGGAGCCCACAGACGGCTGCCCGGCCGCGTCCGACCGCGACGGCGACGGCATCCCCGATAGCGCTGATCAATGCCCAGACAAGGCCGAGGACAAAGACGGGATTCAAGACGACGACGGTTGTCCCGAAGACGACGTCGACAACGACGGTGTACCGGACACGCAGGACAAATGCCCGACCCAGCCGGGCCCTCGCTCGAGCGTCGCCGAGAAGAACGGTTGCCCGAGCCTCACGCACGTGGACGAGGAAGGGAACGTCCAGCTACTGCAGCCGATCGAGTTCGAAACGGGTCGGGCCGTAATCAAGGCCGGCAGTTTTCCTATTTTGGATGAGGTCGTGACGCTCATGAAGTCCCGCGGCTCGATTAAGATGGGCGTCTACGGGCACACGGACAGCCGCGGCATGGCCCCCATGAATCTCAAGCTCAGCGGGGACCGTGCCGCCGCCGTCATGAGCTACCTCGTCGGTCATGGCATCGACAAGGGTCGCCTCCAATCGCAAGGCTTCGGGCAGACCAAGCCCATTGCCGACAACGCGACCGACGCCGGCCGCGCCAAGAACCGCCGCGTGGAGTTCAAGATCTTGAGCGGGGCTGACTGACTGCAAACACAAGCCATGCCGCAGCCGCGCCCGCCAGGTGCCCCCTCCGAAACGAGGCCGATGGACACTCGCCGACGATTTTGCTCGCTGTGACGTGAGGCAATCCGCGCGGCATCGAGCCGCGCCGCGCTCAGTCGCTCCAGTTCACCCAGCCTAAAAGCTCGGCCGTGACCAGCGCGGCTGAGGCTTCCTTCGCGCCGACCGCTCGGCTTTCTTGGTTGCCGCGATAATTCACGAGTCGCTCGAGCGCGGCTTCGATGGTGATGCGTTCGCTCACGAATGTCGCGATGTGCATCAAAGATGCGGGCGCCGAGCCGCGTTCGCGCGGGTGACGCATGGCTTCCGCGCGTGGGCCGGGGATGACGCGCTTCTGCTGATCGGGGAGTAGCTTTTGAGGCTCCCCCTTGGCGCGGACGATCGCGCCGGCCATCATCGGGCTAGCCAAGTCCAAGTCCAAAGGGAACTCGACCCTTTGCGGAGATGTTCCGCGGTAAAACGTGACGAGACCTTCTTGCCAGCCACATAGGGTCGCGACGCGGTCCCGGCCCTGATCGCGGATCGCCCGGAATACGTCGACCGCGTTCACCATCCCGATGCCAATCAGGGTGTCACCCAGTCGCCCGCCATAGCTCGAGAGATTGCCGAGGGCGGTCTCCAGTTGTTCGCGCGTCAAGCGACCACGGCGTACCAGGTATTCTCCCAGCAGTTCTTCGCGTTCCGAAGATGCGACGTGCAGGAGGCGGCCTTTGTCGAGATAAATTTCTTTGCGACTCGCTCCCCCCGTGTTCGAACCGCGCTCCACGAACAGGGCGCCGCTCTCGCCCTTTTGGCGCATGTGCGAGAGCACCTCGAGCATCGGCGTATCGCGCAGCAGTACCTGATAATCGGGGATCCCGGGCTCGAACAGGCGGCTCGTGGTGGCGGTGGTCGACGGTAACAAGTGGCGGCCCAACTCGTGCACGTCGCGAATGAACCGGTAATCTGCGCCCATCAGCGCGACTTCGTCGTCGGCGGTGAGGTCGCCAATGGCGATCATCTCGATCAACTTCGCGAACGGAACCCCGAACGCGATCTGACCGTCTCCGCGGCGCACGTTGGATAGGGAGGTCGAGGTCGGCGCCTCGTCGGGCGGAGCCGCGTCGGCTTGAACGGCCTGAACCGACGGAATGGCGCCGCTGCTGCGGGCTCGCACGGCGCGCATGCGCTGCACCGAGTCTCTGACTTGGCCTTCGATTTGCCGGGCGAGCTGGCTCGAATCCCGCGCCCAGCTCACCCATTCGGCCAGCATTTTTTGTAAGTCTGCTGACGGCTGCTCGAAGGGCCCGAGCGCAGTTGCGAAGGCTTCGGCGTCTTGAAAGCGCGCGTCCGGGTCACGCGCCAAGCCCTTCTCGCACAGCGAAAGCACGCCCTCTGGCAAGCTGCTCGCCGCGTGGCGCAGCGGCCCGATGTTCACGTCGCGAATCGCCAAGAGCACGGCCAGCTGTCCACTGCCCGGGAATACGCGCTCACCGATCAGCATCTCGCCAAACACGGCCGCGAGCGCAAATAGGTCGGCCCGATGATCGAAGGGCTCCCCCGCTACCTGCTCCGGCGCCAAATACCCGAATTTCCCCTTCAAACCAGTGCTTGGCTGCGCCGGCTTCACGCGTTGCTCGAAACGAGCGATGCCGAAGTCTCCGAGCTTCACTTGGCCATCGACCGACAGATAGATGTTCGATGGCGTCACGTCGCGATGCACGATGTGAAGCGCATTGCCCTCCGCGTCGCGCGCCGCATGCACCGCGGCCAAGGCGCCCGCCACCCGCCGTGCGATGAACGCGGCGAGCCCTGCTGGGAACTTCCGCGCATCGGCGTCGGCCCGCCGCAAGAGCCGATACAGATCGACCCCGTCCACATACTCCATGGCGAGGTACGGTTCGTCCCCGACCATCCCTGCCCCGAAGACGGTCACGACGTTCCGATGCGTGACCGCGCGATGGAGCTCCGCTTCGCGCTCGAGCGCGTCGAAGTCTCCGCTCTCGCGCGCGGCGCGCAGCAGCTTTTTCACGACCAGGCGCGGGGCGGGCTGAATGCCCAGCTTCGGACGCGCCAGGAAGACCTCCGCGCTACCGCCGACGGCGATGCGCCGTTCCAGCACGAAAGGCCCGAATGGTTGCTGGGCCCCGGACCCGTTTTGGTCGGTTGCCACAGCTTCACAGTAGAGCGGCTTTCCGACGGGTGGGACAGCGAAAACCGTGCACCCGCCGAACTTGCGCCTCTCTTCGCGTGGGTAAAGGTAGGTGCGACGGCCGAGCACCGAAAGAAGTGATAAAGCCCCCCAATGGCTCGTGTGCTTCGGGTTCTTTTTGCCCTTGTGCTGCTTGCGACGGCCGCTTGCGCGGGCGGCTGCAAGGGCAGCCATGAGGCGGCGAGCGTCCCGCCCAAAACGCCGACAGTGCGCCTGTATTTACTGTCGTCACCCGCGGGCGCCCTCGAGCCGTGCGGTTGTGTGAAAGACATGTTGGGGGGCGTGGATCACGTTGCCGCGTACGTGAAAAGCCAAGCCGATGGGGCGCCGAACAGCGCGCTGCTCGCTGCTGGCCCGCTGTTCTTCATGAACGCGGAGCTCGGCGCCGATCGCCAAACCCAGGACTCTTGGAAAGCGGATGCGCTCGCCCGCTCGCTGGGTGCGGCTGGTTTGCGGGCGTGGGCTCCCGGCGCCAATGATTGGGCCGCGGGTCCGGCCACCTTCACCGCGCTTGCGGCGGCAGCCGAAGCCGTTCCGCTCGCGTCGAACTTGACCGGCCCGGGTCTGGCCGCGCTGCGCGTCTTCGATGTTGCAGGCAACAAGATCGGAGTCGTTGGGGTAAGCCTGCCCTCGTACGATGGCAAGCTCCCAAATGGGGTCACCGCCTTGGATACGCTCCTAGAGCTGAAACGCGCCAAGGCGGCGCTCGATGCGCAAGGCGCCAAGTTGCATGTGCTGCTCACCGCAATGGTGCGTGGGGAAGCGCTGCGTTTGCTCGACCAAGTCTCCGGCTTTCAGTTGCTCGTGATCGGCAAACCGTACGATATCGGTGACGCCAACGATCCCCCTACGCCCCCCGAGGTCATCGGCAACACCCTGGTGATCGAGGCTCCCAATCACCTGCAAGCCCTCGGCGTCGTCGATTTGTTCGTGCGTGACGACAAATTCAGCTTTGCAGACGGCTCGAATACGGCGGCGGCGAGCGAGCGCCAAAGCTTGACCGGTCGCATCAAAGACTTGGAAGTGCGCCTGCAAGCGATGGCCACCGCTGGTAAAAGTGGAGATGCAGACCTCGCCGCTCGCCGCGAGGATCTCACACGTTTGAGAGACGAACGTCGCAAGCTCGAGCTACCGAGCGTGCCCACGCAAGGTAGCTTCTTTCAATACAATCTGGTCGAGGTACGCGAAAGATTGGGCAGCGAGGCCACCGTGCGCGATCTAATGAGCGGTTACTACGTGCGCGTCAACGACCACAATCGCGAAGTCTTCAAAGACAAACTGCCCCCATCGGCGCCCGTGGGTCAGAGCCACTACGTGGGCATCGAAGCCTGTAGCAGCTGTCATAAGAGCGAGCGCGATTTTTGGAACCGGACGCAGCACGCGTCTGCCTATGCAACGCTCGCCTCTCAGCACAAGGAGTTCAATTTGGACTGCGTCGGGTGCCATGTCACCGGCTACGAGAAAGCCGGTGGCTCGAACGTGACGCACGTCGAAAAATTAGAAGATGTGCAGTGCGAGGTGTGCCATGGCCCCGGCTCGCGTCACGCTGACGCGCCCCTGGCCGATAAGCTGATCGCCATTCCCGAGCAGAGCTTTTGCGCCGCAACTTGCCATCATCGGCCGCACGTGAATGACGATTGGAGTGTCACGGCCTCTTGGCGGAAGATCATCGGCCCGGGGCACGAGCGCGCCAAAATGTGATCAGGCTATGAGTCCTTTAGCGGAGGGAACGATGGCATTTCTTCGCAAAATCGTGTTCGAAATCGGCGCTCAGCGACCGGGCTTCAGCCGGCCATGGATTAATCCGCCCTATTTGCGGATCAGATTCGCACATACTGGTCGACAGTGATGGTCGACCCGAGGTGCGTCGGCTAGCGTGATTGAGATGACCAATCTCGACATGGCACAAGAAGAAACCGAAGACCGCTTCTACGCGCAATTCGATTCGCGCGAGGTGGAGCTGCTGACGCTCGACGAGCTCGCGGCTGCCTTCGAAGAAGGGCACATCCATGGCAATACGTTCGTATGTCGCGAAGGCGAGAGTCAGTGGGCCACGCTGAGTGAGGTCGCCGGCTTGGGTGATGAGCGCGAGCCCGAGGTGGTGCCGCCCTCCGTGGTTGAACGCCGCCCCCCAATGCCCCAGCGCGCGGTCGAGGTCGTCAGTGAAACGCGTCCAGCCCTGCCGGGCCAGCGACCGATGATGAACACGGTGCCCGCCGCGCGATTTGCCACGGTGATACCGTCCCTCACTCCCGTCGTCGCGTCCTCGCCGGCCAGCTTTGCTCCGGTCAGCAGCAATATCGACGACCGGAGCGCGGGTCTGGACGATGAGCAAGCGTTTCGCCCGAAGCGCCGTTGGGGCCGCGTTCTGCTCGCTGCCGCAGCCTTGACCGTGGCCGGTGGCGGCGTCGCGTTGCTGCGGGGCGAGGGCGCGCACGCTCTTCTATCGAGCGCTGGCCGCTCCACCTTGCAAGGCGCAGGAAACGAGAGCCAAGCGTCGCTCGGCTCCCTTCCGAGCAAGCCGTCGGAATCTTTAGCCGCAGCACCCGTTACTGCCGCACCCGTCGTTGCCTTACCGGTGCCGGTCGCGGCCGTAGGGACCAAAGCGTCCGACGTCACCGCGGCGCCCGGCCTGAGCGACGAAATGAAGGCGGCTTTACTTGCCCAGGACAGGGCCCAAGCGAGCAAACATGGCGCCAAGGCCAAGGCGAGTGCAGGTCCGGCTCGCGGCGTGGCCCGGCGCGCGAAAGCACCGTCGTCCGCTGGGTTCAAGTCCGGCGGCAGTGCCTACGATCCGCTGAACGGCAAGCTCTGATCCAGCGCCACGGGCGTCGCGGACTCGGCTCCAAGCCTGTGATCTTGCGCCGCTAGGCGGTGTTGATTACCAAGGGGCCGGCAGACATGACTCAAAAAGCCCCGCGCACCGCCATCCAGCCGACTCGCGCCCAAGATTACGCCGAGTGGTACCAACAGGTCGTACGCGCGGCGGACCTTGCGGAAAACTCAGCCGTGCGCGGCTGTATGGTGATTAAGCCTTGGGGTTACGCCATCTGGGAGAACATCGAACGCGTGCTCGATCGCATGTTCAAGGAAACAGGGCACAAGAACGCCTACTTCCCGCTGTTCATCCCCAAATCCTTCTTGGAGAAGGAGGCCGCGCACGTCGAAGGCTTCGCCAAAGAATGCGCGGTAGTCACGCATCATCGCCTCGTAGCCGGCCCCAATGGCGGGCTCATCCCAGATCCCAAGGCTGAGCTCGAAGAGCCGTTGATCGTGCGCCCCACCTCGGAGACCATCATCGGCGCTTCCTTCGCGCAGTGGGTGAAGAGTTATCGGGATCTGCCATTGCTCATCAACCAGTGGGCCAACGTCGTCCGCTGGGAGCTGCGCACGCGCTTGTTTTTGCGTACGACCGAATTCCTCTGGCAGGAAGGTCACACCGCGCACGCCACGGAGACCGAGGCGCGCGAGGAGACGCTGAAGATGCTCGACGTGTATTCGGTCTTTGCCGAACAATACATGGCCATCCCCGTAATCCGCGGACCCAAGACCGCCAGCGAGCGCTTCCCAGGCGCCGTAGACACCTTCGCGATCGAAGCCTTGATGCAAGATCGCAAAGCCTTGCAGGCCGGAACGTCCCATTTTTTGGGCCAAAAGTTCGCGGAAGCGAGCGGCATCAAGTTTTTGGATGCGACCGGCACTCAGAACTTCGCCTGGACCACATCATGGGGCGTTTCCACGCGCTTGGTGGGCGGCTTGATCATGACGCATTCGGACGATGATGGTCTCGTGCTACCGCCGCGCATTGCGCCCGCGCACGTGGTGATCTGGCCCGTTTACCGTGGCGACGAGACGAAAGAGGCGATCTCTGTCGTGATCGACGAGGCCGCGCGCGCGTTGCGCGCTGCGAGCTTCGAGGACCGAAGGCTCGAGGTCGAGGTCGATCGCCGCGATAACAGCGGCGGCGACAAGCAATGGGAGTGGATCAAAAAAGGGGTGCCCCTGCGCATCGAAGTCGGCCCGCGCGATCTCGCGGCCGGCACCGCCCTGGTTTCGCGTCGCGATCTCGGTCCAGCCGGCAAACAAGCGATTCCCTTCGCCGAGCTCGCCGCGCGCGTGCCGGAGCTCTTGGCGCAGATGCAAAGTGATATGTTTGCGCGTGCCCTCGCCGAGCGCGATGCGCACACCCACGCCATCGACGACCGCGCCGCCTTCGACGCCTTCTTCACGCCTCGAAACCCCAACAAGCCCGAAATTCACGGCGGCCTTGCGCTCAGTCACTGGTGCGGCTCCGCAAACTGCGAAAGCACGCTCAAAGATGCGCTCAAGGTCACCATTCGCTGCATTCCGAGCTACGGCATCGCGGGCGCCAAAGCCGCCGCTCGCATCAACGAGCCCGGTCACTGCATCGTCTGTGGCGAACCCAGCACCATGCGCGTGGTGTTTGCCAAGAGCTACTGAGCGCTCACGAGCAGCACTACCCCCGTGCTCGCGCGTGCCATCGGATCTTCCTGCCAAAATGGAGAATGGTGTGGATGGTCACATGCGGCGACCCAGGGGCACCCTGCCTTCGGCGTCCGAAGCGTCACTCGCGAAGAGCCCGCCCTCTGGCCCGCTCACGACCTCGCTAAACGCGCGTCGCGTCGCGGCATCGCTTTGCCCTGGGTCGCCGAAGGCTGGGACGGCCACGCCGCCGCGCGTGATCATCGACAAATACCAATGCCCGGAGCTATTTCTGGGCTCGAGGTCGAGCCAGCGTTAGCCGACCGGCTGCACCTGATTCGATAAGGCGGCCAAGCAGTCGTACGCCGCGTATTTGTAGGAGTCCGCGAGCGTCGGGTAATTGAAGACCATGTCGATGAAAAGGTCGATGGTGGCGCCCAGGTGGATGGCGACCTGGCCGATATGGACCAGCTCGGTTGCCCGTTCGCCAATCACGTGAATGCCGATGATTCTTCGGGTTCCAGCGGCCACGACCAGCTTGGTGATGCCTTCGAGGTCGCCGGTAATTTTGCCGCGCGCGTTGTTTTCGTAAAGGGCACGACCGACTACGTAGTCGATGTTTTTTTCTTTGCAGGTCTCTTCGGTTTCGCCAAAGGAGCTGACTTCCGGGATCGTGTAAATGCCGTAGGGCATCTCCGTCGCGACCGACTTTTTGTAGCCGAAGCCAAACGCATGGCACACGGCGACGCGGCCTTGTTCCATGGACACGCTGGCAAGAGCAGGAAAGCCGATGACGTCGCCCGCCGCAAAGATGTTCGGCACCTGAGTGCGATAGTCCTTGTCGACCGCGATGTAACCGCGGGCATCTGCGGCGAGCCCGACCGTCTCCAACCCGAGGTCCGCGGCGCAACCCGTGCGCCCGGCGGCGAACAACAGTTGCTGGGTTTCGAGCACGCTGCCGTCGGCCAATGTGGCCGCGACACCAGCCGGCGTGCGCAATACCGTTGTCCAGCGTTGACCCTGCACCAGCCGAATGCCGAGCTTGACCATGGCCACCTTCAGGCGGGCGACGATCTCCGCGTCCAAAAAAGGTAAGATCTCTGCGCGCGCGTCGACGAGGGTGACGCCCACCCCCAGCGCGGCGAACATGCAGGCGTACTCGCAGCCAATCACTCCGCCGCCCAAAATCGCGAGGGACGTCGGTAGATCGTGAATGGTCAAGATCTCGTCGCTGTCGTGGATCGAGTCGTCCGCGAAGTCGATATCGGCGGGGCGGTGCGGCTTGGAGCCGGTGCTCAGCAGCACGAAATCCGCGCTGATGCACAGCTCGCCAGCGGCGGACGTGATGGACACGGTGTGTGCATCGCGCAAGCGGCCCTGGCCATGGAAATAGTGGACGTCGTGCTTGGCGAGATTGCTGCGGTAGGCGCGGGCTTCAGCGGACGTGATTGCGTTTTTGCGCGACATCAAACGAGGCAAGGTGGCGCTGGGGTCGAGCTCGAGCGCAACGCCGTACAGCTCGCGGGCGTGATAGCCAGAGAGATAAAGCGCGGTCTCCCGCAACGTTTTGCTGGGCAGAGTCCCCGTGTTCACCGCCGCGCCGCCCGGCTCCGACTCGCGCTCGATGATGGCCACGCGCTTCTTGAAGTAGCCGGCTTGCGCAGCCGCCTTTTCGCCAGCCGGGCCTGCACCAATCACGACTAGGTCGAAATGCTCGAGCTCAGGCACGCAATCGAGCATATCCGCAGATACGCAACGGAACAACCGTCACGATCGACGCGTCCTCAGGCGACAGGTACGGGTGCCCCCGTGCGTACCGCATTCAAGAAGCGACCGCGGCGATAGCTGATCACGTACACCAACGCCGATAGAAAATAGGTCGAGGCCACGATCCGCCACAAGCCCACGTACGTCGCACCTGACCATAGGATGAAGAGCACGCTCGTAGGTAGCTGAAAGCCGGTGATGACTAGGGTATCGAGCGCGAGCGCGCGCAGGGTCGCACCGGCCCCCTGCATGGCGGAACCAAGCACGATTCCGATTCCGAGGCCGAGGTAGCTTGGTCCGACCCAGCGCAAGTAAGTGAGCGCCGGCCGCAGCACCTCTGGATCCGAGTCGAAGAAGCCGACGATGCGCTGACCGAACAAGCTGTAAACGAGCGCGAGCGAACCCATCATGAAGGCGTTGTACAGTGCCGCGTACCAGCCGCTCCGCTTGGCGCGCTCGTGGTTTTGTGCGCCCAAGTTCTGGCCGACGAAAGTCTGGGCGGCGCTTCCCCAACCCAGGCCCACGAACAAGGCCATGGTTTCCAGGCGAAAAACAATGCCCAAAGCGGTGGTCGCGGTCTGGTCCGTGGGTGTCGTAAAAGCGCGCGCGACCAGCGAATGCGTGAGCAGCATGGCTAAAATGCGCATGACGAGCTGGGCGCTGGAGGGCCAACCCAAGCGCACGATCGCGGCGATGGTTTGCGAGTGAGGCGCGAGCCGTGAGCTCTTGCCGAAGAGCCCGAAGCGCTTCATCAGGATGGCAATCAGCGGGACCAGCACGACGAAGCGAGCGAGGAGAGTGGCCCACGCGGCGCCCATCAAGCCCATGCGCGGAATGCCGAGCAGCCGCGCGATCGGGCGCCCCCATGACAGGATAGCCGGTGCGTCACCGGGGCCGTATACGAGCACGACCGCTAGAACCAAGTTCAGCACGTTCGAAGCGACCAGCATGCCGACCGGAGTCTTGCTGCTGCCGAGCGCGCGCTGCACGCTGGTCAAGTGCATGAGCAAAAAAATGGTGAACGAACCGCTCAGCATCACGCGCAAGTAGGGCACGCCCAAGTTGGCTACTTCACCCTTGGCGCCAACTATGTCGCGCAGCACGACACTTGCACCGACGCCGCCCAATACCCCGAAAACCAGCGAGAGGAAGGCGATCAAAAGCACGGATTGCCAGGCAATCTCTTTGACGGCGTCTGGCTGCCTCTCACCGACCTTGCGACTGATCAAGGTCGCCGTTGCCACGCTCAAGCCGTAGCTGACGATCGTGCCGAGCGCCGCGAGCTGGTCACAGATGCCGATCGCGCCGAGCGCGGGACCCGCAGTGGCCCCACCCAAGCGCGAGATCACGAATGCGTCGATCAGATTGAATGCGGTTTGCAGCCCCATGCCCAAAGCAAGTGGAGTGCCGAAGCGCAGAACGGCAGCTCCGAGCGGGCCCGACAGAATGCGTTTGGCAGAGGCCTCGGACATGGCTCAAACTTCGGCCAGGGGCTCGAAGGCACGCTCGCGCTCGAAGCAGTGATCGGGGATCTTGCGGCGGCGCCGGAGCAGCTCCGAGCGCAAGACGAAGGCGTCCGTGATCGGATCGTGATACCCGCTGGGACGGCGGTCGTCGCTCCGCTGGCTCTCCGCGTAGTGGCCGCCGATGCGCGACATGAACAGCTCCCGCACGTACTTGCCGATCAGCGAGGCAAGGCTAACCAAAGGGTCACCCGCATCCGCGTCACGCACGAAGTGGATCTCTCCCAAGCCGGGAAAGCGGTAGCCACTGCGGGCGCGCCCTTCGCCCAAGATGGCGTGCAAACGACCGGAAAGTGGGCCGAAAAATTTCGAGTAGGCGCCAATTCCGCCGACTTTTCCGCACACCGCCTCCACCTCGGAGCCGGCTTCCGCGCGCAGTTCGAGGACCAATGATTCCATCGCGTTCAAGTCGGCCACGAAGCGATTCGTGCCCTTGTCGCGGGCGTGGTTCAGTTGCTTCGTGCAGACGACGCTGCTGCGCACCGAGAGCAACTCCACGCCGCGCTCCGCCAGCCCCTCCCGGTGTTTGGCCACGCGCGCAAGCATGCTGGCTTGGGACTGAAATACTTCGCCCTGCTCGTTCCAACATTGGCGGGTAACGTGCGACTCACACGGCTTTTTGAGCTGGCTCGAGCCCTCCAGTGAAAGCTGCTCGAACAGCTGGGCGGGCGAAGACACGGGTTTCTTGGCCAGCACGCGGGCCCAAGCTTCGCCGAGGCTCACATCGGTGTGGGTGAGCAAACGCTTGGAATCATCTAGATCCGCGCGCATGGCGCGGGGCAGCTTACGACTGAGCGTGCGATGCCCGCGCTCACTGACGCGAGCGAGCACCGCGGTGACCACCAAGGGCCCTAGTCGGGCGCCGAGCCCGTTTTCGTCTGCACCAACGCGAAATTCGAAAGACACTCGAGCCTGGGGGAGCGTAACCTTCCGCGCCGCACGTAGCAATCTCCGCTAGCCGCCTGCGACGGGGGGGATCAGCGCGGCCACGCTCACGCCAGCCAAGCCGTCCGAATCGTTTGCGAAAGCCTCGTCCAGGGCGACTCGTACCGAGAGCAATCTGCCCGTCAAACCAGGATGGATCCGCTGCAAATGCAGGACTAGGTCGCGTACGGTCACCACTTCGGAGGGTAGCGTGACGCGCTCCTCGGCTAGACCCGCGAGCTCACGAAGCGCAGCGAAGTACAATACCTGGAGCTCGCGAGAAGGGGCGCTGGTCAAGGGCGTAGCCTAGCCTCAGGCACGTTCTGACGAAAGCGCCGCCCATCACCGCTCAGCGCCGTTTGCGAAGCGTGCCTGCGGGTCTGGATGGGGAATTGTGTTATTGGTCTCGGCTCTTGGAGGTTTGTCGATGACAGAACGCAAGACTGGGCTTGGTCGAGATGTTTACATTGCCCTGGCGGCGGTTGGCTGGGCTGACGGTCAGCTGGATCCAGAAGAGGCGGATGCCATCGTGCGCACTGCGCTCGAAGAAGGGCTCGACATCGACGAGATAGCGGAGATCGAAGAAGCGACCAAGAAGCCGGTAGACATCGGCGTCATCGACCGGAAGAATCTATCCAAGGAGGACCGCCTATTCGTATATGGCGTCGCGTCCTGGATCACCCGCGTGGATGGCGTGACCACGGAGAGCGAGCTTGCGGCGCTACACAAGCTGGGGGATGCGCTGAAAATCCCCGATAAGCCACGGATCATCGTGGACGGCATCGCCCAGGACGTCGCCAACCTCTCGGACGATCGCCCCGCACGGTACGATCTGGTAGCGCTCAGGCGCGTCATCGGCGACCGCTTGGCCGTCTCGTCTCGAAAAGCTGCGACTTGACTTAGGTGGGAGCGGGTGAGACGTCAGGCGCGACGGCTAGGTGGGAGCTTGTAGGGCGGTTTGGGTATCGCCTCGGCTTGACTGGCCCGGTTTATCGAGCCGGGGATCTGCCGTAGTGTAATGATAGCTATTGCTGCGCGCCGTCGCGGCGAAGGTAAGCGATCATGCCCGCGCACGTTTCATCATCTCCAGCGAAACCGTCCACGAAGGCACCGCTTTCATTGATAGCGCTCCAGATCGTGCGCGAGTCTTTGGCGCCGGATACGTCGCTACCGAAACTATCACATCTTGCGGAGAGCGACCCTGGGTTCGCGCTCCGCATCATGGCCATGGTAAACAGCGCCGCTTTTGGTCCGCAGCGTCACGTCTCGGACGTTCGGCAAGCGGTCTCACTCGTAGGCATCCGGGGCCTACGCAGCATCGGCATGAGCCTCGCCTTGTCCGACATGATACCGGTGGGCGAGGCGGGGCGGATCCTGCTCGCGAATTCCCTGCGACGTGCCGTAGCGTCACGGCTTCTTGCCCAACGCCTGGGGTCCAAAGACGTCGACGAGTATTTTACCACCGGCTTATTTCTCGAGGTCGGCCTATTGGCTCGCGCGCGCGAGGATCTGAGTGGCGCCGCCGAGGTGGCGCGGCTTCCGGCCGTGCATCGCGTGATGCACGAGCGCGCCGCGGGGTTCGCCGATCATCCCGCCGCCGGAGCCTCGCTGGCGTCAAGCTTCATGTTACCAGCTCACGTGGAAGCGGCAGTTTTGCAACACCACTCCGACGTGCCGCCCGATGCTTTACCCTCCCGTGTAGCGTGGGCGGCCGAACGTTTGGCAGGGATGTGGGAAGGAGGGGATCCCCTCCTCAATCGTAAACTGGCGCTCGACGCCGTGCTTTCGCTCGGCCTGAGCCAGGGAGACCTGGAAGAGGCTACCAAAGAGCTGCCCGACATGGTGGTGGCGGCGGCCACGGCGTTCGATCGAGACATTGGCCCGCAACAGAGCGTCGAAAGCTTGCTGGTCGACGTCAACCGCTGTCTGCTCGACATGACGCACAATTACGACATTGCCGTGCGTCGGTTGGAAGCGCTGCTGGTCCAGAAAGACCAGCTGAGCAGTCAGTTGATCGAGGCCAATGCCCAGCTTTCGCGGCTGGCTACCACGGACGCTCTCACGGGCTTGGCCAACAAGCGAGCTTTCGAAGACGCCCTGCTGCGCGACCTGTCGCGCGCCGATCGCGATCAAACGTGGCTCACGGTCGTGCTCAGCGACATCGATTACTTCAAAAAGGTCAACGACACTTACGGCCACCTCACCGGGGACGAAGTCTTGCGACAAGTGGGCCGAGTTTTCGGCTCCAAGCTGCGCGGCAGCGACTTGTCCGCGCGCTACGGTGGGGAAGAGTTCATCTTGATTTTGCCCGGCAGCAACGCGGTCGGCGGCAAAATCGTCGCCGAACGTCTGCGGCGCACCATTGAAGCGCTCAAGATTGCCGGTCCGTCGGGGGAGCTCGCGGTGACGGCCAGCTTCGGCGTCGCGGGCGTATGCGGTCCCGGCTGCGCAGGAAAAATGCGGGACCTCATTCTGCGCGCCGATGAGGCGCTCTACGCTGCCAAGCGTGGGGGACGAAATCGAGTAGTCGCAGCCGAGCCCGAATCAACTCCCGTCCCAGGCTGATTTCCGTGCTCGCTTAAGCCAACAGCTCCGTCTTGGCTACCGGGTAGCCTTCCGGCTTACGAACCGAATAGGAAAGCGCGAGAATCTCGACCAAAACCACCCTGTACACGGTGTGCACATCGTCCACGTCGATTTCTTGGGCGTGGGCATCGAGCGTCGCGTCGATGTGCTCGTGAATGTAAGCGAGCACGTGTGGCTGCTCCATTGCGATCACGTCGTCACTATCCAGGGCTTCCGCGGGGTCGGCGCGCCGCAGCTCTTCGTCCAAAGTGAGGAGCTCATCCGTGGCTTGGAGCTCCTCTTCCTTTACTTCATCGATGTAGGTGCCGTGGCTGCGCTCGAACGCGAGCCACACCGTCAGAGCCAAAAAGTAGCCCAAAGCGAGCGCTGTTTCGTCGAGCGGTTTGCCCAACGCATCGGCGACGTGCGAGGCCAGCGCCGGCTGGGCACGCTCAAAACGCTCGAATGCTTCATCGAGCTGAGCTCGCGCCTCTTCGTCGTCTTCGGCGAGGTTATCACGCACCGACTCGAGCGCATGCGCCGGTAGGGTCGCGTATGACGGAACGGGGCGAATGGCCGAGCGACGAACCCACACGATACCGATAGCTGTAGCATGACGCGGGACGCATGTGAAAAGGTCACGCGCCGCCGCTGATAAATGCGAAAAGCGCCGACGAATGACGAACCCGTCCCGTCCGGATTCGAAAACGTCTGCGCCCGTTGCAGATGCGACAATCCGACGGCACCGGGCGCTCTCTTGGGCGCTCTCCATCGTCGCCGTATGTGCGCTTTTGCTAACTGCTTCGACCCTCTACTCCGCGCGTGCAACCGGGCACGTCCAATCTCGAGTGCGGGTCGGAAATCTCGACGTGTCTGGGCTCGACCGCGCCGGAGTCGAGGCGCGATTGCGGGTCTGGGGCGATCACCTTGCTGCCCACGAAATAGTGGTCCCGGTGGGGGCCCGTCAACTGGTGTTAGCGCCGAAAAGCGTGGGTTTCGAGGTCGACGTGCCGACGACGGCGAAGCGCGCGCTCGCGGCTGGAAGCTCTGGCGGCATCCTTTCCCGCTCGGCCGCGCTGATCACGCGCCTGGTACGCCCGGAGATGATCCAGGTCGCGACGCGCTTCGACCCACTGGCTCTCGAGAGCGTGCTCGACGCTTGGGAGAAAAACGCGATCGTGGATCCGCCGTTCGCAGGCGGCATCTCCGTGAGCGGCGCCGCGGTCGGCCCGCTCTACCCACGCGCGGGTCGGCGTCTCGATCGTCCGCGCGTTCGGGAACAACTGCGAAGCGCGATCGTCGAGGCGCATGCGTGCCAGCCGTTGGCGATGCGCAATGAATCCCCCGGCGTCGAACGCGCCACCGTTGACCGCGTGGTCGCGCAAGCGGCGGGCATGTTGAGCCACGGGACAGAGCTGAACAGCGGCGACGGCGCACGCCGGCTATCGTTCACCGCGGCGCAGATCGGCTCGCTTTTGCGCGTGAATGTTGGCAGGGAACGAGGCAGTCTGGAGCTCACCTGCGCGACGGACGCCATGAAGACACTGCTCGACCCGCAACGTGGGTCGCTCGAGCAGCGACCTCGGAGCGCGAGCTTCGTGATCGACGCGCAAGACCGCGTGCACGTGGAACCCGGAGTTTCTGGGCTGATTTTGGACGACCAAGCGGTGGCCGAGGCTGTCTGTCGTGCGGCCGCTACTGCCGAAAAGCGCGCTGAGCTTCCGCTCTCCGCGGGCGCTGAGCCCGCGCTGACCACGGCTCTGGCCGAGCGCGCAGGCGTCGTGGGTTTGGTCGGAATGTTCACTACTCGGCACGCCTGCTGCGCGCCGCGCGTGCAGAACATTCATCACATCGCCGATCTGCTCGACGGCACTTTGGTAGGAGCGGGGGAAACCTTCTCGGTCAACCGGCTCATTGGCCCGCGCACCACGAAGAATGGCTTTCGACTAGCGCCGAGCATCGAGGATGGTGACATGGTCGACACCGTGGGGGGGGGCGTGAGTCAATTCGCGACCACGTTGTTCAACGCGCTGTTCTACGGCGGATACGACATCCTGGAGCGGCAACCGCACAGTTATTGGTTCACACGCTACCCGATGGGTTACGACGCGACCCTCAGCTACCCGCACCCGGACATCGTGTTCAGGAATGATACGGATGCGGCGGCGCTGATCAAAACCCAGTACTCGGACACGACCATTACCGTCAAAGTCTATGGCAACAACGGCGGTCGTCACGTACGCGCGGAAGTGTCTGGGCGGCAGAACATCGTGCCGCCGCCCGTCGAGCTCATCCCCAACCGTAACCTAGATGCCGGTCAGGAGAAGACGCGCGAGGGCGGCATGATCGGCTGGACCGTGGTCGTGAAACGCACGCTCACGTTTGCCGATGGAAAGGTCAAACAAGAGCAGCGAAAGGTGACGTACAAGCCGCGCGCGCGCCGCGTGGAGGTGCATCCGTGTCGTATTCCGGAAGGCATGCCTGGGCACACGGGCGAGCGTTGCCAGGTGCCCGACAACGACGATGCTTCACCCGCGACCGACACTGGCGCGAAATAGCGTGCCCTCACCGCTCAGAGCGTAGCTGGGCTCGGCGCTCATGATGAAGATACTTTGCCCACGCGCCAGCGTGAGCATCTGCGCCCCGCACTGGATGCTGATCGTGCCGCGCTCACAAAATAAGATCTCGGGGCCGCGGCGCTCGGTCACCGCCGGCTGCTCACCCGGCGCGATCCGAAAGCTTTGTAGCTCGAACTCTGCGCTGGGCGTCTGATAGACACGCGCGCTGCCGCGCAGCTCGCCTTGAAGCACAGTGGGCGGGCCCGAACTAAAGTCGAGCACCCGCAAGAGCTCGGGTGCGTCCACGTGCTTGGGCGTCAATCCGCCGCGTAGCACGTTGTCCGAGTTAGCCATGATTTCCATGCCCATGCCGCTCAGATAAGCGTGCAGATTACCGGCCGGCAGATAGATGGCCTCACCGGGCGCCAGCTGCACCAAGTTCAGGAGCAGAGCGCTCACGATCCCGATGTCGCCCGGGTAGAGCACGCCAATGCGCGCCGCCCAGGAAAATTCGCGCTGAAACGTGCCTTCTTCCCCCGCCAAGAGCGAGCAGCGCTCGAGGGTCTCGCGCGCCAGCTCGGCGCGGTGCTCGACCGGCAAGCTAAGCAGTGTCGAAAGTAGCCGTGAGACCCCGGACGCGGTCGGAAGGTGATCGAGGATATCGATCAGGCTACTCACGTGGGGGGCAGCGAGGGTCCGAAATAGATCGAGCGAATCTCGGATGGCTCGAAACCCACACAGTGCCTCGAACGGGGTCAGGGCACACAAAAGTTCGGGCTTGTGATTGCGGTCGCGGTAATTCCGCTCCGGAGCCGCGAGCGGTATGCCCCGGATCTGTTCGGCGTCGAAGCCTGCGCGCGCTTGTTCGAGGCTGGGATGCGCCTGCAGAGAGAGCGGCGTTTCTGCTGCCAACACCTTGAACAAAAACGGCAAGCGTTGTCCGAAGCGTTCACTGAGCGCCCCGCCAAGGGTGGCCTCCGGCTCACGGGCGATCAGCGCAGCGAGCGACTCGCGCGTTGGCAGCACTAGGGAGGGCGCCTTGGGATGCGCGCCCATCCACAGCTCGGCCTGCGGCTCCGCACTGGGCGATGGGCCGCCGAGCAAATTCGCGATCGCCGACCGCGAGCCCCATGCATAGTTCTGAATCGTATTTTCGAGACGCAGCATGCGACGCCTTCGTTTACAGCCCTGGCGTCGGCGCGGCGTGCGTCTTTGGAAAGATCAGCGTGAAGGAGTTTGGCGCGGGGCGATACAAGAGCGCCTCGTCCGATAGGTGCTCGCGGTCGAAGGCGCCGAACCAAGCCAAGCTTCGCCAGGTTTCGCTGTCCTTCACGTACTCGGGCACGATCAAGTCGAGCTCTATGTAGTGGCCGCCGCTGTCCTTCTCGAGCTTTGGCCCGAAAGACCAGGCCTCTTGTCCCGGCCGCGGATAAAGGTCGTTGTGGAGAGCGCCGCCGTACGTAACGATCACGCCGCCCGCGGCATCGGGCTGCGCCAGCAGCAGGTCCACGGCCTGCGCCGTCGTGTCGGCAACTAGCCCGAGCAGGCGAGCTACGCCATCCTCACCCGCCGCAATCACCGAATCGTACTCGGTACAGTCGGGGCTCAGCGCCTGCGGCTCGAGGCCCAGGTGCTGCGCGTATTTGCCGAGAGTCAGAAATTCGTTTTGGTTGCCTTTGGCTTGATGCGCGGTGACCGGTGCTGTCTCTTCGTTCATGCCAGCGACCGTGGCTCGTTTACAGTTCGCGATCAGCAGCTCGATCACGATGTGCTTGGCCTTACCGGCCAATAGCGGCAGAAGCTGTTCGGCGAAGCGCCGCGTGCTGGAGCGCACGCCGGGCGCGCCCTCTTGCGCATGTGCTTCTCCGACCGCGAGCACGCGCGGGGCGCGTTGCAACACGAATGCGAAGGCCGCCTCTGCAGTGGGAAAGGCGAGGCAGTCGAGCGCGCCGCAGGGCCGCGCGGGGGGCGGCTCCGGTGGCCCAACCGAGCTCGCATTCGGTGAAACATCAATCGGGATCGTGACTGCCGCCGGCATGCGCGCGGGGGATCGGCTCGAGGGAGCGGAATGGGCTGCGGCGCAACCCGTTGCCGTGAGCCAAAGCCAGCCTATTGCCGCGCGCCGGAGGCTCATCGGCTGGCCAAGATTCGCACTTGGCCCGGTGTTAGCCAGCCCCCGCCCGCACCCCACTCGACTTTGAAGAGGGCGGGCCGACGTTCGAGCACGTACACGCTGGCACCCTCGGGAATAGTCACCGAATCGGCACTGCCCGAGCGTTGCGGCAAAGGCTTTCCAGATTCATCCAACAGCCGTGCTTCGTCAGCTACGATGATCGCTGGGGCCGTGGTCAGCCGAAGACGGCGCGCGCTCGCGGTCAGCGCGGCGCCCGTGACCAGCAGCACCGATCCCATTCCGATCGCGATGGCGCCCGCCAAGGTCGCGCTAGTGAACGCGAGAAATCGGCGCAACGCGAGCCCCAACGCGAGCAGCAAACTGCCCGCGAGCGCGGTGGCCGCCCAAACATTTTCGCTGAGCAACGAGCTCACCGCGCGACCGAGCGACGCTCGGGCCATCACCGGCGCAGCGCCCTCACGCACGTGCCGGCGCGAGATCTCGGCGCGCACGCGGGCGAGGGCTTTGTCGGCCTCTTCATCGTCCGGGCGGAGCACCAGGACCTCGGCGAGCGCCGCCGCCGCGCGTCCGAGATCACCCGGAGCGGCCGCGCTGCTGCGCGCACGTCCGACGTACGCCGCGCCCCGATTGAAGCTTGCGTCAGGATGCACGAAGCCGCGGTCGGCGAGTAGCTCCAGCATGTCGATGGCTTCGGTAAAGGCGCCGCGCTGCAGCGCGCCGTTGGCCGCGGCAAATTCCCGAGCGTCGCTCTCCGCGGCAAGGACGACGAGCGGTCGAAACGCCATCAGCCACAAGATAGACAGCAAGGTGAAACGCCGCATCGGGTGTGCCTCAACCAGCGCCGTACAGCTTTTCCGTGCGCATTTGGGTGGAGCTCTCCGTCGCTCGCAGCGCGAGCTCCACCGGATCGACTCCGCTCGCCGACCCAACGAAGCGCAGCGTATCGACGTCCTGTAAGACCTTCGTGAGCGCTAGCGCACGCTCGCTTCGCAAGCCGCGCGCGGTCAGGGTCGAGGCGAGCTCGGACTTCAAGATCGCGCGCGCTTTGAGGCCCAGTTTCAGCTCGATTGCGAGGAACACCGCGCGCTCGACGGCGCTGACCGAGCCAGAGGGGTCGGTTTTGGCGAGCTCTCGCGCCTCACGGAGCGCGGTCTCCAGTTGCGTCGTCAGCGACGAGCCACGCTCTTCGAGCCGCCTTCGGGCATGCGACACGCCGCTCACCACGACCCCGGCCGTCACCACACCGAGCGGTCCGATTAATAGCGCCAACCAAAAAAGAGGACGATCACCGAGCGGGCTCGGCGCCCTCGGATACGCTCCCAGCGCCAGCCGAGGTTTGGTGAGAACATCGGCTAGACGGTCATTGGGCTTCGGCTCCGCGGCGGCGGCCTTCGCGTTCGGATTGACCCGCACGTTGAGTGATCCTAGCGCGGCGCGCGCGATCACGTAGTCGCGCTGCTTCGGGTCGAAGTACGGCAGGGTGACTTCGCCCAAATCGAGCTTGCCCGGCTCATTGATTTTTACGACGTAGCGAAAGGTCCGTGAACCTTGCACGACGCCTGCCTTGGGCTCCACCTTTTCCGTCAAGGCGGGCTCGAGCCACTCCACGCCGGAGTGCTCGGGCGTTTGAATACTGAACGGAACACTGCCCACGCCCGACAGCGTCGCCACCACCGAGATAGCTTCCCCCGCCATGATGTCGCGCGGTTCCACGGCAGCCGTCAGCTTGTAATCGCCGACGTCGCCGATCTTGTAACCAGGCGGACGGTTTTGTAGCGGCGGCTCACTGACGATGACCTGCGCCCAGTTGCTTTCGCGCAGTAGGCCCGGGTTGGCGCCGTTCGCGTAACCGCGGCCCCCGAATTCCATCTTCATGTGCCCGGCGCGCAGGACTCCCGCGTGCAGTGGGAAGAGCGGAAGCTCCCGCAGCTTGCCGGCGATGTAACGGACGCCACCGCTCGGCACGAGGTACGCCTTGAACTGATCCGGGGAAGCATCGAACGCCAGAAAATCGGCATGCGACGGTTCGTTCATGTTGCTCAGGGAGAAGGCGCCGCGCCCCCCGTACGCGAAGACTTTCAGCGTGACCTGTTGACCGACGTAAACGCGATCTGGCGCGAGCGTTGCGCGCACGAACGCGGCAGGGTCCGGTGGCTTGTCGACGCGCAGCTCTTCCGGATAAGCGGGCTCTTGTTCCGTCTGTTCGTTCGTGTCGTCGTCGAACGGGCTCTTGAAATTGAAACCCGGTGGAAATGGCGAGCTTCCGCGCCCGAACGGGTCCAAGAAATCGAACGGGTCGAAGCCGCGCCGCGCACCTGGCGCCGGGCCACCGGTGCCGCCGTCGACGACTTCAATCGGGATTGATTGCCCCTGCGCGTGCTCGCCCGCAAACAGCACGCTCGGTGGACCCACTCGGAATGAGCCTGGCCTGCTGACCGTGACCGTCCACGTCACCGTGACCCCGGAACGTTGAGACATCTGCCCGTTGATGATGCTGACCTGCGACTGCGGGCTGGCCGTGGGCTGAGCGGCGCTCATGCCAGGCGGCAGCGGCAGATGCGCGTCGCTGACTCGATTGCCACTTTGGCCATCGTTGGTGACGGTGAGCTGGACATAGAACGACTCACCGACGCCCACTCGTCGTGCGCTGACTTGAGTCTGCACTTCGAGCGCATGAGCGGGTTGGCTGACCACAAACAACGCGCACGCACTAGCGGCTGCGAGCCCGAGCCTCACTTGTCCTCCATACCGTTGCGTATACGGCCTTGAACCGATCGATTCTTGGCATCCTGCTCTTGGATCGTGGGCGCGTGCTCCAGCATGTCGAGCATGCGGTCGTCTTGATTCGCGGTCGACGAAGGCTGGGGCTGCGGCTTGGGCTTGTCACTTCCGCCATCCGGCGGTTGGTCCTGTGGCTTGGGCGCGGAGCCGTCCGGACCGGCGTCCTTCTGCTTGTCCTTGTCCTTTTTGTCGTCCTCCTTTTTGTCGTCTTTTTTTCCGCCGTCCTTGTCCTGATCTTTGCCCGCGTCGGGGGGGCCGGCATCCGGGTCGCCGGAGTCTGGCTGTCCACCGTCGGGAGGCGCGGCGTCGCGATCTTTGTTCTCCTTGTCTTCGATCCGGCGGAGGGCGATAGCGCGGTTGAACGCCGCGTCGGTCCCCAAACTGTCGCCTGCGTCTGCCGGCTGGCCTGGGCTAAGCCGCAACGCGGATTCGTATTCTTTGACCGCGGCCTTGTAGTCGCGCCGCAAGAACTCGAGATTGCCGGCCAGGTAGTGGGCGCGCGCGCGGAACTCGACCGCCGTCGTCGCATCGCCGGCGATCGAACGCAATACGCGGAGCGCGCACTCCACGCCCTGGTTGCGTTGGCCCATCTCCGCGTCTTGTTGAGGGCTCGGCCCGCCGTCGCCAACCGGCTCTTCTTCACCAAAGCGACGGCCGAAGCGTTCGGCGAGCTTGAACAAACCCAAGCCGAGGTCAAAGCTCGCGTTCGGCCGCTCGCGTACCGGGTCCGGAACGCCGATCTCCCCGTTTTCACATTTACCGGTCGCTAGGTAACTTTCGAGCAGCGAGACTGCGCTACCAGAATCACCCGCATCGTAGTCCTTGATCGCCCGATCGACGCTGGGCGCATGCCGCTCGAACAGGGCGTCCGTCGACTTCCCGCACGCGATGACCAAGATCATCGGCAAGAGCAGGCCGGTCATGCTGGCCACGGCCGCGCTTTTGAGCCGTTTTTTAGCAACTTTTCGTTTCTTCGCGGGGGGCGGAACGGCGCTCGGGCGTGTGCGGCGCTTGGCTTCGTTCACGAACGTCTCGACGAACAGCAAGAGTAGGGCGAGCCCGAGCGGATACATGTACACGTCTGCGTACACAGTCTCGACTTTTTCCGAGAGCTCTTCCGTGACCAGACGCCCCAGGCGGCGCGAGATCTCGGTGACGCCCGTGTCGCCGTGCGCGCTTTGCACGATCACGCCGCCGGTGACGCTGGCGATCTTCGACAACTGCTCTTCGCCCTCGGCGGACAGCGATGTGGTGAGCGGCTTGCCCTGGTCGTCCATGCGGTAGCCGTGCGTTTCGCCGGACTCGTTCACTTCCGGGATCGGCTCCGGCGTGCGGCCGCCGATCTGCACGACGTCGATGGTGATGTCGGCTTGCTTGGCCGTTTCGGCGATGGCGACCGGGTCGCCCTCCAGGTCTTCGCCGTCCGTGACCAGCAACATGACGCGGCGGTGAGACTTGGACTTTGGATCGCGGTCGAGGAGCTCCCGCCCGGCTTCCAGGGCGCGCGCGATTGCGGTGCCACCGACGGGCATGTCGCTCGGGGACAGCTGACGGAAGAACTGCGCAATGGCCGCGCCGTCACTCGTCAGCGGAAACTCGATCGGCTCACCGGCAAAGGCCACGGCGGCGAAGCGCGCGCCGGGAAGATCCTGGATCAACCGCCCGACCTCGGATTTGGCGCGTAATATACGCGAAGGAGCGATGTCCTTCGCGTACATACTCTTCGAGTAATCGAGCACGACCACTACGTCCAAGTTGGTGGCGGGGATCAGCCGCGTGCCGCGCCCGTATTGGGGTTGGGCCAAGGCAACGAAGGCGAGCGCGACGGCGATCACGACCAGCACGCCCTTGAGCGCACGGCGCCCGGTCGGGTTTGCGGTCAAGAGGCCGCGTACCAGGGCCTCGTCGCCGAAGCGCTTCAGGCTGCGGGTGAGCATCACCCCGCCCACGATCAAAGCAATGGCGACCAGCAACGCCAAGCCGCTGCCGAACAGCCACGTGGGCACGGCAAATTTCACGGAAACCTCCGCAAAACGAGAGCTCGCAACGCGGCGTCGCAGGCCAGCAGCAGCACTCCTGGTAGTAGCAGGAATGCGAACAAGTCTTCGTAGTTGGCGATGTTGGCTTCGAACTTGGTTTTCTCGAGCTTGTCCAACACGTCGTGAAAGCTTGCCTGCAGGGCCTGGGCATCGGCCGCGACGTACGTGGAGCCACCGGTCTTCGCCGCTAGCTCTTTCAGGAGCTTCGGGTTCACTGGGAACGGAGCCGAGACATAGCGCGGCTGCCCGAACAGATCGAAACCGTCTTGAACTTCGGCGGCTTCGCCCTGACCGATCTGGATGGTGTACAGCCGTGCGTTGACCGAATTGGCTAAATGCGCCGAATATTCCGGGGATATCTTGCCGCCCTTGGCGTCGCCATCGGTCAGCAGGATGATCGCTTTGCTGCGCGCGTGACTGCGCCGCAGGCGGGCTGCGGCCACCCCCACGGCATCGCCGATGGCGGTCGCGCTCGAATCGATGACATTCAGCTCCATCTTGCTCACGAGCTCATCGAGCAGGTGATAGTCGAGCGTGGGCGGCGATAGCACGAAGGCGCTTGCGCCGAATACCACGATGCCGATACGGTCCGTTTTCCGGCGCGCGATGAAATCGCGAATCACTGCTTTGGCGGCGTCGATGCGGGTGGGCCGCACCCCGCGCGGCTTGGGTTGCACGTAACTTTGGAGGTCCGTCGGCAGATTGGCCATCGCGGCATTCATCGAACCGGAAAGATCCAGCACGACTATGATGTCGATGCCTTCTTCATCCGCGGTCTGCGGCCTCAGCGTGTTGACCGGGCGGGCCAGCGCGAGCACGCACAGCCCGAAACCGACCGCACGCAGCACGCCTGGCAAGTCACGCAGCCAGACGCGCACGCCCGAGGGACCTACGGCGAGCCCGGATAGCGTGCCCAACTTGAGCCGCGGCATGCGTCGATCCTCACCGAGCGTGGCGCGGTAAAAGATCAGCGGCACCAGCAGCAAGCCCAGGAGAAACCAGGGTGCTTGCCAATGAGCGTGGAGCAGCTCATCGCCGCGGCTGAAGGCTGGATAGACGAGCCCAGTCACCAGGGCCAGCGCCGTGAATGACGCGAGCAAGCCGGCGCGCAGGGCGCGCCTGAGCTTGGCCGCCGAAGCCCGCAGGTCGAAGCGCGGCGCGCTGGGCTTGGCCTTGCCTTGGCTAGCGGTCCCCGAGCCGTCGCTCGCGGGCGTGCCGGTTTGCGCCGACAACTCGCTCATGGCTTCCCTCCCGCATCGGTTGGAGCGCTGGGCTCAGCAGCTTCCTCGAGCTCCTCGGCGGACCTATCGTCGGTCATCAAGGGCGTTGCAATGGGCGCGACCAGAATGGTGCGTGTCACGATCTGTTCGGCGCGTGACAGGAGGTCGAGACACTCGCCTTCACTGGGTGTAAGTCGGGCAAACTTCACCAGATCGGCGTCGCGCATGAAGGTCTCGATCCCTTTCAGGTCCTCGATTCCGGGAGTCACGCTCCGCAGAGACCCCAGCGCTTCACGCGTGGTGCTCTCGAGGCCATCGTATCCATAGCGGTCGCCCAGGTACCGGCGCAGCACGTCCGAGACGCGATCGAATACCTCTGCAAAGCGACCCTCACGCGTCAGCCCAGCGTGCCGGATGTCGTGCAAGGCCTCGAGGGCGACCTCCCAAGGTGGCCTCGGTGGGGGCAGTGGCGGCAGCTTCTTGGGACGCCGTAACCAGCGGCTGATCACGAGCGCCGCCAGCGCTCCGACTACCAACGCGATCAACGCGATCGACGCGGCGTGCTTGGCCGCCGTCCAAATCTCCAGCTGCCGACGTGCCGCGGGGTTGCCGCGCGGAGCGGGGTTCGGCAGGTTCGCGATCGGATCTTCGACCGTTACGACGTGGGGCGCCGTGCAAACGGTTAGAAGCTCACCGCTGGCGCGCGACAGCGCAATCGGCAACGGCGGCAGAATCAGCTCGTGGCGACCCGGCTTGGGCGGCAAGGGCACGACCGAGATCCGCACGCGGGTCGTGGCGCGCTCACCCTGCTCCGTGCGCGTGAGCTGCGGGCCCGCGGCGCCCTCTGCGTCGGGGAGCACGAAGCCCTCGCGTTCCAAGGCCTTGGCCCCCGCGCTGTCGCCGAGCAGGTGGAAGCCAGTCGGCAGCACCGTCTCGCCCTTGCCATGCTCGACCACGATCTCCAGGGTAAGCGCGTGCCCGCTAAGCGCGCGAGCCCCGATTTTTTCGGTGAACGTGGGCCGCTCCTTGCCTGCCGGAATGCGCTCGACGCAATGTTCGGCGTTGGCGTTATCGACCGCGCTTGCGCTAGTGGCGGCGATTGGAGCTGCGCTGGGTGCAGCGGTCGCCCCCCCCGGTACCGATGCAGCATGGACGCGCGCGGCGATCGGCAGCGCGGCGAGGGACAGCGCTCGAAGGTAAGCCGTGAGTCGACGGTTCATCGACGGGCCCGACGAGCGCGGCGCGCGAACAGGTCGCGGAGTGGCTTGATGTACGGTTGATCCGTGCGCACGAGGCAATAGTCCAAACCAAGCTTGGTGAACAAGCGCACTTGATCGGCACGCAGCGCGCGCATCTGCTTGGCATAATGTGCGCGGACCGCGGCGCTGCTGGTGTCGACGATCACACTCTCCCCCGTCTCGAAATCCTCGAAACTGCTGAGCCCGACGTTCGGCAGCTCTTCGTCTCGCGGATCGACGAGCATGACTGGAATGACATCATGGCGCGCCGCGGCCAGCGATAACGCCCGATCGTAGCCGCTGGTGAAAAAATCACTCAGCAAGAAGGCGACGCTGCGACGGCGCGCCAGCGACACCAGGGTCTCGAGCGCAACGCGCAGATCCGTGCCCGTCCTCTCTGGGGAGCGCCCGAGGATTTCGCGCACCACGCGCATTACGTGCTTTTGGCCTTTTTTCGCGGGCACCAGCTTTTCGATCTGATCCGTGCTCAGGATCAGACCCACTCGGTCATTGTGCTTGATGGCGCTGAATGCGCATAGGGCCGCCACCTCGGCCGCGAGTCGAGCCTTGCTGGAGGTGCTCGTCCCGAAGCGTTGACTCGCCGAGAGGTCCACGACCAACATCATGGTCATCTCACGCTCTTCCACGAACACTTTGACGTGCGTGGAGTCCATCCGAGCGCTCACGTTCCAGTCGATGGTGCGGATGTCGTCCCCGGGTTGATACTCGCGCACCTCCCGGAACGCCAAGCCTTGGCCTTTGAACACGGACGTGTAGCTGCCCGCCAGCTGCTCGGTCGCCAGCCGGTTGGTGGTGATCTCGATTTTACGGAGCGCTTTCAGCAGTTCCTTCGGGATCACGGCGTCACCTCAGCACATTGACACACGAGTACGATCGAACTCCTCAGGGAACCTCGACGACCTCGAACACGCGCCGCACGATGTCTTCCGAGGTCACCTCTTCCGCTTCCGCTTCGTAGCTCAAAACGACGCGGTGTCGAAGTACGTCGGGGCCGATCGCCTTTACGTCTTCCGGCGTGACATAACCGCGGTGTCGCAAAAAAGCGTGCGCGCGCGCGGCCAAGTTGAGAGCGATGCTGGCGCGCGGGCTGGCGCCGTACTCGATCAGCGGAGCCAAGTCTTTCATCCCCTTTTTCTGAGGCTCCCGCGTCGCGAACACTACGTCCACGATGTAGTCTTTCACGCGGTCGTCCATATACACGTCGCGCACGACTTTTCGAGCCTCGAGGAGCTGCTCGGGCGATGTCTTGGAGGCGGCGCTACTGTGCACCACGCTGGTCATGCGATCCATCACCAAGCGCTCTTCCTCGCGCGTGGGGTAGCCGACTTTGACCATCAGCATGAAGCGGTCGATCTGCGCTTCGGGGAGGGGGTAAGTCCCTTCCTGTTCGATCGGGTTTTGCGTCGCCATGACGATGAATGGGTCGGGTAGCGGATAGCTCTTGTCGCCGATCGTCACCTGCCGTTCTTGCATCGCTTCGAGCAGGGCGCTTTGCACTTTGGCGGGCGCGCGATTGATCTCGTCGGCGAGCACTAGGTTTGCAAAGATGGGACCGAGCTTCGAGCTGAACTCCCCAGTTTTTTGGTCGTAAATCACCGTGCCGATCAGATCTGCCGGCAACAGATCGGGCGTGAATTGCACGCGCGCGAACTTGGCATGGATGGCCGCACAGATCGTGCGCACGGTGAGCGTTTTGGCGAGCCCGGGCACACCTTCCAAAAGCACGTGACCGCCGGTTAAAAGACCGATCAGGATGCGCTCGATCATGTAGGACTGACCGACGATGACCTTGCCGATTTCGGCCAAAAGGTCGTCCACGAAGGCGCTTTCCTTGGCCACGAGCTCGTTGAGTGCGCGTACGTCCTGCATGATTCTCCTCGATTCGAGTCACCGCTTCTAACGCGGCCAGCGCGCGGGAGACAATTGCGAAACCACGGTTATTCCGCGCTTCGTCAGCTAACGCCCAAGATTTCGCTCAATCCCGCCACGATCAGCGCCTCGGCCAAGAGGGCAATTGCACACCAGACGAGCCCGAGGCCGAGTCCGCCCCATGAGCGCCGCGTTTTGCCGAAGTGCACTGGCAGTGACAGCGGCCCGAAGGCGAACACTGCCGATAAAAAGCTGGCCTCGGGCCACGCGCGCGCGAGCTGCGCTTCGGGCAGGCGCTTCAGATCGTAGCGCACGACCAAAAGCGGCAGCGTCGTATTCAGCACGAAGCTCAGCGCGAGGATCAACGCCTCGACCATGCGCTCACGGCTCCGCGGGCTCGCTCGCTTTACGGTTGGACCGCGTGCACGAGCTCGCCGAAGGCGGTGTCCTCGCCGCCTACTGGGCGTGTCGTGTGCCGTAGCAACGCGCCCCGGCCAGCATTCAGCTCGCAGTGGATTGCCGCGGTGTATGTCTTCAGTGGCTCATCGTAGCTGCGAGAGGCCACGACCGAGCTTGCGATCTCCGCCAGCGCCTGATCCATCGCCGTACAGCCTGCGCTCGGGGGAGGCAAGCTCAACGGCTTAGGACCTTCGCAACAGCCTGCGCGGACGACGGCGAATGCGGCCATATCGTACCAGCCGATGCGCGCGAAGATTTTGACCGCTTCGGTGGCATTCCCCTTTCCGCCATTGATCACGGCGACGCGCAGCTTCTCGGCGCCGGTCCGCGGGTCGCTCTCGTCGCACACCCAGCTCATGTCAGGTGGCTTTTCGAAAGTCCCCTTCGGTAAGTACCCGGATACGCAGGAGCCAGCCTTGTCCGTGCTTTCCGTTTGGCTCTGGCCGTTTACGGGCACCTCCAAAAGGTCGAATGCCTTCTTGGCGGCCTCGGCTGGAGCGGGCGTTTCCACCTCTACGACGTGCACGTTGGACCGGGGGTGCAAGCGTGAAAACACCCAGCCGCCGATCAAGCCGACGGCCGCTCCGAATGACGCCAGCATCAATATCTTGGATGGCTTTTTCTTGGGATCCTCGCGAGGCAGTTGCGAGATGCGCGGAAGCTGCGACGAGCGAGGTTCACGTGAATCGCGGGGCAGCTGGCTTGGCTTCACCGTCGACGGGAAAGGCGGCGGCTGTGTCGAATGTGGACCGGGTACGGTGGGCTCGTCACCGGCGTGCTCGACGAACCAGCGCGCGAGCTCACGCTTCAGCGGTCGCAGGTCATGGCTGCGAGCGCCGAGATCGCGAGCCAGGGCGTGAAACAGCGCGACCTGCAAGGCCGCGTCCGTAATGCCCGCGTCCGCAAGGCCCCTCTCGGAGTCGTACCCAACGCGTGGCGGAGCTCTTCCGACTAACATCAGGTGGAGCAGGGCGGCGGCTGCCCAACTGTCGTCGGGCTCCGAAGGGCCATCCCCAAGGTCCCACTCCGGCTGTCGGAACGCGACGTCGCCGGCCGGCACCGGTGCGACGACGAGCACCGGTCCGTCTCGGCCTTCCGGGCCGACCACGACGTTCGCCGGATGGATCGAACCATGAGCACCGCCGGCCTCATGCAGTGTCGATAGGGCATCCGCGACGCGCAATGCGGAGCGCACGGCGTCTACTGGCGCCTTGTGGCCAATTTTCGACAGACGCTGCGTTAGCGTCTCACCGCCCACGGCCTCGGCCACAATCAGGTGCTTATCGTCGAGCTCGACGACGGCGAGCACGTTTGCGAGGTGGGTATGGCCGAGGTCCTTGGCTTTACCGAGCAGTTTGGCGGTGGCGGCGCTGACCTCGAGGACGAGCACTGGTTGTCCACGATCAGTGTCCGTCGCCACGTAATAGGCGGCCTCGCCGTCGGCGCTCGCACGTCCCTCGATGCGAAACCGCGAGTTGATGACTAGTCCGGATTCGAGGCCGGTACTCACCGTTTCACTCACTTAAAGCCCTGGTCTCCTGCGATCCGAAAAGCAATTTCGAGCACCGCCTAGTGTACGTGTAGCGTCGCATCAAACGACCGCCTGCGTCCAGCCCGCGACTTGGATAGGAGCGCCCTCGTGTGGGCGGGCAACAGTGGGCGGGCAACAGACGACGTGCGACGGACACGTCGGTTCGGCCGCCCCGCCGGACTCGCGCTAAAGAGCCGCTTTAAGGCTGACGCAAGTCCAACCTCACGTTACTCAGGCGCCTCATTAGCGCCTCACTGGAACCGCATTCAGCTACTCTGTGAAGCAGGAGCTGTGAATGAAAATCTTCGCCGGGACGAGTGGCTTCAGTTTCGCCGCATGGAAGGGGCGTTTTTATCCGGCAGGCTTACCGGACGCGCAGATGCTCGGCTTCTATTCCGAACGCTTACCGTCGGTGGAGATCAACAACAGCTTCTACCAACTGCCAAAGCCGGAGACGATGGCCGGCTGGCGCGACGGCGCGCCAGAGTCATTTCTCTTCGCCGTGAAGGCGACGCGCCGGATCACGCACCAGAAGAAGCTCGTGGACGTCGGCGCAGACGTCGCGCACCTGTTCAGTGTCGTGGACGTGCTGGGCGAAAAACGGGGGCCAGTTCTCTTTCAACTGCCGCCCTTTTTGAAGAAAGACAGCGGCGTGCTGGACGCTTTCTTGGCCGTCTTACCCGAAGGTCGCCGGGTAGCGCTGGAGTTCCGCCATCCGTCGTGGTTCGTGGACGAGGTCTACGCGGCACTGGCGACGCGCAACGTGGCACTGGTGGGCGGGGACCTCGACGAGTCAGAAAAATCCCCGCCGCTCGTGGCTACCGCAGACTTCGGGTACCTGCGCTTGCGGCGTATGGACTACGACCCCGCGAGCATCGGGGAATGGAGCGTGCGCGTCCGCGCTCAGAGCTGGCACTCCGTGCACGCCTATTTCAAGCACGAAGTGCTCGGGCCAATGTTTGCCGAAGCATTGCTTTCGCTATTGAGTGGCCGCGAGATGGCAGACCTTTCCCTCATTCGCGCTTCCATCGCTGCCCCCAAACCGAAGAGCGCGCGCTCGGCGGCGGTCAGCCCATCGAAAGCACGCGAGCCGCCGGCGACGAAACCGCCAAGCGGGAAGTTAGCAAAAACCTCGCAGACGGTCGCGGCGAGCCTTTCCAAGGCGCCCACACGCCCAGCCATAAAATCGGTTACGCCTTCGAGTCGGACCCCGAGCAAGCCGCGCAAGCCATAACGTCCCCGCTTTCGATGCCTTGGAGCTCCGTCATTTGCCGTTCAGGGTTTCTGCCCGCCGTTCTCATTGCACATGAACTCGAACCGAAGTCGTGACCGGAGCGCGGCAGTGCTCGTGGCGAGACGGTGTTTTTACGCGCCGGCGCGCCGCAGGCTCGATCCAAGGGTGGGCTAGCGCTACGCTCGGCCGATGTACGTCGTAATCGTAGACGTGAACGTGAAGCCCGACGCGATAGCGGCTTTCCTGGAGGCGACACGTGCCAATGCTCTGGGCACGCGCCAGGAGCCGCAGAACGTGCGGTTCGACGTATTGCGCAGGGGAGACGATCAAAATTGCTTCGTCATTTACGAGGTGTACCAAGGTGAAGGCGGATTCAGCGCACATCAGCAAACAGCGCACTATCTGAAGTGGCGCGAGACAGTCGCGCCGATGATGGCCGAGCCGCGTGCGGCGCAAAAATACGAGAGTATTTTCCCAGAGCCTTGGCAATGAACCAGGGCGCGCCGAGTGGGTTCGAATTTTTACACCAAACGCGCGTTGTGCTTGGCGCCGGCCTTTGGTCACGAGCCTGCGCGGAGGTCCGGAGCTTCGGGCACAGGGTCTTGCTCGTAACCGGCGCCTCATCGCTTTCGCGTCTCGGCTTGGAAAGCGTATTAGCGAGCGAAGCGCGACGCTTGGAGCTCGTGTTCGACCCGTTCGCGGTGCCGCGCGAGCCTGACATCGAGCTCGCAGACCGCGCAGCGGCTCGTGCGCGCTCCTTTGGTGCCGAAGCGGTGCTCGGCATTGGAGGGGGGAGCGCGCTCGACGTGGCAAAAGCGGCGGCCGCGCTGGCAACTAATCCCGGGTCTGCGCGCGATTATTTGGAAGGATTGTCGAACCCCCCGCTGCCGTTCACGGCCGCGCCCTTGCCCGTCGTGTGCGTTCCGACGACCGCGGGTACGGGCTCGGAGGTGACCAAGAACGCCGTCTTGCAGGTTACGGATCTCCAGGTCAAGCGCAGCATGCGCTCCGAGCGTCTGTTTCCGCGCGCCGCGTTCATCGACCCCACGCTTTCCGCAAAAGCGCCGAAAAACGTGCGCGCCGGTTCGGGCTTCGACGCCCTGACACACTTGTGCGAAGCATTCTGCTCGCGCAATGCATCGCTGGTCACGGACGCGCTCGCACGCGATGGCATCCCGCGCGCCGTGCGTGCCTTGCGCGCCCTGGCCGAGGGCGACGCGGGCGAGTCAGACGCAACTGATCTCGCGATTGCGGCGACGCTCGGCGGCATCTGTTTGGCGAACGCGGGCCTTGGCGCAGCCCATGGGCTGATCGCTCCGCTCGGCGGCTTGTATCCGAATATCCCGCACGGCGCCGGGCTCGCCTGCCTGCTTCCCGCGACGCTCTTGGTGAACGAGGCGGCGTCGGCGCGCGATCCGGCGGCGGGCCGGCGTCTGCTCGAGCTGGCCCGCTTGCTGTCAGGCCCGTATGCAACCGTGAAGAATACCGCTCGCGAGCTATCGGAGCTGCGCGTTGCACTGGAGCTGCCGGCACTTTCTTCCTATGCCTGCATCGACTTAGGGCGGGTCATCGCCAGCCCGAGTGGCAGCTTGAAGACCAACCTGGTCGCGCTTGGAACGCACGAGCTTAGCTCGATTCTGGAGCTTGCGCTCAGCGCTTAGGAGAGCTCATGGCTGGAACAAAGGCATCGCATTGGGTTTTTTTCACCCTCCTCAGTTTGAGTTGCAACCGAGCGCCGGAGCCGCTTCCCATCGAGAAAGTGACGCCCGCCGCCGCTTCTGCACCCCTTCGCACGAGTATCGCCGAGCCAGCCACCTTTTTGGCTGATACGTCTGCCTCCCCGCCGGCGCCGGCGGTGCCGTCGAAGATCAAGCACGTGATCGTGATCGCCATGGAGAATCACGACGCCGAAGAGATTTATCGGGACACGGAGAACGCCCCCTACATTCACACGCTCGTCGAGAAGTATGCGCACGCGGAGAACTTCGACGACGAGTTGCCGCTCGAAATCCCGAGCGAGGGCCACTACGTCTGGATGGAGGCGGGCACGCATCATTTTTCGGACGCGCTGTTCGACGACGATTCGCCGCCGTCTTCATCCGTGAGTACGGGCAGCACGAAGCATCTCGTGACACAAATCAAAAACGCCAAAAATGGCCTCGATTGGCGGTCGTATCAGGAAGGCATGAACGGGCAGTCGGGCGCCTGCCCCATTCAGCGCGCGGGCTTTTACGTGCCCAAGCACAATCCGTTCGTTTTCTTTCGCGATGTCTCGGGCGACCCACCTTCGAAGGATGCCGCCTACTGCGCCGCCCACCACAAGCCTTATTCTGCGCTCGAAGGCGACTTGTCCGGAGAGTTGCCAAGCTACGTGTTCATCACGCCGGACGAATGCCACGACATGCATTCAGAGCGCGGATGTCCCGAAGAAAATCCAGTTCGAACTGGTGATCGCTGGCTCAACTCCGAGCTGCCGCGCTTGATTGCGTATGCGGACAAGCACGCGTCAGTCATTTTCTTGACGTTCGACGAGGGGGGGTCGACTCCGAAGTTGCCGTTCATCGCCATCGGTTCGATGGTCAAGCGGCACTATACGGGCACGGAACGCTACGATCACAGCTCCCAGCTCAAATCCGTGGAGCGGATCTTGGGTCTCCCGCCGCTGCCGAGCGTGATAGCCGCCAATGAGCTGTCCGATCTGTTCGAGCCAGGGCAATATCCGTGAGGCCGGCGCGCAACGCATTCGCGCAGCACTTCAGCCTCGACCCGGAGGTCATCTACCTGAACCACGGCGCGTTCGGTGCCTGTCCGCGCGTGGTGCAAGCAGCGCAGCGTGAATATCGCGAGCGGCTGGAGCGCAACCCCGTGCACTTCTTCATGCGCGAGCTGGAGCGTTCGTTGGATGAAACGCGCGCGGTTTTGGCGCCATTCGTCGGCGCCCAGCCCGATGATCTGGGCTTCGTTCCCAACGCCACCGCGGGCGTGAATACCGTGCTGACAGCGCTCGAATTCGAGCCCGGCGCCGAGATCGTCATCAATGACCACACGTATCCAGCGTGCCGCAACGCGGTGCAATATTGGGCCGCGCGCCGCAGGCTAGAGGTGCGAATAGCAAAAATCCCATTCCCAACTCAATCCGGTGAACAGCTCGAGCGGGCCATCCTGAGCCAAGTCACGCCCCGCACCAAGCTCGTGCTGCTCGATCACGTGACCAGCCCGAGTGGCCTCATCATGCCGCTCGAACGCCTGGTCGCTACGCTGGACGAACGCGGCATCGACACCTTGGTCGACGGCGCACACGGCCCGGGCATGCTGGCCCTAGAGCTCGATCGCCTGGGTGCGGCGTACTACACGGGAAACTTGCATAAGTGGGGCTGCGCGCCCAAAGGTGCCGCATTCCTGTGGGTGCGTCGCGACCACCAAGCGCTCATTCATCCGTTGATTATCAGCCACGGTTGGGCCGCGCCGCGCACGGATCGCTCGCGTTTCCTGATGGAGTTCGACTGGCCAGGCACGCTCGACGCGAGCGCGATTTTGAGCATCCCCGTTGCGTTGTCATTCCTGAGCGGGCTCTTCGCTGGCGGCTTGCCCGCACTGTACGCGCACAACAAGGCGCTCGCCTTGCGAGGCCGCGACATCTTGTGCAGAGCTCTGGGCACCGCGCCGCCCGCTCCCGACGCACTGCTCGGTTCCCTTGCGGTTGCGCTGTTCCCAGCGCAACCCCCGAAAGCGCCGACACCAGACGCGCTCTATGGTGCCCTCATTGCGCGCGGTATCGAGGTCCCGATCGTCCCACTTCCGGGATATCCGTCGGGCTTCGTGCGCATCGCGGCGCAGGTCTACAACTCGGAGCGCGAATTCGAAATCTTGGGCGAAGCGTTGCGCGAAGAGCTGGGTCTGAGCTGACGGCTACTCAGCGGCTTTGCTCGCCCGCGCGAGCAGCGGAAAGCCGAGCGCTTCGCGCTGCGCCAAGTACGCCTCGGCGACGCTGCGCGCCAGGGTGCGCACGCGCAGGATGTAGCGCTGGCGCTCGGTCACGCTGATGGCCCCGCGGGCGTCCAGCACGTTGAAAGCGTGCGCCGCTTTCACGATGAAGTCGTAGGAGGGCAACACCAGCTTCTTCAACGGATCGGTATCGCGATCGAGCAGGCGCTTGGCCTCGGCTTCGTTCTTGTCGAAGGCCGCGAAGTGAGCGGCAGCATCGGCCTCTTCGAAATTGTACGTCGACCATTCCCACTCGGCGCGTTTGTACAGCTCCCCGAATGAAACGTGTGCGTTGTACTCGAGATCGTACATCGTATCGACGTCCTGCAAGTACATGGCGATGCGACCAAGACCGTAGGTCAGCTCGCCGCTCACGGGCTTGCAGTCGAAACCGCCGGCTTGCTGAAAGTAAGTGAACTGGCTGATTTCGAGTCCGTCCAACCATACCTGCCAACCCAGGCCCCAGGCGCCCAACGTCGGGCTCTCCCAGTCGTCCTCGATGAATCGCACGTCGTGGTCGAGGGGCTTCGTGCCAATGGCCGCCAAAGACTCCAAATACAAATCCTGAATGTTGATCGGGCTCGGCTTTAAAATCACCTGAAACTGATCGAACTGCTGGAGTCGATTCGGATTGTCGCCATAGCGCCCGTCCGTGGGCCGCCGCGACGGCTCCACATAGGCCGCGTTCCATGGCTCGGGGCCGAGCGCACGCAAGAACGTGGCTGGGTTGTAGGTGCCCGCGCCGACCTCTGAATTGTATGGCTGAACGATGAGGCAGCCGCGCTCGGCCCAAAAGCGCTGCAACGTCAAGATGATGTCCTGAAAGTACATGCCGGCGGGAGATTACATGCCCGCAGAGCCGCTGCAAATCGCCGGCCCCAAGGCAGCGATGCCGCCGTTTTCCTTGCTCGTTCTAAGGCACTGACTGGAACGCGAGTGCGCTTGCGTTCTCGTTCTTTCCCTGCTCCAACGGCCAGCATGTCGAGCGGTGGATGGCGGACCTTCCTGGCCAGAAAATCTGTAGGCGCCGCGCTGGCCTGGGCGATTACGAGCGCGCTTCTGTTCTATCGATTGCCGTATGGGACGAGCTACGGAGACGAGTCCTATTACAATGCCATGCCCTATGCGTTTGCCATTGGCAACAAGCCGTATGTCGATGAGTTAGGGGTCTTTCAAAACGCCGGCATTCTGTTGATGCCTTTCTACAAGGCTTATCTGGCCATCAACGGCTCGGGGGACGGGCTCGTGCTGTTCAACCGCTATCTTTACTTCATTTGCGTGCTGGGTTGCTCGGTTGCGGCGATGCTTCTCGTTCGGCGCATAGCGAGCATGAGCGCCGCGTTCTGCGTAGCGGCGCTGGTCACGAGCTTTTCCTACTTCAACATTTTTGCGCTCAGCTACAACACCTGCGGCGCCTTCGGTTTTTTTTGCGGCACCGTCTTTGCGGCGCGCGCGCTCCTCGAGCCTCGACCGGGTTGGGCCCTGTTCGGCGCAAGCCTGTTTCTGCTGTTGGCGATGTTTGGCTATCCAGGGCTAGCTCCGGTCGTCGCCTTATACATGCTGATTGTCGTGCTCTTCATGTACCGGGAAACCCCGCGTGAGACGTTCGTCAACGGCTTGTTCGGGCTCGGAGCGGGAGCGATCCTAGCGTTGTTGGCCGCGCTTACCTTAGCGATCCGAGTCGGGCAATCGGACATTGCACGCCTGCTCGAGTTTTCGAGGGGCATGGGCTACGGGACCCAAGGCGTGCTTCAGAGGCTCAACGTTTTCGGAATGATTGTTCATGCTTGGCATTGGATCGTTTTCGCCTACGTAGCCTTGTTCGTTGCCTTGCCTTTTGCGTGCCTCTTCTTGAAGCGCACGGTGTGGCTGTGCGCGGTGGCAGTGGGCGCCGCGTTTGCCTTCGCGTTTTGCTACGCGCAGGGCCTCAAAATTTTCTTGCCGTCCGCGGGAGCGATCTGCATGACGGCGTCGCCGGTGCTCGCCCCATTATGCATCGCGCTCAATCGAACCTGGAAGTACGCCCGCTTCGTGTTGGTTCTGATCTGGCTCCCGTCGTTCATCTCCATGGTCACCCTGACCTACACGAGCTCCAATCAGTTCTATGCGGCTTACTTGGGGGCTCTGGGCGTGACGCTGGCCGGGGTGGTCAGCTTTGCCGCGTATCTAGATACTTTGAGCGAGCGCTCACCGGAGCTCCGCGTGCCGTACCGGGTCGTCTTTGCGTCGTTCTTTCTCTCCCTACTAGCGATTCAAGTTCGCGCCTTGTATGCGGGCGCGTACGGGGAAGAAAGCCAGATTGCCAAACTCGACACGCGGGTGCGCTCCGGCCCCATGCGCGGCGCCAAGACGAGCCGCAAGCTTGCCGTTTTCCTGGAGTCGATCGACAGAGATTTGAGGACCGTGGAGCGCACGCAGCCTTGGGCCAAGAGCGTGACGATTTTCGACGACTTTTCGGCGGGCTACATGTCGACGCGGCTCAAACCGCGTACATTCAGCAACTGGATCCTGTGGGGATTTTTTCCGGGTGAGTACGCTCGGCAGATTGCTCGGGAAACGTTTGGTGACCCTGAGCGGCTAGCCGATATCCTGGTGGAGGTTCATACCAACCCAACGGGGCGCTCCTACTGGACGCGTTATGTTCGCGGGCGCTATCGGCCGCTGATCAGGCGGCCGGAGCTGGATTACGTGATCCTGAAAAAAATTGGCCGGCACGCGGCGGCCAAGCGCGCCGGGGCGTGACCCCCGCGTGCGGCGGCGCCGGCTTCCTGGATCAGCTCGCCGGGCTCAGAGCGAGGGCACCTCGGCGGGGGCGTTTGCGCTGGCGCTCTCCGGGCTCGTATTGATGCGCATCCCGTAAAACGAACGCCAGACGAAGAACAGCATACCCAGTCCAAAAAGGACGGACAGGATGGCGCTGGTCTGGCGTTCGAGTTGAATGGCGAGCTCGACGGCGAGCAAGCCGAACAACGTGGTGAACTTGATGATCGGGTTCATGGCGACGGACGACGTGTCCTTGAATGGATCCCCGACGGTGTCCCCGACGATGGCCGCGTTGTGGAGGTCGGTGCCGCGCTCTTTCAGCTCGACCTCCACGATCTTTTTGGCGTTGTCCCAGGCGCCGCCGGCATTCGCCAAGAACAACGCCTGGAATAGCCCGAACAGCGCGAGCGAGATCAGATAGCCGATGAACAGGAACGGATCCATGCACGCGAAGCAGAGCGTGGCGCAGAAGACGGTCATGAAGATGTTGATCATGCCGCGCTGCGCGTAGCGTGTGCAGATTTCGACCACCTTCTTGCTATCTTCGATGGACGCCGCCTCCGCGTTGTCGAGCTTCATATTTTTCTTGATGAACTCCACCGCTTGATAGGCGCCGGCGACCACCGCTTGCGTGGATGCGCCGGTGAACCAGAAGATGATGCCGCCGCCCGAGACTAGGCCCAGCAGGAAGGGTGCATGCAAAATACTGAGCTTCTCCACGTTCTTGGTAAGCCCATCGGTTAGAAGCACGACGATCGAGAAAATCATCGTAGTGGCGCCAACGACGGCCGTGCCGATCAGCACTGGCTTGGCGGTTGCCTTGAACGTGTTGCCCGCGCCGTCATTTTCCTCCAGCAGCTCCTTGGCTCGGTGAAAGTCCAACTTGAAGCCGTGCTCTTTGTGAATCTGTGCCTCGACGCCGGCGATTTCCGTGATCAGCGATAGCTCGAACACCGATTGCGCGTTGTCCGTCACGGGGCCGTACGAATCGACGGCGATGGTCACCGGGCCCATGCCCAAGAAGCCGAACGCGACCAAGCCAAATGCAAACACGGCGGGCGCAAGCATCAAGTCCGCGAGCCCCATCATGCTGAAAAAGTAGGCCAAGCCCATCAGCGCAGTGATGACGATGCCCATCCAGAACGCGCTGTAATTACCGGCGGTCAGACCGGAGAGGATGTTCAGAGACGCCCCACCGGCGCGCGACGAGATCACGACCTCTTTCACGTGCGCCGACTCGGTCGAAGTGAACACCTTGATCAGCTCGGGAATCACCGCCCCCGCCAGCGTGCCGCAGCTGATGATCAGCGACAAGACCCACCACAACTGACCGTTGCCGAGATCCAAAATCATGGCATGCGACACCACGAACGTGAGACCGATCGACAGGAAGGAAGTGAGCCAAACCAACCAGGTGAGCGGGTGCTCGAAGTTGATCTTCTTGGCGTCTCCGATCAACGCCTTTTGGATGGCTTCATTGACGAAGTACGAGATCACGCTGGCGACCACCATCATGATGCGCATGGCGAAGATCCAAACTAAGAGTCGCACTTGGGTCGCGGGCTCATGCACGGCTAGCAAAATGAAAGAAATCAGCGCGACGCCCGTGACGCCATAAGTCTCGAAGCCGTCCGCGCTGGGGCCGACCGAATCGCCGGCGTTGTCGCCGGTGCAGTCGGCGATTACGCCCGGGTTACGCGCGTCATCCTCTTTGACGTTGAACACGATTTTCATCAAATCCGAGCCAATGTCGGCGATCTTCGTGAAGATTCCGCCCGCAATACGCAGCGCCGATGCGCCCAACGACTCGCCGATGGCGAAGCCGATGAAGCAGGGCCCCGCGTAATCACCTGGCACGAACAACAAGATCATCAGCATGAGCAGGAGCTCGACGCTGATCAGCAGCATGCCGATGCTCATGCCTGCCTTGAGTGGGATCGCGTAAACGGCATACGGCGAGCCCCGGAGGCTCGCGAAGGCAGTGCGCGAATTGGCGTAGGTGTTGATTCTGATTCCGAACCAAGCCACGCCGTAGCTGCCTAAAATGCCGACGATACTGAAGCCCAAGATCATCGCGACCTTGAGCACTGGCATCTGCTGTAGCACACCGAAGTAGAGGATGATGATCGCTCCGATCAGCACCTCCAGCATCATGATGAACTTGCCCTGGGTGAATAAGTAGGTTTTGCACGTCTCCCAGATGATCTGCGAGACGTCACTCATCGACTTGTGGACGGGCAGGTTTTTAACCTGAAGCAGGGTGACGACGCCGAACACCAAGCCGAGGGCAGCCACGATCATCCCCAGCATCAGCAACGAGCTGCCTCGCATGCCGAGCACTTGAACGCTGCCCAAGTCGGGTAAGATCAAGTCGGCTTCCCCGCCGCGGTGGGGCTGGGCCGCCTGGGCGGCTGACGGCAAAAGCAGCAAGACCCAGCCGGATAGGCAGGCCACGGACAACGAGACAAAAGCTCCGAATCGGCGGTGCAAGGTTGGCTCCTCAGTTCGGCGTGAATCCCCTCTGGATCCCGCACGACACGGCTGCGGGTGCAGCACGACTCGGCTACTAGCACGCACGTCGAGCGCTACTCAAGGTATCGCCCGAGCGGTGCGGACCGTTCAGCGCGATTTCAGCGTGGGCAAAGAATTAAGAGAACGGCAAGATCGCCCCGCAGGCCGTGCAATGTTGCCTCGCTGGCTATTGCGCCGTCGCTAGCAAACGAGGCTCAAAGCTCGATCTGCGCTCCGATCTCCATCACGCGATCAGCGGGAATGTTGAAGAATTTGGTCGCCGGCTGGGCGTTTCGCGACATGAACGCAAATAAGCTCACACGCCAACGCGCCATGCCGGGCCGCCGCGTGGCCACCAGGTTCTCGCGACCGAGGAAAAAGGTCGTGTGCTCTACGGTGTGGATAAGGCCAGAAGAGATGAGCAGCGCCGGAGCGTCCGGCTGCTCCATGAAACCGTAGCGCCCGACGATTCGGCAAAACCCGTGATCGAGCTTTTCCAACTTGAAGCGCTCTTCTTCGGCGATACGCGCGGTGTCATCGGTGACGATCGTGAGCAACACGATGTTTTGATGCAGAACGCGGTTGTGCAGGAAATTGTGCAAAAGCGCGGGCGGTGTTCCGTCGCGCGCGCCGGTCATGAAAACCGCGGTTCCCGGGACCCGTGCCGGCAACTCGACGGCGATCACGTCGTAAAAATCGGAAAGTGGCAGCAGCTGCTCTCGAAAGCGCTCCGAGAGAATTTCGCGGCCGCGTTTCCAAGTGACCATGATCGTAAAGATGACGGCGCCGATGGCTAGCGGGACCCAGCCCCCGTGCTCGATCTTCACCGCATTCGCGCTGACGAAGAACATCTCCGGAATGAAGAAGACCAGGGTGAGTGGGACGGCCTTATAGTATCCCCAGCCCCAACCGTAACGTACGAGGTAGAACGCCAGTACGGTGGTGATGATCATCGTCAGCGTGACGGCGATGCCGTACGCGGCAGCGAGGGCGCTCGACGAGCGGAAGCCGAGCACGAGCCCGATAGCCGCCAGCATCAACACGTAGTTGACGCTCGGGATGTAGATCTGTCCCCGCTCGTGAGCAGAGGTGTGGCGGATGGAAAAGCGCGGCAAAAAGCCGAGCATGGTCGCCTGGCTGGTGAGGGAATACACCCCCGAGATGAGCGCCTGCGAGGCGATTACGGTGGCGCAGGTCGACAGCAAAACCACCGGGTAAAGGGCCCAGGGCGGGACCATGCGAAAGAACGGATTTTCGATTGTCTCGGGGTGTTCGATCAGCAGCGCGCCTTGCCCGAAATAATTCATGAGTAGCGCTGGAAAGACGACGGCGAACCAGGCGAGGCGAATCGGCGCTCGCCCGAAGTGTCCGAGGTCTGCATACAGTGCCTCTCCACCCGTCACTGCCAAGAATACGCCGCCCAAGACGAGTAGGCCGCGCTGGCCGTGGCTGGCCAAGAAGTAGACCCCGTGCCAAGGGCTGATGGCTTGCAGTACGGCCGGGTAGTGCGCGATGTGACTCACACCGAGCGCAGAAATGGTGCCGAACCAAATAAAGGTGATCGGTCCGAAGATGGCGCCAATCCCGCCGGTGCCGCGCTTTTGAACTACGAACAGGCCAATCAGAATTGCAATCGTGATGGGCACGATGAACGGCTCGAGGCGAGGCGCGGCGATCTCCAGGCCTTCGACCGCGCTCAACACGGAGATCGCCGGGGTGATCATGCCGTCGCCGTACAGCAGTGCCGAGCCGAATACGCCCAAGAAGATCAGCGGCAAATAGCTGCGTGACTTGCGCATGTTCGAGCTCGACAGCGCCATCAGTGCCAAGATTCCGCCCTCGCCCTTGTTGTCCGCGCGCAGCACGTACGCGATGTACTTGAGCGACACCATGATGATCAGAGACCACGAGATCAGCGACAGCACGCCTAAAATGTTTTCGTGCGTTGTCTCCATGCCTCCGGCGAAGCATTCCCGGACGGAGTACAGGGGGCTGGTTCCGATATCGCCGTACACGACACCGAGCGCGCCGAAGGCGAGCTTGAACAGGTAGCGACTGCCGCTGCCGTGTCCGTGGCCAGCGGCGTTCGTCGGAGGGGCCTGATTCGGACGGGATGGCGCGACGACGGCGCTCGAGGCGGTCACGGGTTCGGACATCGACGAGCGCACGCTACCGCAAATTTACGTTGCGCGTATGGGCCCATCCGAGAGCCAAAAACACGGCGCCGCCGGCGGCCGTCGGCGGCCTGCAATGTTCAACGTAAGTGGAAGGGCGAAGGCGATCGCCTACGCGTCGAAGCACCGGGCGCATGCGCTCGTCGCGGCAAGCACCGATAGCCGTCGGCGCGAGGCTCATCCCGCAACCGCGATTGGCTAATTGGCTAAGGCGTGCAATTCGTAACGCGACGGCTTCGCGATCGACGGGCCTCGCCAGGGCCGCACGATTGAACGACCTTTGTACCGATCAGGCTTTACTGCTCTTCTTTTTGACATCGGACTTCGGCGCCGTCTTCTTGGGCGGGCGAAGCGGGCCCTTTTCACCGTCTTTGGCACTGGCAGCGGTCGCCGACAAGCTCTTCTTCAACGCCTCGAATAGGTCGATGATCTGCGCCTTGGGTGCCTCTGGTGCGACCGTGATCTCTTTGCCTTCGACCTTTTGCTGCACTGCGGCCGCCACCCGGTCGCTGTAAGAATCGCTGTACTTCTCCGGCTCGAAACCCTCGCTGGACAGCTGTTCGATGAGCTTTTCTGCCAAATCGTGCTCCTTGTCGCTGAACTTGAAGGTGGCCCCGGTATCGATCTCGTCGAAAGCGCGCACCTCCGTCGCGTAATACAGCTGATGAAGGACGATGCCGTCCTTGCCATAAGGCCGAATCAAGACGAGTTGCTCTTTGCCGCGGCTCGCCCAGCGCCCAACCGCGACCATCTCTTTTTTTGTCATCGACTCGGAGAGCAGGCGGTACGCTTTGTCTCCACCTTTGTCGGGGCCTAGATAGTAGGTTTTTTCGACCGAAACGAAGTCCACGCTCGTGAGCGGAACGAACTCCGCGATATCGATACTGTTGCTACGCTCCGCCTCCAGGGCCTTGAGCTCGTCGTCACTGAAGGTAACGTATTGGCCCCGGGCGTACTCGTAGCCCTTCATCATGTCACTGCGTTCGACGACCTCGTTGTCGTCCGTTGGGCAGATGTATTGCTGCTTCACGCGGCCGCCGCACTTTTTGTGCAACATATTGAAGCTCGCCTGTTCCGAAGATGCCGCCGTGTAAAACTTCACGGGAATCGAAACCAAGCCAAATGAAATCGTGCCTGAAGACGTCGCGCGCGCAGCCATGGTCGCCATGCTAACGCGCGCGCGCTGACAATGAGAAGAGTTCGGCGAACTGTCTAAAAAGCTGAACACGGGTGCAGCAGCCTCCGCCGGTGGATTTAGGCGATCAGCGGAGCGGACAAAGCGACCGGAATCGCCTATGCATCCCGGCCCGTACCCGTAGTTAATATTACGACGCGCGTTCATCGCGCGCCGTGCTTCACTGCCGATGCTCTGCCTTCCGATCACTTTTCAGCCCGGCGTGTGGTGCGCCGAAAGGGGCGGGGCGTCGTGGCCTCGGTCGAGGTCATTGTCCATGTTTTGCTCTCGTTGAACCGTTCATGACACTGAGCCTCGAGCGAATTGCGAGTCCGCAGGCGCTGAGTGCGTTGGCCGGCGATTGTCAGCGGCTCGCGGCGCAAATGCAGCCGCGGGTTCCCTTTGCCAGCAATGCATGGCTCGAGCTTTGGTGGCGGCATTTCCGCGAGCAGCGTGTGCTGGTTCGCGACCACTTTTACGTTCACGCGGTGCGCAACCACCGGAACGAAGTCGTTGCCCTCGCGCCATTGCTGCTCACCGAACGCCCCGCCGTCGGTCCACTGAAGGCGCGCAGCCTGACGTTCTTCGGCAGCGACAAGAATGTGACCGAGCTCCGCGGCTTGATCTGCGCGCCTGCAGACGAAGGCGCGGTGACCCGCGCAGTGCTGAGCCACTTTATGCGGTGCGCGGGGGACTGGGATTGGTTCGTTTGGCACGGCGTGCGACGCGGTTCCGATGCCTATACCGTTCTGAGTGGCACCGAAAACTTTTCCTGGCGCCGCGAGACGACCGACTACGTGCTGCAGTTGCCAGCCACCTGGGACGAATTTCGCGCGAGCCGGTCGCGCAATATCAAAGAATCTCTTCGCAAATGTTATAATTCGCTCAAGCGCGCAGGCCACGCGTTCGAGTTTCGGGTCGTCACTGAACGGGCCGAGCTGCAAGCGGCCCTGCATCGGTTTTTCGAGCTGCACAAGCGGCGCGCCGAAGCGACGCATCTGATTCGCCACGAGGATGTTTTTGCGATTCAGGGCGCTCGCGGCCTGCTTTTGGACCTGGCCGCATGCGCCAATGACAGCGAGAGGCTTCGCGTGTTCGAGCTGTCCGTGGGGGGATCCGTCGTGGCCTCACGCCTGGGCTTTTTGCTCGGAAACGAGCTTTACCTTTACTTCTCCGGGTACGACCCGGAGTGGGCAGCGTTCAGCGTCATGACTACGACCGTCGCCGAATCCATCCGTTGGGCGATCGAGCATCGCTGCCAGGTCGTGAACCTGTCCCCGGGCACTGACGTCTCGAAGACTCGTTGGGGCGCGTCCGCGGTCACTACTTGCGAGGGGGTGCTCTTATCGCCGAGCCGTCGCGGGCGCGTTGCGTATGGCGTGGACAACGGGCTCCGGGGCAGCGGTTCAGGCACGCTGCTGGGTAAACTCGTGAATGTTGCCCGGCGCCGCGGTTAGCGCCATTCCCGCCCCGCTGAAGGGCGCCTTCCGATGGATATCGAGGCAACGCCACGCGGATGTGAGCGCATCAGCTATGCTTCTCGTCCGGTGAGCGCTTGAAGAAGACCATAGCGAAAACGCTGCTCGCCGCTGCTGACGAGAGCGCCGATGCCCTCGGTCGCTACCGCGAAAAGCGCGACCCGCTCCGCACCAATGAGCCGTTCGCATCGGAGCGCCCATCAGCCGAGCGGGAGACTCGAACTGGACGCTTCGTCGTTCATTTGCACGATGCCACTCGCCCCCACTATGACGTTCGTCTGCAGGTCGGCGGCACTCTAAAGAGCTTTGCCGTGCCACGCGGCCCGAGCCTGCAAGCGGGCGACAAGAAGCTCGCCGTTTTGACCGAGGATCATCCGCTCGAGTACTTGGAGTTCGAGGCCGTCATACCCGACGGGAACTACGGCGCGGGCGCGATGATCGTGTGGGATGTCGGCCGCGTGCGCTATTTGGAGACCACCGCCGAGCGTGGGCTCGAGCTCGGTAAGCTCGACTTCGAGCTCGACGGCTTCAAGTTGCATGGGCGTTTTGCGCTGGTGGCTACCGGTCGACGTAAGGCGGCGGGCCCGGATCACAAAAAAGCGAACGAGTGGCTGCTGATCAAGAAGCCCGATGCGGTTGCGCATCCGCCGGGGGACGTTCTGATCGAGCAGCCACACAGCGTCATGTCCGGCCTGACCGTGCTGGAGTTAGGAGAGCGCGGGCGCGTCGTGCGAGAGCTCGAGCTGGAGGCCGAGGCCCTCGGCGCGCTGCGCGACCCGGTCGAAGTGAGCGGAGCCGTGCCCATGCTGTGCGCTATGACCGGCGCCGAGCTCCGCGACCCGACCCGCATTTACGAGCTAAAACTCGACGGCGTGCGAATCGTCGCCGATAAGCACGCGCGCGCGGTGGCCCTGCGCTATCGCAATGGTCGTGCGGCCAGCTCGGCCTACCCGGAGATCGCGCGGGCAGTCGGAGCACTCGCTCCCGAGCGCGTGGTTCTAGACGGCGAAATAGTGGCTTTCGATGCGCAAGGCCGACCTAGCTTTCAGCGTATTGCCCCGCGCATCCACGCAGACAAGCCGCTCGACGTGCGTGCCGCGATGAACGAAGTACCAGTGAGCTACCTGGTCTTCGATTTGCTCGCGTTGAACGACTTCGATCTGAGGCCGCTGCCTCTCAGCGCGCGCAAGCGGATGCTGATGCAGTTGATCCGCGGCCGGGGCTACGTGCGCGCCCTCGATCATCTCGAAGGTGACGGCCAAGCGCTGTTCGACTTGTGTCGCGTGCAGCGTCTGGAAGGCGTCGTTGCGAAGCGCGCGACGGCGCCGTATCGACATGGGCCTCGGCGTTGCGATGATTGGGTGAAGCTTAAAACCGAACGAGACGACGACTTCGTCGTCATCGGTTACATGCCAGGCAAAGGCACCCGGGGCCGGTTGGGGGCTTTGTGCGTGGCGAGCTACGCCGGCGAGCATCTGATCTATCGGGGACGGGTGGGCAGCGGCCTCGATGCCAGCACCCTGGGTGCGCTCGAGCTCGAGCTCGACGCGAGGCGCGTCGCGGAATTCCCCGCCGCAGGATCGGCGCCCGAGGACGCCAAGGGGGCGCTTTGGGTGCGTCCGGAGCTGGTCGTCAGCGTAAGGTTTCTGGGCTTCACGGAGGGTGAGGCGCGCCTCCGCGCGCCGGTCTTCCGTGGCCTCCGTCAAGACATTGCAATGCGCGAATGTCGCGCCGCGCCGCCCACTGAGCTTCTGGAAGACGGCCCGGCTTCGCGCTCCCCAGCGACGCCAGTCGTAGGCGCCGCGTCGCGCGTCGCCGTCACTAATTCGAGCAAGGTGTTCTGGCCCGACGATGGCTTCACGAAGGGCGACTTGTGCGTATTATTCGTCGATCGCACCGTTCATGTTGCCATTTTTGCGCGAACGGCCGGTAGTTCTCGTTCGGTATCCAGACGGCATCACGGGCAAGAACTTTTATCAGTGGAACGTACCGGACGGCACGCCCGACTGGCTCGGACGCATCCAGACCGTGGACGAGGACGACCCGAGCGCCGGAAAGAAGACCCTGTTCATCATCGATAGCGTGGACGCGCTGGTCTACATCGCGAATCTCGGCTGTATCCCGCTCCACGTCCTGGCCGCTCGCCGCGGCTCGCTCGACCAGTGCGATTTTCTCACGGTCGACTTCGACATTGGCGAGCGCTCATTCGCCGACGCCGTGCGTCTGGCATTGGACTTGCGCGTGGTCTTGGACGATGTCGGCTTGGTTGGCTACCCGAAGACCTCCGGGCAAAAGGGTCTACACGTGCTCTTGCCGATGGGCCCAGGCGTTAATTTCGAGACGGCCAAGCTACTCGTCGAGCTACTCGGTCGCTTGATCACCGACAAGAATCCGACCATCGCCACCATGGAGCGGCGTGTGAGCCAGCGCGGTCCGCGGGTTTACGTCGATACCGGACAGACCGGGCCCTCGCGGACGATCGTTGCGCCCTACTCCGTGCGTGCGCAACGCGGAGCGACCGTATCCGCGCCCATCGCGTGGCAGGAGCTCCATGTCGCCCTCGATAGCACGCGCTTCAACATGCTGACGATGCCCGGCCGCGTGGAGGAAGTGGGCGACCCATTCGCGGGCTTCACTAACGAGCGCCCGGACGTGGGACGGGCCATCGCCGCGTTGTCGCGACACCTGTAGCGCTTCGACGCGCCGATCAAAGTAAGCACTGCTCGAGCAAGTCCGCGTTGGGCGCGTCCATCGCACACTGCAACGCATGCCGGGAGACACGCTTGCTGCATTCTCCGAATTCCGCGTCGTCCTTGGCTTTGTCGCGAGCTTGGCTTTGCAGCTTGTGCAGCTCTGCCGCACTCGTGTCGGGGCGATCCGATTGCACCAGGAGCTCGACGTAATGGTCGAGCAGCGCGTTGCATTCTTGGCGCGATGGCGACTTGCCGCAGCCAGTCAGAGCTAGCGCGCAGCCGGCAACCCCTGCGGCACGGCCCAGCCCGGCCAAGCTCATCGGAAGCAATCGTCGATGATCTGCTGAGACGTTCGGGCCGATCGCACGCATTGCATCGCTCGATCGGTGATGCGCTTGCCCACGCAATCCTTCAGCGTGTTGCTAGCGAGCGCCTTTTTCGTCTCGTCCACCTGTGCGCCGACCGCCTTGGCGTCGCTCGCGCCGCGGCTCTTCTCGAGCTCCAATGTCGTGATCCGCTCGACGATTTCCTGGCACTCTTTTTCGGAAGCCGGGTGCCCGCAGCCCAACGGGATGGCGAGAATAGGAACACAGATCAGCCAGCGAAGCGGACGCATACGGTGCGCTGGCTTTTGCCCGCTTCCGGCGCGTAGGGCAACTGTGGATTTTGTCGCAACCAAACCTCGACGCACTTCGGGTCCGGTGCGCCCGGCGGCAAAACCCGCCGAAATCTGGACGTGTGTGCAGGTGCTGCTAAACTTCTCTAGGGATGCCAAGGACACGTGCCAGCAGGGCTCTGCGCCCGTCTCCCGAGCTTCTCCTTCGCAAAGCGACTCTCGCGCGGACCTCGGGTACGCGTGCCAAATACGCCGAGCGCGGGCTGGCGTTCAGTGCGGGTGTCGATCGTACCACCCGCGCGCTCCTCCTTCGCCAGCTGTACTTGTCGCATATGGAGGCCCGGCGCTTCGAGGATGCTCTGTCGGCGGCGGAGCAGATGGTACTTGCCGACGTCATGCCCGACGTAGCGCGCCAAGACGCGGCCCGCGCCTGCCTCGGCTTGGGCGACCGGGAGCACGCAGTCGCGCACTTGCGCTTGGCTAGCCGCGTCAGTCCGCCGGCGAGGCGGGCCTTTCACCTGTGGACGCTGGGCAGCGTGCTTTACCTGACGGGTCATCATCGTGAGGCGGCCGGCGCCCTGCAGCGGGCAGCGCGCTGGGGAACCACGGAAAAACCGCTCTACCTCGCGCAGGCCGCCTTGGCTCGCCGGGCTTCAGGGGAGCGCGGCTTGGAGCTCGCTCCATTGCGTGAACGGTTGTCGGAGTCCCCTTGCGGCCAAGGTTACGGCCAATTCGTGCTCGGCGAGCTTGCCTACGCCGAGGGGGACTTCATGGCGTCGCGCCAGTACCTGCGGCTCTTTTTGAAGCGCACCACCAGCGGCCGAGTTGCGCTGGAAGTAGCGTTGTCGGGCGAGATCGCCCACGCGCGGCGGCTGATCCGGGCCATGCGGACCAGGCAGCACGGCGCCGCTTGATGCTACATTAGCGAACTTGTTTTGAAACTCTCGCCGCTCCGGCAGGTACAGAGATCGTGAAACCATCCCGTCAGGTTTTGTTTGCTGTGATGCTCGCGCTGCTGTCGGTGCTGGCTCCTGCCATCGCGCAGGCTTTACCCCTCGCGCCCGAGCCGAGTGACGCGTTCACGCGCGCCGTGGAAAAAGGACCGCTCTACGCCGCCCTCGCGGCGCTCGCGGGCGGCTTCGTGGTGAGCCTCACGCCCTGCGTCTATCCAATGGTGGCGGTCACGGTCAGTGTCTTCGGGGCTTCCAAGACCAAGAGCCGCTGGGCGGGGGCCGCGTTGTCGGCCGCATTCGTCGCTGGGATCGTCGGCATGCTCGTGCCGCTTGGCGTCAGCGCGGGCATGAGCGGAGCTATCTTCGGCTCGCTGCTTCAGAGCCGAGTGGTCGTGCTCGGCATCGCCGCGCTATTCTTGCTGCTGTCCAGCGCCATGTTCGGCGCGTTCGAATTTGCCTTGCCGGCGGCCCTCACCAATCGCCTCGCGGTGATGGGCGGTATCGGTTACAAAGGTGCGTTTCTGTTGGGCATGGGTTGTGCGCTCATCGCCACCCCCTGTACCGGTCCAGTGCTGACCGGTATCCTTGCTTTCATCGCCAAAACACGCAGCCCGGGGCTCGGTGCGGGTGCCATGGCGGCGTTTGGTCTTGGCTTAGGGGTGCCCTTCTTCGCGGTCGGCGCGTTTGCCATTCAGCTGCCCAAAAGCGGCGCGTGGATGGTGCACGTCAAGTCCATTCTGGGCATCGCTCTGGTGGTGTTTGCACTTCACTTCATGAGCTCGGCATTCCCCGTGCTCACCCGCTTCGCTCGCCCTTCCTTGTGGTTTTTTGCGCTCACCGGCGGTTCGGTCGTGCTGGGCGTCGTGCTCGGCGCCGTGCACCGCGAATTCGGCGAGCCCGGCATGGCCGTCAAGCTCGCCAAAGCCTCCGGCATCGTGCTGCTGAGCTGTGGTCTCTTCATGGCCATCGAAGGCGCCATCAAACCGAAGGATGTGGTGACCTGGGAGCATCGCGTCGAGGTCGCGCGCGGCCGCGCGGTTCGGGAGAATCGCCCTATGTTGGTCGACTTCGGGGCGGCGTGGTGCGCCGCCTGCAAAGAGCTGGACAAGGTCACCTTTTCGTCCCCCGGCGTGGCATCCGAGATGAGCCGTTTCGTCAACGTCAAGGTCGACGCAACGAACGATGACGATCCGCAGATCTCGGCGACGTTGGCCTCGTTCAAAGTGCTCGGCTTGCCAACGGTCGTGCTCTTCGATTCTCATGGCAAAGAAGCCGCTCGCTACAACGATTTCGTGCCCCCGGAGCGATTTTTGCCGGCGATTCGCGCTATCGAATAGCCGGCGGCTTGCGCCTAGGGTTCGAAGTCACGCGCGGCGCTCTGCGTTTTATTGGGCTTCGGCGAGCCCTTCGGCAAAGCCTTGCCATTGTTGCCGACCGCGGCGCGCGGGGTCGCGCGCTGCAAGGCCTTGGCCGGGGCCGGTCGCGACTTGGGCGGATTTTTTTTCGCGCTCGACTCCGATGGGTCGGGAGCAGCCGACGCAGGCTCTGCCGGCGTTTCGAGTGATCCGTCATCCGTATTGACAGCCATTGCCACGCGCGTGACTAGCCCCTCGCTCTCGGTGCGCACGGAGCTAGCCCTGGCTTTCATCAGCGCAATCAGCGCGTGAGCATCCGCGAGGTTCTTCCGCACTTCGCTGACCCGGCTCGCAGGGTCACCCGTGAAGTCCTTTTCGACGGCGGCGTCCAGTCCACTGGCGGTGGTCTCGAGGCTCGCCAATGCCACTTCCGCTTGCTTCATTTCTCCGACCGAGCGGACAAGCCGGGTGGCAGAGGTCTCGACTTGGGTGATCCACGCCAATACCGGATTTTCTTTGGGGCGCTCGCTGGTTCGTACAGCAGCGCTCGCAACCTCCGGCCGTTCGCCCCCGGGGCTCTCATCCAGCCGCATGCGCAACCCCGACCGGCTGAGCTTCAGCGCCTCATCGTGCAAACGCTGCTCGACTTGATCGGTCGAAGCTTGGGGCGCAAGGCCGAGCGCGTGCGCTAGATTCAAGCGTTCGAGCTCGGGCACGCGCGGTGCCTGTTCCATCTGTACTTGCAGCAAGAACAAGCCGATGAAAAAATCGTCGTAGCGAGGCTGTCCGGCTTCATAGTATTTGCCTTGAGCAACCGTCGACTGCTCGTGCACCTCGAATACGGCGCACGCACTGAACCCGCCGGAGACCGAGAGGCAGGCGGCCGCGGCCCACGCGCTGAGCAGCACGCCGCGGGCGCGGCCGATCACGGACATGAAAGCGTCGCTCCCCAAAGCTCGTCGTGCCCGGCGGTCGTGAGAATGAACAGTGAAAGCGCGCCGCCCGTGAAGGCCGAAAGCAAGCCTTGTCCGGCGTTGGCGCCCTTCGGCGACGCGAGCACGCTGTGGGCGATGGGGCTCAAATCCGCCGCGAACAGTTGCGCGTGCACCTGATACTGGCCCGAGCCGCCTTCGGTCCATTGCACGAGCCAGCGGTTGCCCTCGAATGGGGAAAGCGCCGGGGAGATGGCGCCGCCGCCGGCTCCGCCGACGATCGCACGAGCCGGAGTTGGCGCGGCCCCTGGCGCGGTCAGCGATGCAAATATCTGCCAAGGCGCGGAAGCTTCGTCGCGTCCCGCGAACGCCACGAGCACGCCCTCGGCGCTGCCTGCAATCATCGGTGTGCCGACCAGCTTCGGCGCATTCGCGATCTCTCGGAGCTCGGATTTTTTCGATCCATCGCCGCCGACAAAGCCGAGCACTACGCTGCCTGATTGCCCACCCTGACGAAATGTCACGCCATAACCGAACGCGCCTGCTGGCGCCGAGCGTGGCTCAGTGATTTTGACCCTGGAGTCGAGCGGCCAGACCAGGCTCGCGTTGCCGGCAATCACGCGGGCGAAACCAGCTTGGCTCAGACCCAGGGTGAACGGCGGAACTTCGTCGACGGTGTGCGCGGCGCGCAATGCGGTTTCGTCGCGGTCGACGAAAAAGGCCAGCGTGCCCGAGCGGGTCGATGGCACCACACCGCGCACGGCCTCTTTGCCTTCCTCGTCGAAGGCGGGAGTCGCGTCGAGCGTCTCGCTGCTCAAGCGCAGACCTACGCCCTCCGTCTTGCTGGACGCGAAGCCGAGCGCGAGGGCACTCTCTCCCGGTATGTTGCTGGCACTCGGCAAGACGCTGCGCTCCACGTTCGCGTAAATGCGGGCGGCGGGCAGGGCCAGCCGGCAACCGGACGTAGGAGCCGGAACCGGCGCAAGGGAGGCGCTGCCCGCACTTCGTGAAGCGACGGGCGGCGCCGTGACAGCGGAGCCGCGCGACCAAACCAGCGCGATCACCGCGACGAGTAAGGCCGCGCTGAGCCCGGACAACGCCATTAAAACTCTGCGGCCGGGCAGTGAAAGCACGCCAATGTGCGCCCGGAAATCGCGCGACGAACGGTGAGTTGGAAAATCACTGCTCGCGGCCCGCCGCGCGGCGACGGGCTCGACCGACGCGTCCCGTGCGTTGGCGGGCAGCGATTGCGTGACCTCGAGCGATGAGTCGAGGGCAGGGTCGAACGACACCGGAGCCTGCTCGGGCAACGGCTCGATGAGCAGGGGCAGCGAGCGACTCACCTCAGGAGCGTCGCGCGCGCTGGCCCCGATCGTACGCGCCGAGCTCGAAGCAGGCGGGCTCACCGGCAGGGCGGCCGTCGGTGCGGAGACGAGACGCTCGGGCTTTTCGGCCAGTGCTCCCGATACTGGGGCGGGCGTGCGCGCAGCGGCGCGGTGCTCCACTGCCAATGCGGGCGTGTCGAATGGCGGCGTGGGTACGCCGCGTGGCGGCGGCGGGACCGCACCTGGCGGACGCAAGGTTGCCGTGGCCGAGACTGGGCCGTCCTCTTCGGTCAGAGTGGGCAACGGCGCACGCGCGCGGACCGGTGGCGGCGGCGGCCCAGATTCGTGACGGGCCGGCGCATTGCCCACGCCACGCGGCTGGCCAAGGGTGCCGAAGCTGCTGGGCGCTGGTGGTGGCGCCAGCGTGTCGCCCGGAGCCTCGCGCGACTCGAGTTTTGCTCGCACGACGCGGCTCGTTGGTGCGGCGTTGTCGGGCAAGCTTGCACGCTCGACCGCAGGGCTCGGCCGAGCGGTGGTCACTGGGTTGCGCGCGACCAAGGGCGGCAGTTGGACTGAAGATGCAGACGGCCTAGATTTGCGTGGCGCTGACTTACGCTCTTGTTCAGGCGCCGCGGGCACGGCTCCCGCGAGCTCGGCTACATCCCGTGCCGGTTGCCATTCGGCCCAACCCTTCCGCCATACGAGGCAATCGGCTTGAAGCGCACCGCTGGTCAACGCTGCGCGCAACTGCCGCTCACTTCCCGACAGCCGCTGACCGTCGCTCGTAAGCCAGTAAAAATCCGCTTTTTCTTGGGCGGCTTCGACCAAATCGAGCTCCGACAACTCAACTCAGTATGCCCTCCATTCGCAGCGTCAGCAGCGACAATCGCGTCGAATCGAGACGGTCGCGAGACCTACATCGACCACGCATCGGCGTAAGCCGCCGCCACGCAGCCGATGACTTCATCGCCAGCCGCGCGAAGGACGGCGATGCAAGCGCAAAGTGTAGCTCCTGTAGTGACGACGTCATCGACGAGCACCACGCGTCGAGGCGGACCGCGTCGTCGCACAGCGAAGGCGTGCGCGACGTTTTGGCTGCGCCCGAGTCGGTTTCGCTTGGCTTGTTGGTCGGTGTTTCGCAAGCGAATGAGCCGACGGGCGTCCACGCGGCCGCGCGCATGGCGTGCGAGCTCGCGGGCCAACAATGCCGATTGATTATAGCCGCGCTCAGTGAGGCGCAGCGGGTGGAGTGGCACTGGCACCCACACGTCGGTCGCTTCAACGCCGAGGAGGTCTACGCCACGCAGCGCCGATGCGGCCAAGACGCGGCCGAGCTCAGGAGCGTGCTCGTACTTGAAGCGCCGAATCGACGACGCTATCGGCTCCCCGTACCGGCTCCCGGCGAACACCGGCGTGCCGTCCAGGTGGCAAGAAATGTCGAGCAACGGGGGCGGCGTTCCGCACTCTGCGCAGTATCCCGACGGCTCGGGGTCGAGCGCATCGCACGCGGCGCAGCGCCGCGGGGCGAGCAGATCGAGCACCGCGTCCAGCGAGCGCCGCAAAGAAATGGGTCTCACGCTCCACCATCGTCATCGGCCGCCTGACAGTTGCGCGCCGCACTACAGGCCTAACAGAGTGGTCATCGACGCTTCGTCCGCGGGGGTAAACGTATACGCCTCGAACTCCTGGCTCGTGACCCAACGGAAGTCCTGGACGTTGACCGCGCTCGGCTGGCCTTCGACGACTTGGGCCTCGTACAGGTAAAGCTCGACCACATAACGCTCGTAAGGGTGACTGACGAAGCTCATCAGCTTGCCGGCCCGAATCTCGACGGCCAGCCGGAAGCGCACCTCGCGCTTGAGCGCAGTCGCGTCGCTTTCGCCTTCTTCCACCCGACCACCAGGAAATTCCCAGAGCAGGGGCAGGACCGCCGTCGGCCTACGCTGCGTAATCAGATAACGACCGCCAAGCTCGATGACGGCCGCCACGACTCGAATGGTGACCGGTGTTACCATTCGCCCGCGATCAGTAGTCGATTCGAAACAGCTGCTGACCCATGAGCAGAATATCGGTCGCGCCCACCTGGTGCTCGCCGCGAATGCGCACGAAGGTGCCATTGGAGCTGCCGATGTCGGTCAGGTAAATCTTTCCGTCCGGGCCCTTGGCAATGCTGCAATGCAGGCCGGACACGTAACCGTCTTCCGAGAACAGAATGTCGCCGCGTTCGCGGCCGCAATGCACGCCCCGCTCCGGGATCGGAAATGAATTGCCCGTGGTATCGCGACCGATGACCAGCGCCAGGCGGCCGATGTAGCCCTTGGAAGGACTGCCGAAGCGATCGACGCCGTCCGGCGAACGCCCTTGGCCTTTCAGCTCTTCGAGTCGAATGATCTCCTGCCCGATGCGGAACAGATCGCCAAACTCCAGGAGGCACGGCTCGTTAGGCCGCAGCTTTAGATAAACGCCGTTCAGCGAATCATCGTCTTTGATGGAAAGCTGTGGGCCGCGGCGTGTGAATGTGGCGTGCCGCGGAGAAAGGTAGCTGTCCCCCGCGAAAATTGAGCCCGTGTCACGACCGAGCGTGACGTTCAGCGCATCGGGCAACCGATACGCGCCGGCTTCGCTGCCGTCCGCCCGCAGGGCCGTCAGCACTATGGAGGGCCCGGCGTTCGTCGTCGGTATGGCGGCGGCAGCCGGCGCCGCGGAAGGGCTTGCGCCAGAAAGCGCGCCGAGGTTGTAACCGCACGAGGCACAGAAGCGATTGCCCATTCCGTTGACGTGCCCACATTGCGGGCAAAGGACGCTGCCCGGGGCGGGCCCAGGCGCTAAGGGCGATGCGACAGGTGCTGAGAACGCGTTGGGCATCGGCGGCCGCTGAGAACCGAGCGGCGCTGGCGCCGCTGCCGGTATGGCAGGCGCTGGCATCTGCACGGGCGCAGCCACTGCCGGCACGCCCTGAGGCGGCGTAGCGGTGGTGAATGGTTTCGCTGCAACTGCACGTGGGAGCTCAGCCCCGCAGCCCAAGCAAAACTTATAGTGGTCCTGATTCTCCTTGCCGCACTTCAAACACGTGATCACAGTGTCCTCCAGGGGAGCGGACCGAGCTGACGAGGGACGCGAAATTCCGTCGTAAGCGCGCGATTATCCACGACCCTTTGCCCCGGTCAAGGAACCGTTTGTCGAGCACCACGCAAACTCCGGTCGAACCCGGGGGAGGACGGTCAAGGGGTGAGATGAGCGAGGGCCTCGCGCAGCAGATCGGCAAGCGCTTCCGTACCGAGCTTCGGACCGAGGGCCGAAACTGCGCGTTCGGCTTCGCCCGGTCGGTAGCCCATGTTGACTAAAGCGCTCAGGACACGCTCTCCGCCATTTGCTGGGTTTTCGAGGGCGGCAGCCGGCGACACGCTATGCAAGCCGCGGAGCTTTTCCTTCAGTTCGAGCACCAGCCGCTCGGCCGTCTTCTTGCCGATGCCGGGTACTTTTCCCAACCGAGCGTGGTCCCCGCGCTCCACGGCATGGGACAGCTCTTCGACCGGCATTGCGCTCAATACGCCGAGCGCGGTTTTTGGGCCGACATTGGGAACCCCAAGCAACAGCCTAAACACTCGGCGGTCGCTCTCGGTGGCGAATCCGAACAAGTCGAGCGTGTCTTCGCGAACATGCGTGTGAATCCAGAGCTCGACGTCGCTGTTCGCGTCGGCACGCGCCCGGCTCACGGTTCCTACAGGCGCGTGAACGTCATACCCAACCCCGTGGACGTCGAGGACCACGCCCCCGGTGTCGTCGTCTGCCAGCACGCGCCCGCGCAGTCGACCGATCACGGCCGCGTCCACGAGACAGGGGCCAGGTAAGCGCTCAAGTGTCAGCGAAGATAGTTGCTTTCGGCGCTTCGAGCAATCGTGCTAGAGCCGGGCTCATGCCGTGCCAGCGCTTGCTGTTCGTAGCCCTGCTGGCCGCCGTATGCGGAGCGGCGGCGCCCGCCTGCGGTGGCTCGGCCAGCGAGACTCCTCCGCCGCTCGAGCCGGATCCGCGGGGCTTTCACTATGCACCGGCGCAACTCACTCCGTCCGACAGCGATGCTGGCGAAGCGCCGAACAGCCATAGCGCCGAGTACGATGACGACAAGTCGCGTGCGAAAGCGAGCTCGACCGGCGGCGACTCGAATGCGACACCGCCGTGACGGTACGCGTGGGTTAAAACGCGCCGCTCAGAGACAGACCCGCAAAGCCCGGCGTAAGTGAGGTGCTGACGCGTGGCTTCGACACGGAGCCAGTAGCCTCGGCCGAGCGCGGCTGTACGAAGTACCAGATCAGACCTCCCACGAGGCCGACGGCCCCGATGCCGGCGACGACCGCGCCCGCGGTCTTCTTTTTGTCCGCGCGGTTGGCCTTATCGGCGATTGCGGTGTTTAGGGCACCGCAATCGTACTTGCCAGTTTCGCTGTTCAACGGACATTGATTCTTGGAATCTTTGACGTCCTTCGCTGCTGGCACATAGACAGCAACGCCAACCACCAGAGCCACGGCGCCAACGCCGGCAACGACCAGCGGAAAAATGGGCCTCTTTCCGGTGTGAGCCGTCGGCGCGGGCTCGGGCTCCACGCCCGCACTGCTTACGGTCGTAGCGGGCGTGACCGAGGGCGGCGTGGGCTCTACCGGCACGGGCGCGGCCTTCTCTGCCGCGATCTGTTTCCTCAGCACCTCGATGCGGCGTTGGATTTGATCTTTGTCACTGGAAGTCGGCTCACGAACTAAAAATGTCTCCAAAGCGACCACGGCCTGGCGCTTCTGCCCGTAAAGCTCGTACGCCCGCGCCAGGTTCTTCAAAAGCAGGTTGGCGGTGCAGTCTCGGCGATAAGCATCCTCCCAATACGTGATTGCGCGTGGGTAGTCCGCCTCGTCGAACGACGCGTTGCCGGCTTGGTACGCCCCCTTTGCGGCGGCCGTCTCGGCATCCGATGGGGCCCTGGTGCACTCGGGATACGGCTTCGGCTCGTCCTCGGCGTATGCCCGCGCGGGCGCGAATACTGCCGCGCTGCTCAACAGGCAAAGGCACAACTGTTTGCGCATTCTGATCTTCATCTCCCTCGGGGCGGCTCTCATTTCAGAGCGCCAGCATATGAGCAACTGGCGCAAGACCTCAAATGCCCGGGTGGCCTAAGCTCAGTAGCCGGCAATTGCACGGGACGGCCCGGAAGCAATTTGCCTTTCAGGTCGCATAGGACGTGCCGGCCAACTGGCCAGCGCACTGGGCCTCGCCCTTGTGCCGCCAGCGGATTCGGGCGCATGTTTGGCACGGTGAGCGTGGGTTTTGGTCTCGACGAGGTGTACTAATTTTCTATTTCTCGAACTGATGGCTATTGTTCGCGCGAGCGCAATCGCGCAGACGAGAGCCCAGCAACGCAGCGGCGCTTTTTTTGGCGGCGGCCTCCGGCTGTCACGAAGCCGGCCTTGGAGCTGCGCGGTCGGGATGCCTCGGCATACATGCTCGACATGCCCAAGCTGGCGCAGGATGTATCGAGGATCGCGATCGATGAGGGTCAGCCGTACGACTTTACCGATTACGACTGACCGCACCGAACACCCTGTGACGTTGTCACGGTTGCGGCGACTCGCACGCACCTAGCTTGGTTCTACCCCTTTGGAAGCGTTCACTTCAGTGAGCTCCGCGCGCCGAGCACCGGGCTTTTCGACAACGACACCTTCGGCGAGTCGCTAGCGATTCGAGCACGGGCTCGGACCGGCTCTGCGCGATCGGCGCGTCGGGCAAATCGCAGGTGTTGCTCTGGAGAGCGATGACAAGACAGCGCATTACGTCGGTTGCCCGGGCGGCACGCCTGACTTTGGCCGCGCGCTGGCCGCCGGCCCGGTCAACGGACCCTGACTAATTTCGTCGCCGAGGCCCCGCCGATGCGGCGTTCGTCGGCGCCAAGTTCTGTCTTCCGCCGAATCGGGGGACGGCCTGGGCGCAGCGATTGTCACCCCGCACATCGAAGGGCGTGACATCATTGCCGCAGGCGCTCCCGGCAACGGCACAGCGGCCCTCTTCTACTGCTCGCCGCTGCTTCCCCGTGGCGCGGGCGGATCCACGCTGCCCGTAATTCGGACGATTTCAAAGAGCTCATGCTTCCCGAACGTAAACAGATCCTGGTCGTCGATGACGAGCCCAACCTACGGCGCGTGCTTAGCGCTCAGCTCGAGCGCGACGGATACGACGTGCACACGGCCGAGGACGGTGAAGAAGCACTCCAGATTCTCAAGGAGCATCACCTGGATTTGGTGATCACCGATCTGCGTATGCCCAAGGTCGATGGCATGGAGCTGCTGCGGCGTGCGCTCGAGCTGGACGACGAGCTGCCGGTAGTCATGATCACGGCGCACGGCACCGTCGACAATGCGGTAGAGGCCCTCAAAACGGGCGCCTTCGACTATCTGACCAAGCCCTTCGACCAGGCGGAGGTGCGAGCAATCGTCCGCAAGGCGTTGCGCACGAGAGATTTGTCAGCCGCTGAGGCGACGCGTCCGGAATCGGATGCTCTCGAGCAAGCGCGCTACGGGATCATCGGCGCAAGCGCGAGCATCCTCGAGCTATACGCGGTGCTCGACCGCGTTGCCGATACTCCAACTACGGTGCTCATCACCGGCGAGAGCGGCACGGGTAAAGAGCTGGTCGCGCGGGCCTTGCACGAAAATTCGTCTCGCCGCGACAAGCCGTTCATCAAGGTCAATTGCGCGGCGATCCCCAAAGATCTGATGGAAAGTGAGCTGTTCGGCCACGAACGGGGCGCCTTCACCGGCGCAGTGGGCTCCAAACCCGGCCGCTTCGAGCTGGCCAACGGCGGCACGTTGTTCCTCGACGAGATCGGCTCGATACCCGTCGAGATGCAAGTGAAGCTGCTGCGCGCATTACAAGAAAGCGAGTTCGAGCGCGTCGGTGGTGTAAAAACGATTCGCGTGGACGTACGCTTGGTGGCGGCTACCAATAGCGATCTCAAGCGTGAGATTGCCGCCGGCGCTTTTCGCGAAGACCTTTATTACCGCTTGAACGTCGTGCCGATCCGCCTGCCATCGCTTCGCGAGCGGGCAACCGACATCCCACTCCTGGTGAAGCATTTTATCGACAAGTTCAATGCGCGCTTGAAAAAGAACGTGGCCGGCGTCGAAAGTGACACCGAAGCTCACCTGGTCTCCTACCCCTGGCCGGGCAATATCCGTGAGCTCGAGAACGTCATCGAACGCGCGGTGTTATTTTCAGATGGCAGTCAGCTAAAGGTGGTCGATCTGCCGTCGGAGTTGCGGGACGTCACGACGCCCGAGCCTCCGACGGCGGTGCCGGCATCCGAAGCATCCGTGGCCGCGGCGGTGGACGGCCTCAAAGAACAAGTGAAGGCGGCGATGAGTCGCTTGGAGCGTGAGCTGATCGTCAAGGCGTTGGATCAAACCAGCAGCAATGTCACGCATGCGGCACGCCTGCTCAAGATTTCGCGCAAAGGCCTGCAGCTTAAAATGAAGGAGCTCGGCCTGCGCGAGCGGGACGAGCGCTCGGATCCGTGAGCGCGCCGCCGCGCGCGGCGGTCTGGCTCTGCCTCGCGCTATGCTGGAGCTGCCGCACGCGCCGGCAAGACCTGCCGCAAATAGCCCCGTCAAAGAGCGCGTCGGGCAGCCCGATTGTGCCGCCCGACGCGCGGCCGGAGCCGCGCCAGGGCATGGTCTGGGTCGCCCGCGGTCCGCTCGTGGCCGGCACCCCCGAGAGCAGCTTGCCGCGCATCGCGGACCAAGAAATGCCTGGCGAACAAGTAATCCTGAAAGGGTTCTATATCGACGTTTTTCCGTTCCCCAACGAAGAAGGCGCAATCCCGCTGACCAACGTCAGCCAAGCCGCCGCGTCCACCGCTTGCAGCGAACGCGGTAAGCGTTTGTGTAGCGAGCTCGAGTGGGAGCGTGCTTGCAAAGGGCCAGACAATTTACGCTACGAATACGGCGACACGTACCGGGCGGAGCGCTGCGGCACAGGCTCGTTACCCGCGATGCGCCCAACTGGCATACGGGTGGCGTGCCGCAGCGGTTTTGGCGCCCGTGACATGCATGGTGGCGCCTGGGAGTGGACCTCCAGTGGTTGGGGCAGGGGCTCGATCCCTGGCTTCGCTAGCGCGCGCGGGGGCAACTCGCCAGAGGGTGAGATCGTCGGCCGCTGCGCCAATGCCCGGCCCCAGAAGCCCGAATTGGGTAGCGTGACGGTTGGCTTTCGCTGCTGCGCGGGAGAAACGAACGCGGTCGAGGTGGTCCTCGATGTCAAGCGAGGCCCGGCTCTCAGAGCCATCGATCGGATCGACAAACAGCTTCTCACTCGAATCCTCGATGCCTTGCCCACCGATGCCACGATCACGCTCGGTCCACGTCTCGGCATCGATGTGGATCATCAATGGCTTTGGCGCCCGATCGGTAATGAGGAGCTGTATGCCACTCGGCTCTGTTCCGGGCTCGGTCAGCGACCCGCATGCGGAGTAGTAGTGAACCGCTTGCTATTCGGTCGGCCCACGCTCCTCGCCTGGGCGGCCAGCCGTCACTGGCTGCCGAGCGTCGAGGTCGACCGCGACGCGCGTGATTTGTGGATGATCGGAGGCGACCAGGCGGGCACGTTTCAACGGCTCATCCAATACCGTTTTGGAACCGTCTCCGTGAGCGTCGAAGAGCGCCGGCTGCGTGAAAACCACCCCCCGCGAGACAAAAAATCGGGCAAAGGCTAGATGGCGCGCACGCCGCGACTGGTGCGCGCCACTCAGGCGAAATACATCACATGAATTCAGACGCGCGGCACTAGCCGCCGGGCTGGCACCAGGAGTCGATGCGGTTCAGGGCTGCGCGTTCGCGCGCGGACAAGCGGTCGAGATCGCGGATGGCCCTCTCAATTTCTCCGTGATTGTCGTTGTCGATGCCCGCCGCTAGGACGCGTAGAGCTTGCGCGCCTGCGCCGAGCACGCTTGCGTATTCGGCCACACTTCTGGCCATGTCTTCACTCGCGAACTCCATCGGCCCAAGTTGCTTGGCAAGGCGTTCGTACCGCCCCGCTGCGGCAAGATACGCGCTGGCAGGCGGTCCGCTCCGTACCGGCGCGCCGCGCGTTCCGCCGGCACCGAGCGGGCCGGCGCCGGCTGGGCCACCGCCCGCACCACCCGTACCGGTGAGGGTCGCGACTTCGTCGAGCGTGGGGTTCACCTGGGCGATCAACGTGCGGCATTGCTTGGTGCGCGTGAAGCGATTGCAGCCGCCCAGCTCGCAAAGAAGCAACATGATGAGCCCTGCGCGGTGATGATTGCCGAACCTTGTCAGAAACATTTGTGCTTGCGCCGCGGTTCCTCGCGGCATTTAACGTACCACCATGCCCATGGCGCACACAATCCGCCGGCTAATCTGGGTATGTTTTTGGCTCGCACAGAGCGTCGCCTGCGGGCGCAACAAAACGAACCCGGAACGGCGCAAAGGACAACAGCATGCCGACCTCGCTCGCTCGAGCGTGTCTCAAGAAAGAAGGAGCGCGGCGCTCGCGGCATCGGCCGTCGCCCAAACTCTGCGCTCGGTGCACGAACAGAAACTCGAAATTAGTCCGCCAAGCGACGCGGCGCCTCGCCTCGCATTCGGCCCGGGCCGAATGCTGCAAGCTGCGTCGAACGAGGTAATACTTCGCGATACGACGCAGGGGGAGACGTTGGTCGAGACCGCGCTCGCAGGCGTCCGCGCCGTGGCGCAGGCTAGTGATGGTGCGCTTTTCGCGCTGGGCACTGCCGGCGGCGTTCGCTTCGCGCCGCGCGCGCGCACTCCCACCAACTTTCCGCATGTCACATTTTTTCCGGGCTCGGGCCTGTTCCCCGATCTGGAAGACCCACGATATTTTTATGTGTACGCGAGCACGGACCCCGAGCTCTACCGCTACCCGTTCGAGGGCGAAGGCGGCGCGTTCCTGCCCATCGAGGCTCGAATTCCGATGTTCGGCTGCGGGACGACCATCGGCCTACTGCGGGACGGAGCGTTCGTGTGCCGTACGGCTCGAGGCATTGCGCGCTATGCGCCGCGTGGCCGGCACGTCGAGCTCGAGCTTCCTCCGGGCTTTCCCGAGCCGTTTCGCTTACTGCCCGCCAGCCGCCTCGACGAGCTGTTTTCTGTGAATCGTCTCGGAGACGTGGTGCATCTGAGGCTCACTCTTGGCCTGCCGGTGCTCGCTCAGTTCCGACTTCCCGCGGCGCCCTATGCAGCGGCGAGCAACACCGATTCTCTGGCTTTCGTTTTGGTTAGCTCCCCAAAGCTCGGGGTGCCTCGTCGTTGGTCGCTGCTCGTGACCGACTACGGAGGCCAGCCTCGTTTCGAAAGCGAGCTTCCGGCCACGAGCGCGCCGGAAGGGGAGGATTGGTCGAGAGCGGTGACAGAAGCCAAAAACTTGGCCATCTCAGGCTTCGAGCCCTTGGTTGCCGTGGGCGGCGCCCACGAGCTGCAGGTGTGGGACTACCTGAAAGGCCGACGAGTATTCGCCCGTTGAGGCTCAAACAGTGGAAAAGTTGGCCCTTTTTCCGAATCCGGGCAAACCGCACGGTGATGACCGGTGCCCGCTTCGAGTCTGAGCTCGCTTTGGTAAAACGGATCGCGGACGAGCTTGCGCAGCAACAGAAAGAACGCACTTCGAGCGCTCACTTGTTGGCGGCAATCAGCGCACGCCCGAACCCCGGCTGCGATTTGCTCCGAGAGCGCAAGCTGGGAGTCGAGGAGTTGCTGCGCGCGATCCGCGGCGTCGATGAAGAGCTCGAGGATCCCGTGCTCGTGTGCCTGCAGCGGGCGCGCGATATCGCTGGCCGCATGGGCGAGCCCGAAGCCGCGGCGGTGCACCTGCTCGTGGCCATGATGAGCGAGCCCCGCAGCGCGGCGCGGCGTGCTCTCGAAGGCATCGGCATCGATATCGCCCGGCTGCGCACGCAAGCCGTGCAAGTTGGCCTCGGCCTCGTCGGACGCCGGCGCGCGTCCCCCGTAGAACCGCCCCGTGAAGCCCCCCCCGCGCCGCGTCGCGCAGCGACCGCCATCCGAGTGCCGCTCTATCCGCCGCCCCGCAAACTGCAGGGTGGCGAAGAGCTGCCCACGGCGGAGCCGCGCTCGAACCATGAGGCCCGTGCGGGCTCGGAGCCCCGGGGAGCGGGCGTGGTCGTGCCGGTGATGGCGCTGCCAGCAGGGGCCCAACGTGTCACCCTCACGCGGGCCGTACCTACGCCGCCGGTCGCGAAGGTGGCGCAGAAAGAAGTCGACGCACTGGAGCGCTTCGAGCTCGACGCGCAGAAATTCCCGACGCTCACGAGCCTGGGTCGTAACCTCACGTTGGCCGCGGCGCGCGGCGAGCTCGACCCGGTGGTAGGCCGCGACGCGGTGATCGAACAAGCCCTGGATGTGCTGGCCAAACGCGAGGGCAATAATCCCTGCTTGGTTGGCATTGCCGGGGTCGGCAAGACCAGCATCGTGCGTGGGCTCGCGCAGCGTATCGCGAGCGCAGAAGACGTACTGTCGCTAGACGATCGCGTGATCGTGCAAGTCCCGGTAAGCGAGCTCGTGGCGGGAACGGGCGTGCGTGGCGCGCTCGCCTCGCGCGTGGCGGCGTTGCGAAAAGAGGTGCTCGCCGCCAAGGGTCGCATCGTGATCTTCTTCGACGAAATTCATCAGCTGTTCGTGGGTGAGGCCGCAGAAGAAATCGCCTCGGAGCTGAAGCTCGCATTTTCGCGAGGGGAGTTACCTTGCATCGGCGCTACCACGCCGGAAGATTTCCAGAAGGCGTTGGCCGCGGATGCGGGCCTCGCGCGCCGATTCTCGCTCGTAGAAGTCGAGCAGCCGAGTCGCGAAGAAGCGTATTTGATCGTCGACGCCCTGAGGCCAAGACTCGAAGCCCACCATCAAGTCCGTTATCAAACCGAGGCAATGGCGCTCGGTGTCGGTTGGTCGGTGCGCTACCTGCCCGGTCGCGCATTGCCCGACAAGGCCGTGTCGATCCTAGATCTCGCGGGGGCACGCACGCGTCGTCGCGGGCGCCCCGAGGTGACCGCCGAGAGCGTGGCAGAGGTCGTGGCCGAGCTCGCTGACATGCCCGTGGATCGCTTATTGGAAGCGGACGGCGACCGCATGCTGCGCTTGGAAGAGATCCTTGCCGAGCGCGTAGTCGGCCACGGTTCGCAAATTCGTCGCATCGCCCGGATTTTGCGGCGAAACGCGGCCGGTCTCGGCTCCCGCCGTCCGATCGGCACGTTCCTGCTGCTCGGTCCCACCGGCGTAGGCAAAACAGAAACGGCCAAGGCCATCGCAGAGGTTCTGTTTCACTGCGACACCGCGCTGACCCGCGTCGATCTGTCCGAGTTCGCCGAGCCGCACTCCATCGCGCGTTTGATTGGCGCGCCGCCTGGGTACGTCGGGCACGAAGCCGGGGGACAGTTGACGGAAGCCGTTCGCCGACGCCCCTATCAAGTGATATTGCTCGACGAGCTCGAGAAAGCTCACCCAGACGTGCTCACCTCCTTTCTGGCAGTTTTCGATGAGGGGCGACTCACTGACGGTCGAGGCCGCACCGTCGATTTCACGAACACCGTCATCGTGATGACCTCGAACCTGGGCGCCGAAGAGAGCGGAAGCCTGCCGCGGCGGCGTGTCGGGTTTGGCAATGACGAGCAGGACCGCGCGGACTTGGAGCAGCGGGTCGTCGCGGCCGCGCGCAGCTCGCTCGCCCCCGAGCTGTACAACCGGATCGACGAAGTGTTGGTCTTCGCACCGCTCGGTCGCGACGAGGTCCGCGAGATCGCACGGCGCCTACTGGACGGCGTGAGCCGCGCGCTCTCGGCGCAGCGCGGCCTACGCCTCGACTTTGGGCCAGAGGTCGTGGAGTTCCTGCTCGACCACGGCGGCTTCGACCCTACGCTCGGCGCTCGTCCCATGAAGCGCACCATCGCGCGGCTCGTCGAAGCGCCGCTCGCGGAGAAGATACTGCGCGGCGAGCTCAGCCCAAAAAGCGTTCTGCTGCTGTCGGTCGAGGGCGACACGCTGGAATGCGATGTGCTCGACTCGTCCACGAGCAGCGCCGCGGAGTAGCACCGCCGCTCTTGCCGCTCGCCAGTGCGATTCGCTCAAGGGTTCGCGTCGAGAGCCCGTCGGTAGCGCTCGCGCCGCAGGTCGTCCTCCAGAATTTCTACAGCCTCGCTCAGCACTTCCGAGATGAGCTCCACCTCATCACGCAAGTCGAGCGTCTCCCGTGTGAGGATGCGGGCGGGGTCGTACTCGTCTTTCAGCGTCGCGTACGCGCGACGAATATCGTAGCTGGTCGCGCTGCGCGCCACGCCCAGTAGGGCAAAATAGTCGCCCTCTTCAGTGAGTGCCTTGCGGGCGAGGATGCGCGCGCGTAGTGCGGCGTGATCGAGGGGGTCGGACTGGCCAGGTTTTGGTTTCGCGTCGGGGGCGCGTCGCTTTTCAGCGCTGGATAAGCCGAGTACGGACAGTTCCACGAGTACGTACAATGCAGAGGTAAAGTCCTTGTCGCCCGCGCGGCGCACCGCATCGTTGACCGGTTCTTCGGTGATCGAGCGCACGATCTCCGCTTCGGCGTCCGACATCGCGCATTCGCCGAGTAGGGCCGGCGTTTCGCCCCGCTGCAAGACCGCGGTGGCTCCCCCCAGGCGTTGCAGGGCCTCCTCTGGCGGCACCGCCCGGCGCACGATTTCAAGTAGGACCTCGGCACCGGTGGCGCCGCCGAACACTGCGGGCTCCGCTTGCATGCGCAATGGCACATCGGCTTCCAGGCCTACGCCGCCGCTCTGCATCCGAACGATGCGGCCCACCAGCCATTCGGCATGCGCGCGTAACACGGGCCACAAGTCGTCCTGACGGAGATGGCCCTGCGCTATCAGTGCGGCGCCCGCGTGACGGCCGAATTGGGGCAGCTTGCGGCCAATACGCGCCGCAACATCGCTTGCCAAATCACCGCGCTGCGTCAAAAAAGCGACCAGGGACTCGCCCTCCGCGCCCGACGCCGCCGTTACGAAATCTCCATCACGAAACAAGACGCGGCGGATGCCGGTCGTATCCTCGAATGCGAGAGCGCCGGTGTAGCGCGCGCGCACCACTCTAGCGAAGGCTCGCACGGCGTCGCCCGCCGCCACGGACGCGGGAATTTCGAGTTGCGGCTCGCGCATGGCGCTCGGCTGCGCGATCGTCGAAAACTTCGGGTCGGCACCCGCACCGAACCGCCGCACGCCTGGCGGTGCAGTCGACATACGCGCGGCGGCATCGGAGGCCGGCACCACGCTGGGCGGTGGGTCCGTGGCGTCGTGCGACGTTGCACCCGCGTTCGTAGGACGACTCAGGATCGACTCTTCCATCGGTGCTCCCCCGGGCCCTTCACTCGGCATCCGCGCAGCGTGCTGGGGCGGCGTGAGGGGCGGCTCGGTGACCCGCGGCGGTATGGGGTCTTTGCGATTCGATGCAGAATCGCCGCTACCGCTAGCGGCGGAGGCAGTTCTTTCCCGGGCTTCATTCACCGGCAACCCAGCATCGGAGCGGCCTGCGCTGGCAATGCCGCTACTCGTGGCCGCGCCTCCACCGGTGGTTTTGCTGCCGGAGCGAGATCCCGGGTCGCCGTCGGAGCCGTTGTTGGTTCCGACGGCGCTATCGGGGTCGTCATCCTCATCCTCGAAGTCGAGCGGCTCGTCCAGTGCGTCGAGCACGTCCGCCGGCAAAATCGCTTCGAGCTCCGCTTCCGGCGAGAGCCGGTCTACCGGCGGTATCGAGGAATTTCGGATGGCGCGCACGCGCCGTTCCGCAGTGGCGAGCAGAGATTCCAAACCTGGGCTCAGACGAGACTGAGGCAGCTCAGCGCGAGAGGAATGCGGCGCGCCGGGCCGGCTCGACCGGGGATGGGTCTCTAGCTCCTGTTCCAGGCGCCGCGGGCCCGAAGCTTCGGCTTCCGTGCCGGGGCTCGTGGCTAAGGGAAGCGCGGCCGCGGACGCGGCCGGATACGAGGGCGTCTCGCGCGCTGATTTATTCGCCTCGTAACGATAGGGTCGTCGGGTCGCCGCCACCAGCACCGGCGCTCGGTTGACCGGCGACATGCGCGCGTTGAAGTCGAGCCGACCGCTGGGCGCGCCGATCAGCGCCTCGACTTTTCGTAGCAGAATGAAATCATCGACCGGCCGCACGAACACGCCGCTCGCCTCCTGCTGCAAGGCGCCGGCGTGCTTGTCGACGGCGCGCCCTGGCTCGCCCAAGAACAGCACGTCGATGCGATTGCCTCCCGGGAGCTCACGCACACGCTGGATGGTCTCGACGGCGGCTGGGGCGTCGGCATCGCACAAGATCAGCGAGGGACGCTGCACCGCGACCCGGCTCACGAGCAGTCCGAGTGGAACGTCGATCACCGGGTAGCCGCGGCCGCGCAAAGCGGTCGTTAGACGTTCGGCTTCGGCCGAGGCGTCGCTCACGAAAATGAGCGAGCCGCCATCCTCGTTGTTGCCGGTGTCTCCGCCGGCCTCGAGCTGGGACGTCACTACGGCGAGAGTGTAGCGGACGAGCCGAGGGCGCGGCTACTCACGAGGAACGTTGCTCGTATTCGGCTTATGCCCGGGCTCCGGGTCCGCTTCGGCCCCGCTAAGACGGACCGCAATGCGCTCGCCGAAGGCGGGCCAGTAGCGCGCCGAGACGACCATCACGGTGACGAATGCCACTAGCAACCACTCGCCGCCGTTCAAACCGAACACCGATATCGCCTACGGCAGCTTCCGGTGGCTCGCAACCCGCTCGCGCTGCTATCGTGCGCAGGTGCTCGTTCCCGGCCTCGATTGCGTGCTGGGCCTTGGCTCGAACCTCGGCGACCGCGTCGGACATTTTCGCGAGGCCGTCCGGCAATTGCGCCTCCACTCGGAGATAGCGGCCATTTCTGCCCTATACGAGAGTGCTCCGCTCGGCCCCCCGCAGCCCACCTACCTGAACGCTGCGGTTCGTCTCAAGACTCGGCTGAGCCCGTTCACTCTGCTCCAGCTGCAATTGAGTATCGAGCGAGCCTGCGGTCGCGAGCGCCGAGAACGTTGGGGCCCACGTACCCTCGACCTGGATCTGTTGTTCATCGTCCGCCGGAAGGTCCGCTCGCCCGGGCTCGTCGTCCCGCACCCTGAGCTGACCCGGCGAGCCTTCGCGCTGCTACCCTTGCTGGATGTGATGCCGGACGCCGCCGACCCGACCACGGGCCGGTCATATGCCGACATTGCGTTGTCCGTCGACCGGACGGAGGTCCGGGAACAGCCCGGTACTCGTGCAGGTTGGCTGGAATGACGCTCAGACCTACGCCGGCGCCGGTCTAGACACACCGTCACCAAGATGGTACGAGCCGCGCGCGCCTGATGAGTGCGCACGCGAATTTCGCCCTTGTTTCGCACATTCCGGCGGCTGCGGAATCGGCTCCAACATGGGCTCGAGGTTGGATCAAGCATGGTTTTAGAACTGGTTGGAGCAACTGCAGGGTGCACGCTCGAAGGTGCGATGCGAGCCATGGCCGGCGGTGTCCCGCTCGACTTCGATCGCTCCGTGCTCTTGCAGATCGTCTTATTCGCGGTGCTGATTGTGGTGCTGAAGCCGCTCCTTTTCGAGCCCGTGCTCAAAGTGTTCGCCTTGCGCGAAGAACGCACCGAGGGGGCGCGCAGAACGGCGCGCGAGCTACAAGAAAAAGCGGGCGAGCTCCTACGGCGGTACGAGAAAGAGCTCGAGCGCGTGCAGCAGGTGGCGTCCGAGGAGCGCGAGGTGTTGCGCTCCGAAACGAGTAAGGTCGAGGCCGAAATCCTTCGTGAAGCGCGTGACGCTACTGCTCGCATCGTCGAGGACGGACGACGCAAAATCGAGGCCGAGGTCAATTCGATCCGCGTATCGGTAGGCGCCGAGTCCGAGCGAGTCGCGCAAATGATCGTGGAGCGGGTCGTGGGGCAGGGAGTCAACTGATGCGCGCCAAGCTTCTTCGTCCTTTGTTTTTGGGGTTGGCTCTGGTCGCCGCGGCGACCCGCAGCGGGCTCGCCCTCGCCGACGAACCAGCCGCAAATCACGCGGAAGTCGCCGCACAAGGCACCGGTACGGCCGAGGGGGAGGCGGAGCACGCCGTGCCGCAAATCCAGGACTACAATTTCTTCTACGGTTTTCTGGGCGAACGGGATGACGTCGAGCCCAGCATCCTTTGGCGTCCGAAGGGCACCCCGGTTCCGTTCGCGGCCATGCTGCTGAATAGTGCCATCCTCTATTGGCTTCTCGTTCGGTTCGCCAAGAAGCCCATCTCGGACGCGCTCAAGGCGCGAAAGACGACGATTTTGCGCGGGATGGAAGAGGCGGGCAAAATGAAGAGCGAGGCCGAGGCTCAGCTCGCCCAGTACCAGGAAAAACTCGCCAATCTCGACCAAGAGATCGAGCGCGTTCGTTTCGATATGCGTGCCTCCGGTGAAAACGAGCGGAAGCGCATCCTGGCCGAAGCCAAGGACAAGCGCGCACGTATGGAGCGCGACGCGCAGATGTTGATCAAGCAAGAGCTCAAGGCGGCCCGCGAGGGCCTCACCGGCGAGATGGTCCGAAGCGCGTTGAGCTCGGCCGAGAACACGCTGCGCTCCAGGGTCACGGCCGCCGATCAGTCCCGACTTGCAGAAGAGTACCTAGTTTCGATCAAAAACGCCGCGACGGCGCTACGAGGAAAAGTATGAGCGACGGCGACGTCGGCGAACGCTATGCCCGGGCGATCTTTCAATTGGCCGTGGAGGCGGGCCAAGTGGCCGAGCTTTCGGCACAGATCCGGAGCTTCGCCGACACGTACATGGCCAGCCGCGAGCTGCAAGCCGTGCTCGACAATCCGATGGTAGAAGCGGACAAGCGCGACGCCATGCTACGCGATGTCGCAGGCCGCGCCGGTTTGTCCGGTGTCGGTCTGAATGCGGTTCGCCTCCTCGCGCAGCGCAAACGCCTAGGCTCCCTGCCCGAGATCGCGCGTCGACTGGCGACGCTGGCGGACGAACAAGCGCGGGTGGTCCGCGCCACCGTCACCTCGGCCGGCCCTCTGCCCGAGTCTTTTTACGAGCGTCTCGTGCAGGAGCTCGAAAGCGCGACGCAGCGCAAGGTCACGATCGATCGCCAAGAAGACCCATCCCTGATCGGTGGCGTCATCACGCGGATCGGCGACAACACGATCGACGGTTCCGTGAAAGGGCGGCTCGCCGAAATCGGGCGCCAACTGAGTAATCTCTGATTGATTCGGGAAGCTTCGTCCTCCGAGGCTCTTGCCCGCTCGACGGGTGCGGCGAGCAAGCCCAAACCCACGTTTCAGCTTCGTAGACAGACCACAGAAAGCTCGCGAGAAAAAACGCCATGCAGCTCAGCGCCGACGAGATCTCATCCATCATCAAGAAGCAGATTCAGAACTTCGACCGCGCTGCCCTCGTCAGCGAGACGGGAACGGTGCTGACGAGCGGTGATGGTATCGCGCGCGTTTACGGCCTGGAGGGGGCGCTGGCCGGCGAGCTCGTCGAGTTCGACGGCGGCGTCATTGGCTTGGTGCTGAACCTCGAGTCCGACAACGTCGGCGTCGCCGTGCTGGGTGACGCGACCGGGGTGAAAGAGGGCGATATCGTCAAGCGCACCGGCCGCATCGCCGACGTCGCAGTGGGCGAGGCGCTACTTGGCCGGATCGTGAACGCGCTCGGTCAACCGGTCGACGGCAAGGGTCCGATTGACTCTAAACTCCGTCGTCGTATCGAGCTCAAGGCGCCCGGTATCATGCAGCGTCAGCCGGTGAAGGAGCCGATGCAGACGGGCATCAAGGCGATCGACGCCATGATCCCGATCGGGCGCGGGCAGCGCGAGCTGATCATCGGCGACCGTCAGACGGGGAAAACCGCGATCGCCATCGACGCGATCATCAATCAGAAGGGCAAAGGGGTTTTCTGCGTGTACATCGCCATCGGTCAGAAGGCATCGACCGTGGCCCAGGTGGTAGACAAGCTGAACCAACACGGCGCGATGGAATACACGACCGTCGTGCTGGCCACCGCCTCGGAGACGGCCCCGCTCCAGTATCTGGCGCCGTACACTGGCGTCACCATTGCCGAATTTTTCCGTGACACCGGTCGCCATGCCCTCGTCGTGTACGACGACCTCTCGAAGCAAGCCGTGGCCTACCGTCAGATGTCCCTGCTCCTCCGGCGCCCGCCGGGTCGCGAGGCGTACCCCGGCGACGTGTTCTACGTGCATTCGCGCCTGCTCGAGCGCGCCTGCAAGCTCGCGGATCGCTACTTCGTGGTCAAGAAAGGCCAGACCGTTCCGCCGGGTGACGCCTCGTTCAAGGGCGTGGACGGACAGACCTACTTGGGTGAAGACGCCAAGAAAGAAGCGGGCAAGGCGCTCGAAGCCCGCGCCGACAAGGCGGAGCACGAGGTACAGCGCGACCCGCACTCGGGGGGTTCTCTGACCGCGTTGCCGATCATCGAAACGCAAGCCGGCGACGTGTCGGCCTACATTCCGACCAACGTGATTTCAATCACCGACGGTCAGATGTTCTTGGAGAGCGATCTGTTTTACTCCGGCGTCCGGCCGGCCATCAACGTCGGCATCTCCGTCAGCCGCGTCGGCGGCAACGCCCAGATCAAGGCGATGAAGAAGTTCGCCGGTACCATGCGCCTCGATCTCGCGCAGTACCGCGCCATGGAAGCCTTCGCTCAGTTCGCGAGCGATCTCGACCCCGCCACCCGCGCTCAGCTCGACCGCGGTTCGCGGCTGGTCGAGTTGCTGAAACAAGGTCAGTTCGTACCGCTAGCGGTCGAGAAGCAGGTCGTGATCATCTTTGCCGGCACGCAGGGCTACGTCGACAAGCTCCCGATCGAGTCGCTGCGCAGTTACGAGGAAGAGCTGTACCGGTACATCGACGAGAAGCACGCGGACCTGTGGGAAGACATCCGCACGAAGAAAGAGATCACCGACGACATCAAGAAGAAGCTCGAGACGGTGCTGACGGCGTTCGGCAAGCAGTTCGTGTCGAGCAAGGGGTAGGGGTCGTGGCCAACCTCAAGGCGATTCGCAAGCGTATCTCGAGCGTCAAATCCACGCAAAAGATCACGCGCGCCCAGAAGATGGTGGCGGGCGCGAGGCTAACTCGAGCCCAACATCGCATCCAAGCGCTTCGCCCGTATGCCGTAAAGACCGGTCAGGTGTTGGCCGAAATTGCTGGCTCGGGCCCGGACGAGCACGAGGGCAGCACGACCGATAGCGGACACCCCCTGCTCGCCCGGCGCGCCGAAAAAACCGTGTTGCTTTTGGTCATCACCAGCGACCGTGGTTTGTGCGGCGCGTTCAATACCAACATCTTGCGCGCGGCATCCAAAATTTGGCACGAGCGCGAAGCCGCCGGCCAAGCGGTAAAGATCGTGGTCATTGGCCGAAAAGGGCGTGACTTCTTTCGTCGGCGAAACGCTCCGGTGCTCGAGGTTCTTGCCGGGGTCTGGGAGAAGCTCGACATCGAGCAGGCGCGCAATATCGCGCGCAAGGTCTTGACTCCATTCGTGAGCGGCGAAGCGGATTCTATTTACGTCGTGTACAACGAGTTCAAGAGCGCGATGAGCCAGCGGGTGGCGACCGAGCCATTGTTCCCGTTGCAAAAAGCAGCGCCGCCCAGTGACGCGCAGGCCAAGGAGGCGTCGGCGAGTCCGGATGCATCGGCCGACGACGTGATTCAGCAGCGCGAGTATCTGTTCGAGCCCGACCGTAAGGTTCTGCTCGAGCGGCTCATCCCGATGTATATCGAGGTGTCCATTTTACGCGCCTTGTACGAATCGCAGGCCTCGGAGCTCGGCTCGCGCATGACGGCCATGGAATCAGCGACCAAAAAAGCCGCCGAGATGATCGGGAAATACACCCTGATCTACAATCGAGCTCGTCAAGCTGCGATCACCACGGAGCTGATGGAGATCATCGGCGGCGCCGAGGCTCTCCGCGAGTAGCGGGGATCCGGAATCATGGGTCGGCGTCCCGGCTCTCGAGCGTCTCGTGCCGAGCGGCGCATGCAGAAAGAACGCGCTGCGAGCGCATTGAAGCACGGGTTGCCGGTCCCGACGCCGCTGCCAAGGCGAGCGCGCGGGGGCGAGTCCTCGGGCGCGCGCGGTTCCCCTAGCTCGAGCGCGCCCCCCTCATCTCGATCGCCGAGCAGCGCGCCAGGCAATCGCCGCATGCCGCTAGCGGTAAAACTGCTAGGCGTCGGACTGGCGCTGTTGGGCGTGGTTTACGGTTTGACGTTATTTCGCGACCATAAAGCGGCAGGTCCCCTTCCGCCGGCGTCCGTCGACGCCGCGGTCAAGTAAGCGTCAGCCGCGCCGCGCTGCGGCTGTGCGTCGACAAGCCTGATTCGTCCGCCTTCTGCGCGCCGGGCTCGCTGCGTCGCCGGTCTCCGATCGAGCCTCGGTCTTCGCTGCGCGTGGCTATTGGCGCGCGCGCGGATGCGCGTGCTCCGAGTGCGCACCGTTCTTTGGCGGCGTGACGATAACCGGCGAGGTCGCGGTCGTCGCGCCCGCGGCCAGCTCTTCGAGCTGCCCCGTCAGCTTGTTGCGGACGCGCGTAAAGGCGTCGACGAGCTCGCCGCCGGCACGCTTGGCGGCAGGCGTGCCGAAGACCGCTTTGGCGTGCTCCAAGCCCGTGCGCGTGCCAAGCGGCACGTAACAGAAGCCCAAGATGGCGAACACACTGATGCCGGCTTCTAGCGCGCGTCGACCCAGTACTCGGAGCACCGCGGGATTCTAGGCGGGCTCCGCGCGCATGGCGAATTCCCGGCGATCAGCGTTCGCCGAGCTCGCACTCGAACAACAGGAAGGCCGCGTTACGCCAGCGAATCACGCATTGGGAGCCGAGCAACGCGGCGTGCTCGGCCGTGAGGATGACGAACTGTGCGCCCTGAGCCCGCAGCACCTCTGCCAGCGCGCGCGAGGAGCTGAACGGGCCCGCCTGGGGTCGCCTCGGGTCGTGATCCTCGAGCACGCGGGTGCCCGCGGGCTCGCCGAAACCAGCTTCCACGGCAAAGTATCCGTAATCCCGCGTATCGATGCTGAGGGCACGGGCGGTCCGAGCACGCGCCGCGCTACCCGCCTCGAGCTCGGCCTGGCGCTCAGCCAAATCGTAGCGAGGCAAATAGATCGGCGTCACCAGCCATGTCCAACCCAGGAGGGCCAGGCCGCAAACAGCGCGTGCTGGGCCGGACAGCCTGGCGGCCAGCAGCGCGGAGCGGGAACCGGCAAGGATCGATCCGAAGAACCAAATCGGCAACAAGACCCGCGCCATATGATGAGTAGGCACGCCATCGCGAACGCTGCCCACCATCAAAAACGCCAGAAGGCTGATCAAAGCTAGCGCGCATCGCCGCAAATGCAGTGTTTCACCGCTCGATTTTCGGGTCACCGCCCACGCGACGAGCAAGATGCTGCCCAGGTCGGCGGCCTTGAAGAGCAACGCCGGGTATTCGAGCAGTCGCCGTAGCAGAGGCTCCTCCGCGCCGCCGAGTGATCGTCGATAAGAGGTGACGCGAGCCACGAAGAAGAGAGCGTCCCCGTGCTCCACGCGGCCCAACGTTAGCCAGATGGTCGGCGCCGCGAGCGCGAGTGCGGCGCAGCCGATGAAAGCGAATCGACGCTGAACGATGGCCTCCCGCACGCAAAAAATCGCAAATGTCGCGGCAACTGGCCAGGCTTCGTAGCGTGACAGACACGCTAGAAACAGGGCCAGCGAACCCAGAAGCTGCACACGCGGGTTGCTGCGCGCGAGGGTCGACGCGGAGTATAAGATGAGCGCCGCGCAGGGCACCTCTGGCAAAGCAGCGATGCCCAGGTACGCCGAGTAAGGTGCGAGCAGACTGCTGAATACGGCACCCAGCACGGCGCCAGGCCTAGCCACGCCTAGCATGCGAGCCGCGCAATACACCAAGATGGTCGCCCCAATACCAAGGGTAACGGCCATTGCGCGCGCCACGCCGAGCCCGGGCCCGAACAGGTGAAAGGCGGAGCCATACGCCCAAAACGGCGCTGGTAACCAACTCGTGCCACTCGGATCGAAGCTCGGCGCCTGCGCGTAGCGCTGAGCAATCGAGATTCGCGCGTAGTCGTCGTCACTCAGCGCGCGGAAGCCGTTGTCCCACGCCAGCAAGCACGCAACCGCGCGGGCCCCAATCAGCAGCGCTAACTCGCGCCCGCTCGGTAAAAAGTCCCGCGGTCGAGCCTCGGGGTGATTCACGAGCGGCCCGCGATCAGGAGGCTATTTTCCGCTACTGCTGGGCTTCGCGGACTTATGCGGCGCGGTCGAGGTGGACAGCGGAGCGTTCTGATCGCGCTGCTTTTGCAATGCAGCCGAATGCTTGCGCATGGACTCGTCGGTGGATGAGGACAGGTACGCGAGCGAAATACTCGTGAAGAAGAAGATCCCAGCCGTGGCCCAGGTCGTCTTGGTCAAGAAGTTACCGGCGCCACTGCCGCCGAATACCTGCTGCGCGCCACCGCCTCCCAACGCACCGAGCCCGCCGCTCTTACCAGGTTGAATCAAGATCACGAGGATCAGAAAGGCACACGCCATGATGTGCAGGACAGTGAAGGGGGTGTGCAGAAATTCGGCCATGGGAGAGGATCCTAACGGGAGCAGAACTTAGCAGCAGGGTTCGGGCCAGGCGAGCAGCGAACGTTTTCCCTCAATTGTCGTGGCCGGAGGCTTTCGCGGCTTTTGCGATTTGTGCGAATCCCGCCGCATCCAGGGCGGCGCCCCCGACCAAGGCACCATCGATGTCGGCGCAAGCCAAAAGCCCAGCCGCGTTGTCCGCTTTTACGCTGCCCCCGTATAAAATACGGGTGACCTCCGCGAGCTCCGCGCTGGTTTTCTTCAGTTGCTCACGGATGGCGGCGTGCACTTCCTGCGCTTGCTCATTGGTCGCCACCTTGCCGGTTCCGATGGCCCAGACCGGCTCGTACGCGATCACGCCGAAGCCTGGCTTCTTGTTTAGCTCCGGAACGATGCTCTCGAGCTGGCGAAACACTACCGTCATCGTGTTCCCCGCCTCGCGTTCGGCCAACGTCTCACCGACGCAGGCGATGGGCTTGATGCCCGCGGCAGTCGCCGCGGCAACCTTCGCGCCGACCTGCTCGTCCGTCTCGCCGAAGTACTGACGGCGTTCGCTGTGACCGATGATGACCCATTTGGCCCCTGACTCGTCGAGCATGGGCGCGCTGATCTCGCCGGTGAAGGCGCCGCTGTCTTTGGGATAAAGATTCTGCCCCGCGACTTCCACATGGCTGCCTTCGAGCTCTGCTGAAACGGCGGCCAGCGCCGTGAAAGGCGGCGAGACCACGACCTCGACGAGACCGGCCACTTCTTTCGAGGCCTGAACGACGGCGGCGGCCAGCTCGACCCCTTTTAGGCCGCCGTTGTTCAACTTCCAATTGCCCGCGATCAGGTATTTACGTGCCACTTTGGTTTCCTCGCAGGGCTTCTACACCCGGCAACTTGAGGCCTTGGATCAATTCGAGCGAAGCGCTCCCACCCCACGAAATAAAGCTGATTTTGGCGGAAATCTCCCGGCCCGCGCCCACCACCGCGCGTCCGCTGTTGGCTCCAGAGACCACGGTGAAGCCGGTCGCCTCCGCCAGTGCCCGCGCGATACCGATGCTGCCGGCCGCGAACGTGGGGTTCTCGTACAGGCCGACTGGGCCATTCCAGAACACGGTTTTTGCCTTGGCTATTTCTGCCGCAAATGTGCCGACGGTGCGGGGCCCGATATCGAGCGCCATGTGTTGGTCCGGTATCGACTGCACACTCACGATCTCTCCTTCGCTGGCGTCCTTTTCAGGTGCCACCACCACGTCGGTCGGCAGTAGCAATTTCACGCGCCGATCGCGAGCTTGCTCGAGCAGGCTCCGGCCAATTGCCAGTTGCTCGAGCTCGATCTTCGAGTCGCGAAGTTGATGGCCGGCGGCTGCGAGCAGGGTATTGGCCATAGCGCCGCCGATGCAGATCACGTCGCACCTCTTGAGAAGCGCTTCGATCATCCTGAGCTTGGACGACACTCTCGCGCCGCCTAAGATGGCGACGAAGGGTTTGCTCGGGCTCTCCGTCAGTCGCGCAAGGGCCGTGACCTCATCTCTCAGCAGGTAGCCCATGCCGCGTTCGCGCTTGGCTCGCGGCAGCGCGACGACCGACGCCTGTGCACGGTGCGAGGCACCAAACGCGTCGTTTACGTATACGTCGCAATGAGCCGCGAGCTCGCGGGCGAAACCGTCGTCGTTCTGCTCTTCCTCCGGGTGAAAGCGCAAGTTTTCGAGCATCACGACCTGCCCTGGCCGAAGATCGTTGATCACCTTCTTGGCTGCGTCCCCAATGCAGTCGTCGGGCAGAAAGATGTCTTGGCCGAGCAGCTCACTCAAACGCGCGGCGACAGGCTCGAGGCTCAACGCCGCGCTCGGCTTGCCGTGCGGATGACCTAAGTGCGAAGCCAAGATCACCCGAGCGCCCGCGCTGATGGCCTTTTTGATCGTCGGCAATGCAGCGCGGATCCGCTCGTCGTCCGTGAGCGCGCCCGCATCGTCGATGGGCACGTTGAAGTCCACGCGGATCAACACTCTCTGACTGTCGAGCCGAAGCTCGTCGATCGTGCGGATGCCGTCCAAAAGTTCCAAGCTCAGTGGCCTTGTATCGGGCGCACGCTGCCGGCGAGCTCGGTTGTCATGGCGATCATCGGAAAAGCGGGGGCAACCTAGCCAGCAGCCTGGGGTGGGTCAAGCCGATCAATCGCTGCCCTCTGCCGAGCCAGCATAGGGGGTATCCTTCGCTGATATTGGTGCCGAGCAGGCCGACTGTGCGCGGCTCAGGGCTTCCACGAGCGGCCGGGCGCGACGCTCACGACTCGCTTCACGCTCAGTGACGGAACGATCTGCCGCTTCGCGAGCGCCCACCACCCAGGAGAACGGAATGCGAAGCGCGTGAGCTTCAGCGACGCGACGCGCCAGGGTCTCCGACCCCAGCTCGCACGAGGCGCGCACGCCACGTTGACGTAAGCGGCTGACGATCTCCTCTGCGTAGCCCCGTTGCTCCGCATGCACGGGCAAGACGCGCACCTGCTCCGGCGCTAGCCACGAGGGCAAGCGCCCCTGATGCTGTTCCAGAAGGATGCCGAGGAAGCGCTCCAGACTGCCAACCATCGCGCGATGCAACATCGCGGGGCGAACGCGCGCGCCGGAGCGATCGTCGTAACTGAGATCGAAGCGTTCAGGGAGCACGAAATCGAGCTGAATGGTACCGCACTGCCAGCGCCGACCGAGCCGGTCGCCGAGCTCGAACTCGAGCTTGGGCCCGTAGAACGCCCCTTCTCCGGCTTTCAATCGACAAGGGAGCCCCGCGCCCTTGGCGGCGGCGGCGAGCGCGTGCTCGGCGCGATCCCAGACAGCGTCGCTGCCGACGCGTTGCTCGGGCCGAGTCGCGAAGGCGACGCCGATCTCCGAAAACCCTAGGGCTCGGTAGAAGTCGTAGAGCGAGCGGCAGAAGTCGGCGACTTCGCGCTCGACATCGGTCTCGGCCAGAAATACGTGGCCATCGTCCTGAGTGAACTGCCGCAAGCGCATCAGGCCGTGTAGTACGCCGCTCGATTCGTTGCGGTGCACGATGCCCAGCTCCGATAGGCGCAGCGGTAAATCGCGATACGAGAGTGAGCGCCGTTTTACGATCTGCGCGTGCCCCGGGCAGTTCACGGGCTTCATGGCCGCGCTCTTGCCCTCGTCCGAGAACGCGAACATGTGCTCCCGAAAGTTATGCCAGTGCCCGCTCTGCTCCCAAATCACGCTGCGCAGCAGCTCGGGAGTCTTCACCTCCTCGAAGCCCGAGCTCACCGTCCAAGCGCGGACTACACTTTCCAACGCGCGGTACATCGCGTAGCCGCGTGGGTGCCAAAACACCATGCCGGGCGCTTCTTCCTGAAGGTGAAAGAGATCGAGCTCTTGGCCTAAAATTCGGTGATCCGATGAATCGAGCATGACTGCTTCCGTTTCGTTGGCCGGCGAAACGGGCTGGTCCGAGAAACGAAAAGCCCGCCTCGTCCGGCGGGTTTCGCGAGTTCGTTCGCTAAAGCAGCGACAGCACACGACAACCAGCCCGGGAAATTCCCGTCGTGGTCGTGGTCGTGTTTTGGCGCGCAGCGAACATCACGGCAGGATGGCACGACCTCGAAGCCTCGGCAAGCGCTTCTCTGTCATGACAAGTCCCGCCATGACAAAGTCCCGCTCAGCATGACGGACCTCGCCTCGCTACACACCTATCGCGACATCGCCAAAATGATCGACCACTCGCTGCTGGCGCCAACGCTGACCGTTCGCGACTTCGACGCGGGGATCACGCTCGGGCTTGCGTACGATGTAGCGACCGTGTGCGTCGTGCCATCGCAAGTGCGGCGTTGCGCTGAGCTTTTGGCGGGTTCAGACGTGAAGCCGAGCACCACGGTTGGCTTTCCTCACGGCGGCCACGTCACCGCGGCAAAGGTTGCCGAGAGCCGTATTGCGCTCGATGACGGCGCGGTCGAGCTCGACTTGGTAATCAACGTGAACCGTGTCCTCAGCCAAGATTGGGGCTATGTGCGCGACGATATCGGCGCCGTGCTAGCGGAGGCACATGGCCGAGAGCAGAAGCTGAAAGTGATTTTCGAGACCTGCTACTTAACCGATGCGCATAAAATACGCTTGTGCGAGCTGTGCGGTGAGCTCGGAGTGGACTGGGTCAAAACCTCCACCGGCTTCGGCACGAGTGGCGCCACCCTCGCCGACTTGCGGCTGATGCGCCAGCACTCTCCTCGACACGTTCAGCTCAAGGCCTCCGGCGGCGTCCGCGATCTAGACTTCGTGCTCGCCGCGCGCGAAATTGGCGTGAGCCGCTGCGGGTCGAGCCGCACTCGGGAAATCCTGGATGAGTACCGGGTTAGGTTTTCGTGAGCTGATTGGTGATGGGCAGGTACACGCGTCGAAACTCGGCCAACGCTTCGCAGCGCGCGGCTTGCGCCGCGAGGTGAGGGAGGGCGCTCGCGTCGATCAGCCCGGGATGCGCTTCCCTCGTGAAGCGATAGCTGCACGAAAGTGCGATGTCCGCGTGGCTCATCGCGTCGCCGAACCAGTACGGCGTGCTGCGCGCGGCGCGCTCGGACTCCAACAGCGCAAGCGTGTCCGAGATCTGCGTACGGCAACGCCCGGTCCAGCGCTCGGAGGGCTTCACCAGCTCGAGCGCAGAATAAAGTAGCGTAACGGCCTTATCAGCGACGCCCGCGGATAAGGCGGCGACCCGTAGCACGGCACGGCGGTCGGGTCCGGCGGCGGGCACGAGGGCGCGCTTTGGGCCGGCGAGCTCGTCGAGCGCGTCGAGGATGGTGAAGGTTTCGACCAGTGCGGTGCCGTCTTCGAGCAACAATGTCGGCACGCGGCGCAGCGGATTGTGTGCGGCGATCTGCTCCGCGTCGCTCCACACCGACCAGGGACGATGCTCGAATGGTAGCTGGTAGCAGTGCAGTGCAATAGCGACGCGGCGCACGAACGGAGAGTCGTATTGACCGATCAAGAGCATCCCCAATCCTTTCTGCGAAAGTGTCAAGCGACGAACGCGCCTAGCTTACGGAAGCGCTGATAGCGATCTTCACGCAAGCCATCGCGCGATAAGTCGGATAGATCGGTGAGCGCCGCGTAAAGCGCGCGATCGAGCCGTTTTGCCGCGTCATCGTGATCTTGATGGGCTCCGCCCGGTGGCTCCTCGACGATTTGGTCGGCGATGCCGAACTCGAGCAAATGAGGCGCGGTGATCCGCAACCGGGCGGCTGCGTCCGGGGCGCGCTCCGCGCTCTTCCATAGGATCGCGGCGCAACCCTCCGGCGTAATCACCGAGTAGTAGCTGAACTCGAGTACCAGCACGCGGTTGGCTACGCCCAAGGCCAGCGCGCCGCCGGAGCCACCTTCGCCGATCACGGTGGTGATGATCGGCACGGTCATGCGCGACATGACCTCGATCGAGGCGCCGATGGCCTCGCTCTGCCCACGTTCTTCGGCGCCAAGGCCTGGGTAAGCGCCCATGGTGTCCACGAACGTGAAAATCGGCAGATTGAAGCGCTCGGCCAGCTCGTACATGCGGATGGCCTTGCGATAGCCCTCCGGATTGGGCATGCCAAAGTTGCGCAGTTTTTGCTCCTTGCTCGTGCGGCCCTTTTGGTGCCCGACGACCACCACACTCCGGCCATGGTAGCGGCCGACCCCCGCGACCAACGCGCCGTCCTCGGCGAAGCGGCGGTCACCGTGAAGTTCCACGAAGTCTTCGAACAACCGCGAAATGTAGTCGTTCGTGTACGGACGATTCGGGTGCCTGGAGAGCTGCACCTTCTGCATGGGTGACAGCTTGGCAAAAACCTCGCGCGCGAGCCGCGCGGCCTTGTCCTCGAGCCGCTTCAACTCGGAACCAAAGCGGTCATCCTCGCTCGCCAGCTCACGCAGCTCGCGTACGCGTGTGATTAATTCCACGACGGGTCGTTCAAAGGCCAGGATATGCGCCATTCGGCCGGGACTCTGGCTCGAGTTTGCTACCGAGTCGAGCGCCGGTCGCGCCGCAGCGCGTCAGCGGCAGATCGAGGCCCACACCACGTCGGGCGGCTCGGAGGCTCGTGGTTTCGCGCGCACTTTTTTCGCGTGCCCGAACTTGGCTGGAGTCCAGCGCAGCTTGGAAGGCGGTCCGATTTTCTGGGTCGAGGCCAAAGCGCGCTCCGTTCCTCCGCGCGGCCCCAAACCAAAATCAAAAAAAAGTCTAAGTCACACTCCCAAACGTGATCGGCACCTGCACGCTCGGGTGTAACCCCTTCACGTCAAACACCCGAAACGGCTTTTCCTTGCCCTTCAGATGCGCGGGGGGCAGCTCCTCGTACACGAACTTGCCTTGCAAGCGAGCGAGCGTGCCTTCACTCACCAACACTTGCCCCGGGGTCGCAACGCCGCACAAGCGCGCGCTGGTGTTCGCCGTATCACCAATCACGGTGTACGAAAGCGCTTTCGAGCTACCGATATAACCGGCCACGAGCGGACCCGTGTGAATGCCGATCCCGATCGCCAGCGGCGCCTGGCCTGCGTCGATACGCAAGCGATTGAACTTGCCCAGCGCCTCCATCTGCTCCAGCGCGCAGCTCACGCTGCGCAAGGCGTCATCGGGATGGGCTACGGGCGCGCCCCACAGTGCCATGATGCCATCACCCATGAACTTATCGAGGGTGCCCTCGTACTTGAACAAGATCTCGACCATCTGCTCGAAGTAATCGTTCAGCAGGTCGACCAGGGCTTCTGGACGCGAGCCTTCACTCAACGGCGTGAAGCCGCGGATATCCGAGTTGAACACGGTGCATTCACCGACCAGCTGCCCGCCCTTTTTTACCTCGAGCTCGCCGGACAGCACGCGTTGGGCGATGTTCGGCGAAAGTAGGCGACTGAAGCGTTCGCGATTGACGATCTCGAGCTCCACCTTTTTGCCCAAGATGTTGATCTCGATGAACATCGCCGCTTGGGAGGCGATGGCGGTAACAATCTCCATGTCTTTGGGCTGAAATTGCGCCAGCGTTTCGCTGTCTAGCCACAACACGCCCAAGATTTCGTTGTTGTGCAAGAGGGGCGCCACGATGGCCGAGCTGATCCGATTCAGGATCATGCTTTTTCCCTTGGAAGCCGCGAAATCCATGGCCGCGTCATGGGTGAGGACGGTCGCGCGTTCCTTGATCACGTGATTCATGATCGTCGATGAAACCGGGATCGGCGCATCGGTTCCGTCACGGCGCTGGCTCGCCCCGGGCACGAGCTCGCCCTGCGGGTTCATCAAGAAGATGACGCCACGGTCGGCGCGCACGAACTTGAAGATCGTGAGCAGGATTTTGTTCAAGAGCGTCGGCAGGTCACGTTCGAGTGCAATCTCGCGAGAGAGCTCGTGGCTGAGCCGCAAGCGCTCGTAATCCTGCGCGAGCTGATCGGTGTTACCGGCGAGCTTGTCGTAGGGTACGAAGCCCTTGCCGGTGGCGGCAATTTGAGTCCCTATGTGGCGGGCTTTGTCGTTCACGTCCACGCGCGTAGCGGGCACCTGCGGCATCTGCGCGGTGCCCATGGGCGAAGGCGTAAACCCCGGCGCGGGGGCGAGGCCGGGCGTCGACGTGAAGCTCGGAGCCGCCACGAAGCTCACCGCTGGCAACGGTGCGACCGGCTGCGTCCCATGGCTGAGGACTGGCACTTGCACAGAGTGCGGCGCGCCCACCGTGGATTGCGGCGCCCCTACTTGCGACATGGGCTGAGCTGGTTGCCAACCCGATGTCGGCAGAGCTTGCGGTGGGGAGCCGTATGCAGGCGGCGGAGGTAGCGGTCGACCTGAGCCGTCGTCGTAACGGGCGCGCGTCGCGCCGAGCGCGATGTCATCACCGTGCTTCAGATCTTGCTCGCCGACGACGCGCTCGCCGTTGATGTACGTGCCGTTCAAGCTGCCCAAGTCGCGTAACGTGAATCCGTTTCCGCGTCGTTCGAGGATGCAGTGTTCCTTCGATACGATCTTATCGAGCAGCTGAATGGTGTTGCTCGGATGTCGCCCCAACGAATTATGGTCCCGTAGCTCAACGACCTGCTGGCCTTCGGGTGTCGCGAGCAGAATGCGAGCCATACGGCAAAAAGGCTAGCGTTCTCAGTGCTCGCCGACAATAGCCGCGCGCCCGTGGCACTCGAATCACGGACCTTGCACTACGCCGCGTGAGCGCGTCATGTAGGAGCGGCGATTACCTTCGCATTTCACTGAATCGAGAGAGGGCAGCGCGCCTCTTGTTGCGCGGTGTGTCGGGCCCCCCGGCCGAGCCTGGCTCTGGTAGGCTCGCGGAGGAGTGGCCGGCCACATCTTAGCGATCGATCAAGGCACGACGGGCACGACAGCGCTCGTGATGGCTCTAGACGGCTCCACGCTGGGCCGGAAGAATTGCGAGTTTCCGCAGCATTTCCCGGAGCCTGGTTGGGTCGAGCACGATCCAGAAGAGATCTGGCAAAGCGTGCTGACGTCAGTTGCAGGTGCACTTGCCCAGTCTGGGCTTCGAGGCAACGACATCGCGGCTATCGGTCTCACCAATCAGCGTGAGACCACGGTGCTCTGGGATCGCAAGAGCAACCAAGCCGTGCAGCGCGCAATCGTTTGGCAAGACCGGCGCACGGCGGCTCACTGTGCCGAGCTCAAAGCCGCCGGCCATGAGGCGCGCGTACGGGCAACGACGGGTCTGGTCTTGGACCCATATTTTTCAGGCACTAAACTAGCGTGGCTACTCGACAACGTGTCGGGTGCTCGCGCCGCGGCCGAGGCCGGTGCGCTGGCATTCGGAACGCTCGACTCGTATCTCGTTTGGCGGCTCGCGGGCGGCGCGCACGGCACCGCACCTCACGTGACGGACGTGACCAACGCCTCGCGCACGCTGCTCATGGATCTGGCATCGCGCACGTGGAACGAAGAGATGTGCGCCTTGCTCCGCATTCCCGCGCCGGTCCTGCCCGAGATCGTCCCGAACGCCGCTCGAGTCGCCGAGACGCATGCTGTTCCGGGGCTCCCCGACGGTATTCCGATAACCGGCATGGCCGGCGATCAACATGCGGCGCTCTTCGGTCAGGCTTGCCTGTCAGCGGGCGATGCCAAGTGCACTTACGGCACCGGGGCATTTTTACTAGTAAATACGGGCTCGAGGCCCGTCGCAAGCCGCGCCGGTCTCTTGTCGACCCTGGGCTGGCAGATTGGCAATGACGTGGTCTACGCGCTCGAAGGCAGCTGTTTCGTTGCGGGCGCAGCGGTGCAATGGCTACGCGACGGGCTCGGCATCATCGCCTCTGCACAGGAGATCGAGGGCTTGGCGCGGCAGGTTCAGTCGAGCGAGGGCGTCTTATTCGTACCCGCCCTCTCGGGCCTGGGGGCTCCGCATTGGGACCCTGACGCACGCGGTCTAATCACCGGCATCACGCGCGGCACCACGCGCGCGCACCTGGCGCGGGCGACGCTCGAAGCGATTGCCTTTCAAGTGCACGACGTAATCGCCGCCATGAGCGCCGATCTGGACCGGCCGATCACGCGCATGCGCGTGGACGGCGGGGCGGCGGCGAATGACTTGTTGATGCAGACCCAGAGCGACCTGGCGGCTCTGACGGTCGAGCGTCCGACCGAGCTCGAATCGACGGCGCGCGGAGCTGCGATGTTGGCCGGCCTGGGGGCCGGTCTATTTTCTAGCCCTGTCGAAGCGGCCGGAATGGTTCGACTGGACCGCGCGTTCACCTCTCGAATCGACGAAGCGACGCGATCGGCGGAGCTAACCCGCTGGTCGAAAGCCGTGTGTCGGGCGCGCTCGCACTGATCAGGGCGCGGTGTTGGATTTCCCCCTTTCCGGTCGAGGTCGTCGGCCCCAAGATGAGCTGAGAGAGCGCGATGCTTTTGGAAAAGAGGTTTGATATGGCGGACTCGGACTCGGGCGCGGGTGGGGCCCAGCAGTTACGCGACATCCCAGTGGATTGGGAGGCGCTCGAGGATGCTTTCGAGAACAACGCCCCAGAGGTGCACAGTTACCTTCACCTGCACAGCGGTGAGGTGTTGCGCGTGGTGGACGGCATCGCCGATCCCGAAATGCACTCACGAATCGCCGCCGACACGACTTACATGCGAATCGAGCCGGTGAGCTCACGCGAGCAGTACCGCTGGATGGAACGCTTCATTCCCATGGTCGACGAGGGTGAGCTCCGCGACCAACTCAGCGCAGCGATCGACGGTAAGGGTGCATTTCGTCGTTTCAAAGATGTGCTGATGACCTATGGCACCGAGCGCGAGCGCTGGTTTGCATTCCGCAGCGAGCGGCTGCGCGTGTTCATGGAGGCTTGGCTCGGCGCCCACGGGCTTGCCCCCACCGCGCGGCCGGCATGGCCGGCGGAGGAGCCCCCGGAGCCCATGGTGGCAACGCCGGATACGCTGAGCGCGCGCCGTAAGAGCAGCGCCGAGGCACTGCGGAAGCAGCTTCGTGAGCTCGCGGACGCGCTCGGTGCGCGTGATCTAGAGAAGGTCACGACGTTTGCAGAATTCGTCAAGGCCCGGCGAGCCGCGCGCGGCTTCGCCCACCGTTCCGATACCGCAACCCACGTCGGAGAGGGAGATGCGCCGTCACCGGAAACCGGTCCGCATGCCACCGTGACATCCGGCGAAATGCCGGCGGCCGATGACGAGGAGGCAACGCCGTCCTCGCGCAAGCGCCCCGCTGCGCGATGAAACGCTGGCTGGCGGCCGGCGCGTTCTGCGTCCTGCCCGGCCTGGTCCACGCCGACCCAGTATCAGTGGATCGAGCGGTCGTGCGCTTCGCCGCGCCCGATACCGGCGGAACGCGCCATCCGCGCTTCGTGTTCGAGCGCGTGCTTTCCTTCGAGGCACGCCTGGAGGCCCTATCCGATCCCGAGCGCGGTAGCTTGGGCGAGGCGCCGTATCGGGAGCAGCACGTGACGGCGGCGCTCGACCGCCATATCGCCGAAGTAATTTTGAGCGCGTTGCACATCGAGCCAGAACCGACATCAGCCGAGCTCGATCGGCAGGTTCGGCTCGCTCATCGCATGCTCAGCGACCGCGTGGGCGGAGAGGACGCACTCGACTCCGCGCGCCGAGCCGAAGGCCTGAGCGAGCGCGAGCTCGGTCGGTTCTTTCAGCAGAAGGCACGCGCCAGTCTGTATCTGGATCGGATGGTAACGCCCATGCTCGCGCCCAGCGAGGCCGAGCTACGCAGCATTCACAAGGCGCCCGGCAACCCCTTCGCAAATGCGCCGTTCGAGACCATCCGCCCGGCGCTGCTGCGCTGGTACGTAGCTCGCCGCTTGAACACCGCATTGGCCACGTTTTTCGAAAACGCACGCTCGCGCATTGACGTCACCGTGCTGTGACGGAAAGCATGCGGGGCGATGAGCTCTCATTCCCACTCTGATCCGCATAAAGTCGTGATCGCGGCGCTGCTCGGCAATCTCGGTATCGCGGTCGCCAAGTTCGTCGCGGCGTGGCTGTCGGGTAGTACGGCGATCCTTGCCGAAGGTGTGCATTCGCTCGCGGATACCGGCAATCAGGGCTTGCTCTTGGTCGGCATGAGCCTTGCTCAACGGAGCGACCCCGACCGCTACCCGCTCGGTCGCGAGAAAGAGTCGTACTTCTGGGCCTTCATCGTGGCTTTGCTGCTCTTCTTCGTAGGCGGAGTGTTCGCCATGTACGAAGGCGTGCACAAGTTGCTGTCGCCAGGCGCGGAAGCGCACGGCTCGGCCCTCATTCCACTCGGCGTGCTCGGCGTCTCGCTTCTCATGGAGGGTGGAAGCTTTTTCGTTGCTTATAGGGAATTCAACAAGAGCCGCGGGACGGGCGGCTTTTTCGGAGCCCTATTTCGCGGAAAGGATCCCACCATCCCAGTGGTGTTGCTCGAGGACACGGCAGCGGTTTTTGGTTTATGCATCGCCTTCGTCGCCATCGGAGTTTCTGCGCTCACGCACAGCGCGGTCCCGGATGCGATTGGCTCGGTCGTCATCGGCGTTCTGCTCTGCGGCGTCGGGGTCATGCTGGCGCGCTACACCCGCAGCTTACTCCTAGGCGAGGGGGTCACGGCCGAGGTGCGCGCGCGGACCTTGGGGCTGGTGGAGGGCACACAAGGCGTGCTCAAGGTCACACAGTTCCTGAGCATGCACCTTGGTCCGCAGGCCGTGATCCTCGCGCTGAAGGTGCGCTTTCGTCCAAAAATGGTGCTCGAAGACGTGGAGCGCGTGATCGACGACATAGAGCGCAGGGTGCGCGCCGATGTCCCGGAGATGAAAAAAATCTTCGTGGAGCCGGACAGCGACTACGACGCAGAACGCGATCCAGCGCTGAAGACGCCCTGAGCCGGTGAGCGCGGCGATCTCCGGACGAGCAGCCGTGAATGTTTTGCCATTACCACTTCACGGTCACGCTCGGCGGCTGCAGCTCGGCGTCCGCGTGCCCGAGCTCCACTGTGACGCGAATAGCGGCCGAGCCATGCTTCTTCAGATCCAAGCCGGACGCTTTAGTCAGATCCGCGCGCGGGATGATCTGGTCCGGACGCAGAGCATGGATCACCTCCGGTGGGCCTGTGACCGTTACGTCCACCGTTCGCGGCAAAGTGCCGGCGCCGGGCACGCCAACGACCTCGATCGGGCGATTCTCGAACTTGGCTTCGCTCACGCGGCGGGCCACGGTGACCGTGACGCTCGCCGCCGCGGGGCCGATGTAGCGCGCGCGTACGGGGGGTGCATCGATGGCGATGCGTCGGCGGTGCGTGCCCTCACTGAGCCCGGATACGTCGAAGGCGGCGAGCCTCGCGAACTGCATGACCTCGATCACGCTGACCGGACCGCGCACAGTGAGTTGCGTCGGGTCGACGTCGGGCTCGCCCTTGACGATGTAGCCGTCCGCGGGTTGTCCCGTGATCGCGGCCTGGACCGGAATTTGGCGCGTAACGACGTCCTCCCACTCCAGGTCGATGCTCGGCGGATCGATGATGGTGATGCTCGTTTCGGGCGGGAATGAGAACGCTTTTTGCTCGAAGCTGATGGATTCGCGATGGCCCTCGCGAAGATCGATCTCGATCGGCACGACGCCAGTTTGGATCAGCCGGTCGATGGCCCGCGCCGGGCCGCGCAGCGTTACGTGAATACTGGCCGGAATCGGTGTCATCAGCTCACGCCCTGCGCCCTCCGGCGGTAAACGCATCACGATCGGCACTGGGATGGTGCGCTGTTGCTCGTCGGTCTGCCCTTGAAGGAATGCGAACAAGCCGAGCGCGAAGGTCAAGGCCAAGGCCTTGAGTCCGATGTTTTCACTGAAGGACTCGCGCAGGAAGGCCAGTGCGCTCGCGACCCAAGCCGATAGCATCATGGCTCGCTCTGCGGAGAACCGCTGTCGTTCGACTGATCGTCCTCACTCGCGTCGGGATCCTCCGCGTGCTGGCCGCGGCGCTCGCCTCCGCTGCTGACGGGGGTGCGCAGTGGCGAGACGACGACCGGAGGCGGCGGCGTGAGCGACGGCCGGAGCGGGGGCGGCGCGTCGCTCGTGGGCCGAACGCGCGGTCGAACCGGTGACGGCTCGGGCTCGGCCAAGCTGATGCGCGGATGTGCCGCCTCTGGCTCGCTGGCACGGCGCGCCTGTCGTGCGCTCTCCGGCGCGTCGGCTAGGCGGCGCGATGACAGGGATTCCGGCACTCGCCGGGACAGGGGCGCCTCGGGGACGCTTCCCTGGCGCTGCGAAACCGGTGGCGACTTCCGGCTCTTTTTGCGTACTTTCGGGCTGAAAATTGCCTCCAACATGGTGCGGAGCTTGGCCCCGTCCAAGTTCGAGGCGATGTTGCCGTTGAAGCAGAAGCTGATCGTGCCGCGCTCTTCACTGACGATCACGACTACGGCATCCGTCTCTTCGGTGATGCCCAAGGCCGCCCGATGGCGCGAGCCAAAGCTATCGTCCATGACCCGCCCCTCGGGCATGGGAAAAAATACGCCAGCTTTGGCGATCCGGTAATTGCGAATGATCACCGAGCCGTCGTGCAACTTGTTCACGCCCTCGGGAATGAACAGTGTGACCAGTAGCTCGCGCGTTACCTGCGCGTCGAGCACGTGCCCTTTGTGCACGCCCACGAACTCGTCCAGATTCGCGTCCTGCTCGAACGTGATCAGGGCCCCGATGCGGTGACGCGCGAGATCAGTGGCGGCATCCACGACCGCATCGATCAACTTGGACTCTTGCGAGCGCGCCAGCCCCCCGAACCAAGCGCGGCTACCCACGCGCTGGAGGCCGCGCCGAATGTCGTTTTGGAACACGACCACGATAATCAAGATCATGCTCGAGATCAGCGCGCCCATGATGTTGAGCACGGTGACGAGCTTCAACCCCTGCGCTACGATATAGAGCACGAACACCATGGCCAGGCCCATGCCGACCTGCATCGCGCGTGTGCCCCGCAGCACGAGCAAGGCGCGGTACACGATGTAATAAACGATGAAAATATCCAGGGCGTCGCGCAGGCATTGGACCACGGTCAACGAGCCTAAAAAGCCCACGAAGCTATCCTGCATGGGCGGCCTCGACGCGGCTTCCGCGTTCCACGAGCGCGGCCACCCGCAGTGCCTGACGCACGTCATGAACATCGTGCACGCGCACGATCGCGGCGCCACGCGCGGCCGCTAGCAAGCAAGCGGCCACACTGCCGCCGAGCCGTTGATCGGGCGGAGCACCATCGGCGGCGGCGATGAACGACTTACGGCTCGGACCGACCACGATCAAGCCTTCGCTTGCGAACCGGGCCAGCTCGGCAAGGAGCACGTACGACTGGCGGGCATTTTTGGCGAAGCCCAGGCCGGGGTCAAAGTACACGTCGCACTCGCCCAAGCCGGCCGCCACCGCACGGTCTCGCGCACTCCGCCATTCGCGGCGCACGTCTTCGACCAAGTCGTCGTAGCCGTCCTCCGGGTATTGCGAGAAGCCGGTCATGCTGGCGGCGGGGCCGCGCGCATGCATGAGGATGAGAGGCGCGGCGTGCTCGGCGCAGGCGCGGGCGAGCTCCGCGTCAGCCAAGCAAGAAACATCGTTGATGAGCTGCGCCCCGAGGCCAAGCGCGTGCCGGGCCACGGCCGGGCTAGCCGTATCTACGGAGACCAGCAGCCCGGAGCGCACGGCGTACCGGAGCGCAGGCTCTAAGCGCGCAATCTGTTCAGCCGCTGAGACGGCAGGCGCACCCGGGCGCGTCGACTCGGCGCCGATGTCGATGAGATCGGCGCCGTCTTCGACGAGCTGATCGATTCTGCTCGCGGCCGCGGCAACGCGGTCGTAGCGACCGCCATCGAAGAACGAATCAGGTGTGACGTTCAGCACCCCCATGAGCAAGGTCCCACGCTCGCGGCGCAGCTCTTGTATGCGAGTCGAGACCAGTCCCACCAGTATTCGGTAGCAAGATGTGCGCCGTCGCGCAAGCATTGGAAACGAGCCGATTTGCCGCGGGTTCACCGTGCGTCCGCGCATGCCCACGCGGGCACCTCGAGCGTGGGTTGGCTTCGCTCGGCACGACGCGCAACCATGGGCGCAGTTTGTCGCGCCACACCGTTCGCGCAGTTCGACGTACACTGGCGCCATGTCTCTGCCCGTCACCCTGGCTGCCGCATTTGCGGCGCGTCGGGCTCGGCTCTCGGAGCGCTTTGGGGGGCCGGCGCTGATCGTGTCGGGCCTCTCGCGGCCCCGCAATTACGCGGGCAATCGCTACCCTTTTCGCGCCGAGAGCCACTTCCTTTATTTCCTCGGCCGGCCCCTCGAGGGCGCCGCGCTGCTCGTCGAGCCCGGCCGCGCAGTGCTGTTTGCGCCACTGCCCGATCCCGAGGCCGAGCTTTGGGGCGGCAAACAAGCGAGTCTGGACGACTTAGCGCGTGAGCTCGAGATCGAGGTGCGTCCGATCGACGAGCTCGTGGCGTCGGATGAGCTCGCAACTCTGCCGGCCCAAGACGCCGAAGGCGCCATCTGGCAAAGCGAGGTCGTCGGCCGCGAAATCATTCAGGGCTCGGGGGTCGAGCTCGAGGGAAGGGATCGCGAGCTGGCCGACGCCGTGATCGAGCTTCGGCTCACGCACGACGAAGCGGCAATTCGACAACTTCGCTTTGCCGCCCACGTCGCGGAGCGTGCGCACCGCGCCGGCATGCGTGGCACCCGCGTCGGGCAGCACGAATACGAAGTGCGGGCGCGCATGGAGGCCGCGATTATCGCTTCCGGTTGTAGCTGCTCGTACAACTCCATCGTCACCGTGCACGGTGAAGTGTTGCATAACGAGCGCCACGACGGCTTACTGGAGACCCGCGATCTGGTGCTCGCGGACGTGGGCGCCGAGACGCCGGAGGGGTGGGCATCCGACGTCACCCGCGTCTGGCCCGCCGGTGGCCAGTTTTCGACCACCCAGCGCGCCCTGTACGACGTAGTCCTTGCCGCGCAGCGCGCGGCGATCGCGGCGGTTGCCCCGGGCGTACGCTATCTGGCCGTGCACCGGGCCGCGGGCTTGGAAATGCTGCGTGGCTTGCTGGATCTCGGCATCTTTCGCGGCGACTTAGACGATTTGTACATGCGGGGAGCCGCCGCACTTTTTTTCCCGCATGGCATTGGGCACCTGCTGGGTCTAGACGTGCATGATATGGAGGATCTCGGTGACCGTGCGGGTTACGCTCCGGGGCGCGTCCGCAGCGCGAGCCCTGGCGATCGCTACTTGCGCTTGGACCGCGATCTTGCTCCCGGCATGGCCGTGACGATCGAGCCCGGGTTCTATCAAATCCCCGCTTTGCTCTCGAACCCGGACGAGGTCGGGGGGCTCTCCTCCGCCCTCGACCGCACACGTCTGCTCGAATTCAACGACGTGCGCGGCATCCGCATCGAAGATGATGTCCTGGTCACGAGCCAGGGGCGGGAAGTGTTGACCGCCGCGATTCCAAAGATGACCGACGAAGTAGAAGCTACGATCAGAGATCGGTGATTTCGTAGTCTTTGATTTTGTACAGCAGCGCTCGATGACTGATCTCCAAGACCTCTGCCGCACGGGTGCGGTTGCCTTTGGTGCGCTGCAATGCTCTGCGAATCAAGATTTCCTCCACGATACGCATGGTTTTTTTCACGCTCAGCTCGCCGCTGGCCAGTTGCATTTGGACGGGGTCGCGCGCTTCGCGTAAGCGATCGGGCAGATCTTGAGCGACGATCTGATCACCTTCGGCGAGGACCATGGCCCGCTCGATCGTGTTTTCTAGCTCTCGCACGTTGCCCGGCCACGGATATTCGAACAATAACCGGCGCGATTCGGTGTCGAGCCCGCGGATCGACGTGCCCAAGCGAACGTTGTTCCGGGCCACGAAGTGATCGATGAGGAGCGGGATATCGTCGCGGCGATCGCGCAGAGGGGGCACTAAAATCGACAGCACGTTCAGGCGATAAAATAAATCCTCTCGGAAACGTCCGGCCTTGGTCTCGGCTAGGAGGTCGCGGTGGGTAGCCGTGATGATACGAACGTCGACCTTGATGTCGCGCGTATCACCGACGCGGCGGATCTTTTCGTCCTCCAACACGCGCAGCAACTTCACTTGTAGCGCCAGCGGTAGCTCACCGATCTCGTCGAGGAAGAGGGAGCCGCCATCGGCCTCTTCGAACAGCCCGCGTCGGTCTTGGACGGCGTCCGTGAACGCCCCCTTTTTGTGACCAAACAGCTCGCTTTCCAGCAGATTCTCCGGGATAGCTCCGCAGTTGACCGCTACGAATGAGCCCCCACGGCGTGTGCTTCGGTGATGAATCGCGCGCGCCACGAGCTCCTTGCCGACGCCGCTCTCGCCGGCCACGAGCACCGTGGTTTTGTACTCAGCGATCTTGGAAATGGTGCGGAAGATGTCTTGCATCTTCTGGCTCTTGGCCAAAATGTCTTCGAATTTGTGTTCCTTGCGAATCTCGTCGCGCAGTGCCCGGTTTTCTCGCCGTAGCAGCTCGCGTTCTTCGGCCTTCCGGAGCGCCAGGACGATCTCGTCTGGTTTGAACGGCTTTTGCACGTAGTCGTACGCGCCCGCCTTCATGGCCTCGAGCGCGAGGTCCATGTTCCCGTAGGCGCTCATTACGATCACGGTGGCGTCGTTGCCTTTGGCCTTGAGCGTGGTCAAGAGGTCCAGGCCGCCCATTTTGGGCATTCGGACATCCGTCAACACCACGTCCGGTCCGAAGGAATCGACCATGCCCAAGGCGTCGTCGCCGCTTTCGGCGGTCTCGACTTCGTAGCCATGCCTTCTGAGCAGCGTACGCAAGACCAGCCGCAGATTCTCTTCGTCGTCTACAACTAGAACGCGGCGCACTCTGCAAAAAATGCTACCCTACCGGCCCAGATCCGGCAACCTCTGCATAGCTGGTCGCTCCCGGCTCAGAGTTCGTTATCTGTGCGGATTCGATAGGGAAACGGGCAACTTGCAGAATACAACGCTTTCAGCCGACGCGCCCGCGCGTGCCGGCACCTAATACGAGGACAACGACCCATGCTTTGCGGAGTCGATCAACTGTTCACGAGCCAACTGTCCGGCTTACGTCGTCGGCTGCGTGGCAGTCGCTTGGGCGTCCTCACGCACGCGGCTGCAGTCGACCGCCGCGGACGCCATGTTCTCAGCGTTTTGGAAGAGCTCGGCGCGTCGCCGCGTTTGGTGTTTGCGCCCGAGCATGGGCTGGAAGCCATGGCCCAGGCCGAGGAAGCGGTCAGCTCCGAAGCCGACGCGGGCAAGACGCCCATCATCAGCCTGTACGGCAAGACCAAAGAAGCACTCGCGCCCGCGGCCGATCAGCTAGCGGAAATCGATCTGTTGCTCATCGACTTGGCGGACGTCGGGAGCCGCTACTACACGTATGCTTGGACTGCGCTCCTGGCCGCACGCGCAGCGAGCGCGGCATCCATACATACGGTGGTGCTCGATCGCCCGAATCCCATCTCGGGCGACCCGAAAACGATCGAGGGCGCACCCCAGCAAGAGGGATTCTTGTCGTTCGTCGGGCTCGAGCCGCTGCCGATTCGGCACGCGCTCAGCATCGCGGAGCTGCTCGCGATGTTCATCGAAAAGGACGGCAAGTCCTTGGGTGTAGACGGGGCGCTCTCGGTCGTTCCCATGCTGGGTTGGGAACGTCAGCGCGGAGCGGAAGCGTGGGGACGGCCCTTCGTCATGCCATCGCCCAACATGCCTACCGCCGAAACCGCGCTCGTCTACCCCGGGGGCTGCCTGATTGAAGGCACCAACTTGTCCGAGGGCCGCGGTACGACGGCGCCGTTCCAGCTAGTCGGCGCGCCCTTTTTGGATGGAGAGGCGCTGGCGGAAGCACTGATCGCGTCCGGTTGCCCCGGAGTGCAGGTGCGCCCCGTCGCGTTTCGTCCGAGTTTCGAAAAGCATGCCGGGCAAACGTGCCGCGGCGTCATGTTGCATGTCACGAGCCCACAGTTGTTTCGCCCCGTCGCCACCTACCTGCGCTTGATCGCTCTGGCTCGCGCCCAAGCGCCCGAAGCCTTTGCATTTCGGAGCACGCCCTATGAGTTCGAAACCAATGTGCCGGCTTTCGATCTGCTAACCGGCTCGGGAGCAGCTCGCGCTGCACTCGAAGCCGGCGCGACGCCGGAGGATGTGGTCTCGCTCGTGGCCCCCGTCGATGCCTCATTTGCGGAAGCGGTGTTCGCGGCAGAGGCGCGGTTGGCCCACGCGCAGGCCTAGTGAGACGAACCGTACCTGGAAGGAACGGTTAGGAATCGAAAACCCTGGCATGCGAAGCGGGCTCTGTAGGCCGGCGGTGGGGCGAGCTCTAGGACAGGTCGAGAATGGTTCCCCCCCGACGTGACCAGGTGATTACCGGGTTAGATACGTTGCCAGTAATCGAATGCTCTGGGTCGGAATCTCGAGATCGTCCCAATGACCGTCGGCCGCGACTTTGGCGAACCCGAGCCGATACTGGCTTCGGTTTCCGCGCTCGACCCGCCTGGCGTAGTCATCCGCCACGGCCGCCGTCAGGTCTTGGCTGAGCGCAATCCAAGTGCCGCTCGCCAGACCCGAGCCGCCATAAAATGGGCCGAGGGCGGCTAGCGCGGGGACGTAAAGCGGTGCGTCGCCGAGCTGGGCAAACGATACGTGCTCCAAGCGGCTTGTCCCGAGATTCTCTGGCGTGCCATAGACCTGAGCATTGGCCCGCAAACTAACGTTCACAAAGGCTCCGATCTCGGCGGGCAGCGCGCCGAGGTCGAAGCTCACGAATCCCGTGTAACGGACATCGTTGGCATCGTCTCCCACGCATACCGCGGGCACGTAGGGCAACTGGGCTTTGCGCAAGCAATTGTGAATGCCCTCGCCTTCGCCTTCGGTCCAATTACCAGAAAGCTCGAGATTGGCGGCGAGCTCGAAAGAGACCTCGCGCAGAGTGCTGAAGCTGAAAGACAGCGGCGCCAATGGTTGGCCAGCGCGACTCGTTGCGCCCGAGCCAAAGCCATATTGGTAAGCCTTGGCGGGGAATGCGGCGTTGCCGCCCGTCTGGGCTGCACCAGAACGATAAGAAAGGCGAGAGCCAGGAGTCAGCGTCAACACGGTAAGCCCGCGGGTCCACGCGAAACGGAGCTGCGTTGCAGGCAAATCGCTCGATTCATAGGCGGTTGTCACCGAGACGGGGTTCATTGGCTGACTGAAGGTGATGACGATTGGCGTATCGTTTCTGACCCCGAGCTCGCCGTCGGCGGGCGTCACCCCGAGCACACTCGGCGCCTCGTTCGACGCGTCCGCGTTCCCGTCCGCGTTCCCGCCTGCGCCGCTCTCGCCGCCGTCCCCGTGAACATTGGCGACATTGCTTCCGGTGCCGCCCGACGCAGGCGAAACCGGAGTGAGCTCCGGTTGGCCCGCTGCACCGCCCGGATCCCACCAATTATCGCTTCCGCCCGCCTCGATGAAGCCTTGTGGGCTGGGACAATCGCGCGTTTCGAAGCAGTCATGCCGGATGCTAGAGCAGGCCAACAAGGCCAACCCCAACCCTGGCGCAAGCCCGCGCCCGCGCCTCGAGAATTCGACCCATCCCATCGCCAGCACCATCAGTATTCCCCCGGATTGCTCGATGGTCGGCGCGTTTCACGGCGCAGTTGCCGGCTAGATCCACCGCCGCTCACGGCTTCAAAAATCCGCTCTGCCGAGCCGGCTTTCACGGGTGTGGGGCCTTCCCAGACCGCGCTGGTCGAGGCTAATGTGAGCCGCATGCAGCAGCGATGGCTTGGGTTTTGTGCGTTGGCCTTGGTGGCTTGTGGAGCGTCGAACAATGCGGACGAGGTCAAAACACCCGATCAACTCTTGGCAGATCAGGAACGGCTCGGTGACGAGCAACTCAAGCGGGAGCAGAACGAGAACAGCTACGCCGACACCTCCGGTTCGACCGAGGAGGAGAAGAAGCGAGAGTGGGACGATAAGCAGGCGGACCTCGAGCTGCATCGAGCCGCGCACTCAGCTGAAACTTGTCCGGAGTCCGTGGTCGAGGGGGACAAGAACATCGATCCAAAAACCGGCAAGCCAGCTAAGGGCTCCAAGGCGCCGGCTAAGCCGAAGGACACGAAGGCCAGTGTTACGCTAGTCTTCGCGAACGATGGTCACGTGAAGTCGCTCACCGTCGAGGCCCCATACGACGAGAATCCGGTTGGCAAGTGTGTGCAGCGGGCGTTGAACGCCGTAATCGTGCCCGCTTATCAGGGCGCGGAACATACGGTCGATTGGCAAATCGATCTGACGGGCGGGAAAAAGTCCGGGCCCGTTGGTAAAGACGCCAAGCTGGAGTGAGGGCTTGGTTCCGGCGCCAGCCGTCCGGAACCAGTTACGGGTTCCGGTGCGCTACGCCAGCCACAGCCCGACCACGACCAATACGCTGAGCAAGCCCACGGAGATCAGCGCCAGGGCTTCCCACGGCTCGCTCTTGGGATCGCTGAACCGAAGCTCCAGCGAGCTGATGCGATTGACTTCGCGCCGTTTCCGGCCGGACAGCGCGAGATTTGCCGCTCGCAGGCCTGGGTCGAAGTGCGGGTCGCTATCGATCATCGGGCATGGACCTGCCACGGTTCTCCGTGGCTGTCCATCGCTTGGCCCGACGGTCGCCTCGGCGAAATAGGAACACTTCCCGCAAACTGGAGAAGAACACCTGGACGCTTTCGTCGCGCGTCACGAAATCAGTGGAAGCGGGCCTTACCCTTGCTCTCCCACCACTGACGGTAACGCTCTTGCGCGCGCTCGCGCTCCTTTTTCGGCAAATCGTCGTAGTAACCAAAATACTCTTTGGTCAAACTCTTCAACTCATCGCCCGCGGTCCGACGCAGCTCTTGATTTTCGTGCATCAGCGAGTCGATGAGCCACTCGATGCGATTTCGCCCGCCGTTGGCCGACCACCACTCTTCCCATGGCCCAGCTTTCGTACCGAAGTCCTGGCGCGTGATCACACCAAGCGCCCAGTGCGCAGAGCGCACGATGTCGGGCGAATCACCTTCCAGGAGTCGAATCAGCGTCGGCACGACCAGCGGCGCGCGCAACTCGGCCAACGCCTCGATCAAGGAGTGACGCGTTTCCTCCGCGCGCGTCGTGTCGCCAATGGTTTCGGCGATCTTGGCCTGCAAGGCTTCGGCGGCTTCGGCATGGTGAAGGAGCATGTGGCCAGCGGCGAGCGCGCCGCGCCGCACCTCCGCGTCGTCATCGGTCAAGCGTCGCGCGACGGCTTGCGCCGACTCGTTGCTGGGCATTTCGCCGAGCAAGCGCGTGGCCCAGGCGCGGACGACGGGATCCCCGTCCGCGGTGCGCACGACCACGAAGGGCACCGGGCGCAGGCCCATGCGCGCCAGGGTACGGAGCACCGGCCCGCATTCCGATGCCTTTGCCGGCCCGTCTCCCGAGCTGCGCCGGAGCTCGGCGCTGATCGGTCCCGGAAAGATGCTGACCAAGACGGTGATGGCCGAGTCCCCGATGCGAAGGAGCTGTTCGCCGGCGCTCCCATCGCCGCCCATCAGGCGCCGCACCAGCTCGTTCGTGTCGCTGGCGACGTCCACGATCACGCTTGGCAGTTGCATGTCTTGTGAGGCATCGCGGGGCGGCAGGGGGCGGGCGCTATAGGCGAGGGACCGGGACGCGGGAGCGAGCGGTACGCCGCTTGTTTCGGAGCTCATCCGGTATTCTTCATCATCTGCGCTGAGCTCGCTCGAGCTCTCCGAGACATGGATCTCTGGCGCTTCCGACGGGGCGTCCGCGGCTGGCTCCTCGGGCACGAGCTGCAAACGCGGCAGAGACCCAGAACGCTGCGATGCTGTGAGTTGCCGCCCGTCATGGGGTTCTTCCAATGCGCTTCCGACGCCCGGCTTCGTGCCGCGTTCGACGTGCGGAAACGACGCGGGGCCAGGAGCCACGCCCCAGCCCGCGTCCGCGGTCGCCCGGTTTGGCTCGGAGCGTGGTCTCGACGACGGCGGCGCAGGGTCGAAGCTCGGCAACGGCGGAAGCGGGCCGATCGAGATCATCCGTTGCACGACGGTTGGCGCGGTAGGCGTGTCGATTCGAGGCGATGGCGACGGCGCAGAACCCTCCGACGCCGGCCCAGGTGGCGCAGCCGACTGCGGATTCGGCAATTGCGCCTCGCCGGAGACGCGCGCATCGAAGCGCTCGCCGATCACCGAAGCGAGAGTGGCGGCCCGTTCCGCGGCGCTTGGCCGGGGCGGAGCAGGCTCCCGCCGCCCGAACCCCGCACTCGGCGGAGGCGGTACGGGCTCTCCCTTATCACGCATGCGGCGGCGTAGGATCACGCGCTCGAGGGCATTAGCCACCAAAGGCGCGAAGGAAATCACCTCTCCAACTTCACTGAGCGCCACATCCCGGTCGCCATGATCCCCATACAGGATGAGCACGGTGCGACCACGTACTTGCACCGGTATGAACAACACGGACCGGCCTGGATGGCGCTCGAGATCCTTGGCTAGCGCGCCATCTAGCCCACCGCTACCGAGCCGGGTAAGCTCATATGCTGCCGAATCGCGTGCACGCGACATGGCGCTCGGTAAATCGAGCGGTACCCCTACGGTGATGATGCGCGCGCGCGACGCGCCGGCGCCTGCAGCGTCTCTCCCCTCCGCGAGATCACCATGGACGGCGAACATGGCGGAATACTCGAAGTACTGACTCGCGAAGTCGAAAAACGCGCGCAGCACGTCATCCCGGGATTCTGCTTCGAACAGGCCCCGCTCGGCCATGGCGGCGGTAAACGGCCCGAGCCGCCGAGCCCGGTTTTGCGGCGCCGCATTGACGAGGCTTCTGAAGTCGGGCACTGCCGGCACGCGCGCTGTACGCGAGTCAGCGCTCCCGCTAGCATTGGCTGGCGCTGCCGCGAGTGTTGCAGGCAAATCAGTGCGGACGACCGCTGACGCCGGACCCGACTCCGCAGGGGGGCCGAGCTGACTCGGCATCGAGCTCGGGCTGGGATCTGGCTGACCGCTCAGGCGCGCGAGCACACGCAGTGACCGGCGATCGAGAGGGCTTGCGTAATCACGCGCGATAGCCTGGCGAACACGCACTAGCAGTGCGACTTTCTGAACCAGGCCCGTGCCGAGCGAGAACGCTAAATCTTGCTCGGTCTCATTAGGTAGCGGTTCGGCGACGGCCACGGTGAGCGAGCCGTCTCGCTCGCCCAGTGGATACAGGCCGAAGCGTTGCGCGACGTCCCCCGGAACCAAGCGTCGCACGTAATCCGGTGCAACCGGCAGCTCACCCACCGGCGCCGCCTCCAGGCCGTGGCTCTCCGCGAGCAACCTGCTCAGCCGCTCTTCACTCACGGTCGCGAGCTCGAGCAAATTCGTGATCAGATCGCCTCCATAGAGCGACTGGCGCGACAACGCTTCTTCGACGTCTCGCACCGAGGCGACCTGCTGGTTCACGATGCTCGAGCTCAGCGAGGGCATTGCCGAAAGAAATGCTTACTCGCACGGCACTCATTTTGCCAGTGATCCGTGCTCTACGGTTACACTCCCGACGAGCTCGTAGCCGCCCCGGCGCCGGGGCCGGCGCGCATTCAGGCCGCGCGTTTCTTTTCGGACTTGTCGGGTTTGTCAGGCGTATCGATATCAGGGGCCGCCTCGCTCTTACGCTGACGAGCCTGAGAGGGTAGGGCGTCGAGCGTCCTCTTGCGCACTGCTTGAAATAGTGCCGGGTCGGTCAGGATCGCGTCGCGTGTCTTGTCCCGGCCTTGGCCGATGCTTTTACCTTCGAATAGGTAGTGGGAGCCGCTCTTCTCGAGCACGCCGGCTTGGGCCGCCACCTCGACCAGATCCGCACCGGTGTCGATGCCGGTGCCCCAGCGAATATCGAACTCGGCTTCGGTGAACGGCGGCGAGCACTTGTTCTTCACCACTTTCACCCGTGTCCGATTGCCCACTACATTTTCGCCCAGGGTTACCTTGCCCGTCCGCCGCACATCCAGACGAACGCTAGCGTAAAATTTGAGCGCATTGCCACCGGTGGTCGTTTCGGGATTTCCGAAGACGACACCGATTTTCATGCGCAGCTGATTGATGAAGATGAGCGTAGTGCCTGTCTTACTGGCAACCGCCGTCAATTTGCGCAATGCCTGGCTCATCAATCGGGCTTGTAAACCCATGTGCGCGTCACCCATGTCGCCTTCGATCTCGGCTTTGGGGACCAGGGCCGCCACCGAGTCTATTACGATCAAGTCCACCGCGCCCGAGCGCGTCAAGGCTTCGGCGATTTCCAGCGCCTGCTCACCGCAGTCAGGCTGCGACATGAGCAGCTTCTTCAGATCGATGCCAATGCCGCGCGCATACCGAAGATCGAAGGCGTGCTCGGCGTCGATGAAGGCCGCCACCCCGCCGGCTCGCTGAGCTTCGGCGATCGCGTGCAAGGTGAGGGTGGTCTTGCCGCTCGATTCGGGACCGAAGATCTCGACGACGCGACCGCGTGGGTAGCCGCCGACGCCGAGAGCCTCGTCGAGAACGAGTGCTCCGCTCGGAATCACCGCGATCGGTTCTGGGGCGCCACCACCGAGCTGCATGATCGTACCTTGGCCGTAAGTCTTTTCGAGACCTTGCACGACCACGCGCAGCGCTTCTTGTTTCTGGGACTTCTTATCTTCGCTCATGACTGCCTTTTCTTCTTACTTTTCGAGTCCGGACGGCGCGGGCTCGCGCTGTTCGAGCTCAAAATCTTTCTGTCAGCCACCCGGGCGACCTGAACCGGAGGTCAGGATCCGGCCCTGAATGGCCTCTGCGACGTGCGGAGTTCGCACGGCTTCGGCGCCCTCGAGGTCGGCGATCGTGCGGGCTACACGAAGCACCTTGCTGAATGCTCGTGCTGATAGCCCGAGGCGGCTGACCGCCGCTTCGATCAGCCTCCGACTCTCGTTTTCCAGATTGACGACGCGTTCGAGATCGGCGCCCGACAACTGTGAGTTGAGCATGCAGTGCAGCTTCAGTCGGCGCGCGCGCGTGACCTGCACGTTGCGAGCGAGCGTCACCCGTTCGCGGACCGCCGCCGAGCTTTCTCCCTTCGCGCGGTGCACGAGCGCGGAGACTTCTACCGGTGGAACGGACACGTGAATGTCCAGCCGATCCAGAAGGGGGCCAGAGAGCCGGCCGCGATAACGCTCCCGCGCTGCCTCCGAACAGCGGCAAACGAGGCGCGGATGGCCGTAGTAACCGCATGCGCACGGATTCACGGCACCGATCAAGAGCGGACGTGCGGGGAAGCGGGCACGCGCGCGGGCACGTGCGATATTCACGAAGCCGTCTTCGAGCGGTTGGCGCAGCGCCTCGAGCGCCGAGCGCCGAAACTCGGCGAGCTCGTCCAGAAACAGCACCCCGTGATGAGCCAGGCTAACTTCGCCGGGCCGGGGTACATCCCCGCCTCCGACCAAGCCAGCCTCACTCACCGAGTGATGAGGCGCGCGAAACGGACGTTCACACACCACTCCCCTATCGTTCGGTAGCAAGCCCGCAACGCTATGAATGGCCGTACAATCGATAGCCTCCTCGAAGCGCAGCGGAGGCAACAAGGTCGGCAAAAGCCGAGCCAGCATGGTCTTGCCGGATCCGGGGGGGCCCATCATCAGCAAGTTGTGGCTGCCCGCTGCCGCGATCTCGAGCGCCCGGCGGGCGGTGGCTTGTCCGCGCACGTCTGCCAGGTCGCACCCAGTATGAGGAAACTCCGGCTTGAACTCGGTGCGCTCGACCCGCGGCAGCTCATGCTCATCGAGCAAGTGTGCGGTCAGCATGGCCAGCGAATCGGCGCGGAAGACGGTGATGCTTGTCGCGAGCCCGGCTTCGGCCGCATTGCTCCCTGGGACGACTGCGCTGGTCATGCCGCGAGCGCGCGCTCCCTCGAGCTGAGGCAAGAGACCGCGTACCGGGCGCAGGCTACCGTCGAGGGACAGCTCGCCCACAAGCAGTACGCCTTCGAGAGAGTGAGCCGGCACCACGCCAACAGCGCCCAAGATAGCCACCGCAATCGCCAAATCGAGTGCCGCACCGCCCTTGCGCACGTCCGCGGGGGCCAAATTGACCGTGATCGCGTATTCATCGAGCAGCACGCCGAGCCGTGCCAATGCGCTTGCGACGCGGACCCGGGCCTCACGCACGGCGGCTTCCGCCAGGCCGACCATTTGAAAAAAAGATGGCCCACGCGTCGACGACACTTCGACTTGGATTGGATGAGCATCGAGACCGATCAGCGTGCTGGCTTCGGCCACGGCAAGTCCCAGCTCCGGGCCGCAGATGGTCGTGGTGTGAGAGCCTTCGGGCATGACTTGCTCCACAGCAGCAGGCGTGCCGGCGCGTCGGCCTCGCGGAAGATGGCTTTCGTGGCTGGCGAGCGCCGGCGAGTTGCCGGCTAATCGCCGCCACTTACCCGTGTCGATCGAACATCGCCGTGGCCCGCGTTACGCGAGTCTCGCCCTGGCGCGCGCGGCGATCAGTGGGGTGAGGTTCGACGCAAACCCTCGTCGTCTGCGGCGACGCCGCACATGGTCGGTCGCCGAGCTGGACCACCACGGCATAGCCATCCGCTCCGGCTTCCTGCGCTGAGCAGGGCCAGGCTGTTCTCGGGCGGGCCCGTGCAATGCCGGGAAATTTGTATTACGTGACATCGATGACCACCCACACCGCTGTGTTGATCCCTGGAGATGGCATCGGACCGGAAGTGAGCGAGGCCGTGCTGAGCGTGCTGGAGGCAGCCAAAGCGCCGTTGCGCTTCGAGACGCACCATGCGGGTCAAACCGCGCTCGACCTGAAGTTGGGCGATACGTTACCCGAGTCGACGCTCGCCGCCATTCGCCAACATCACATCGCACTCAAGGGTCCGTGCACGACGCCCGTGGGCAAGGGCTTCAGCTCCGTCAACGTTGCTTTGCGCAGAACTTTGAACCTGTATGCCGCGGTGCGCCCCATCCGGAACATGCCCGGCGTGAAGACCCGCTTCGACAACGTCGACTTGATCATCGTGCGCGAGAACACGGAGGGGCTGTACAGCGGCATCGAGAATTTGATCACGGACGGCGTCGTCGTGAGCATGAAAGTCGCCACGCGGGTTGCCTGCCACCGCATCGCGCTTTGGACCTTCCGCTACGCGACCCATCGAAAACGCACAAAAATCAGCGTTTTCCACAAGGCCAACATCATGAAAATGAGCGACGGCATGCTGCTCGACGAAGCGCGCAAGGTGCACAAGCATGACTATCCAAACATCGAATACGAAGAGGTCATCATCGATGCCGCGCAGATGCGTATGGTGCAGGACCCCACGCAGTTCGACATCGTGATGTGCGAGAACTTATATGGCGATATTTGCTCGGATTTGTGCGCGGGTTTGGTGGGAGGCCTGGGCGTGACCCCGGGCGCCAATATCGGTGACGACGACGCCGTATTCGAGGCGGTGCATGGCTCGGCGCCGGACATTGCCGGAAAAAATTTGGCCAATCCGCTAGCGCTCTTGATGAGCTCCACGATGTTACTCAAGCACCTCGCTGATACACGCGGAGACGAAGAGAGTCGGCGTGCCGGTGAGCGGATCCGACGCGCATACGATCGGGCACTTCAGGAAGGTGAGAAAACGCGTGATATCGGGGGGTCGCTCGGTACGCGCGAGTTCGCGCGCGCCGTCAGCGACCGCCTCGAGGATTAGGCCTGCCGTAGCTCGCCAGCTTCGATCCCGGGAGAGCCGCATCGTCTAGCCGAACGCCGCTCGTCGGCGGATTGAGCATCGGTCGAACCGAGAATTGTTCGGCCGCGGCCCGCCGCGCGGATGGCTCTGGAGCAAACGACTCTTCGCTCAGAAGAAGATCCTCGCCCGCGCAGGTATCACAGCGGCCACAGGCCACGAGCTCGAGCTCGCCCAAGTAACGCTGCAAAAAGGCCAGTTTGCAGCTCGGATTCTCTGCGAAGGCAGTGACCGCGGCCAAGCCCCGGCTGTCTTGCTCGCGGAGCGCATAGAGCTGCAGCCCGAGCTTGCGGCAGATCTCGAACAACTCTTGCGGCGGACACGACACGCGAACCTCTCCGCCCGCTCGCGAAATCGCGCCCGTGTCCGCCAACAGCGCGGTGAGACGATCCGTCGTGCGCCGACTCTGTCCTATGCTCAAGGCGAGGGACCCGATCGTGATCGCGGTGCCGGCGAGGGCCGATGGTTCGAGGGCGCGGCCGAGGTCTGCCAGGTGCGTGGCCCGAAGGCGCTGTTGCGCCAACATCACCTCGTGCAGGCTGCGATGACTCGATTCGTGCAGCAGCACGCACGTGGCGGGCATGCCGTCTCCACCGGCGCACTGGATCTCCCGCAGGTACTGTTCAATCGATGCCGGTGATTGATAATGAATTACGAACCGCAGATCAGGCCTCAGAGCATCACGCCCGAAGCCCACCACGCCGCTTGGCTCGCCAATACCCGGTACTCCGCTGCTTGGCGCAAAGGCACTGACCGCGACCATCACCGACGGTTCGCCGATCGCAAAGCTCGTCTGCTCGAGTGCACGATCCTCGGCGGTCATGCCGGCGTGGAAGCGGTGGCTCGGCATGCCGGCGGCGCGCAACGCCGTATGCACACTGTCGGCGTCGTGCGGCGTTGCGCAAAGGATCAATCCTGGTAGCTTTAGGCGGCTCACCATGCGCCGGAGAGCGGCTTGCCGAGCTTCACCGCGCGCAAGCCGGGTCACGATGCTCAGATTTTTGCGCATGGGAGAGCGCTCGACGATTGCCGGCCCCGTCAGACCGAGGCGCTCGCAAATCTCGCCACGGAGCGTGCGCGGAGCAATGCGGGTGAGCGCCATGACGGGGGGTGTACCGAGGCGCTGCACTGTATTGCGAAGCTCAGCATAGGAAGGTCGCAGCTCATGGGCGGAATCGCACGCGCAGTGGGCCTCTTCGACCACGAATAACCCCACTCCGGACTTGCCGAGGGCTCGCCGCACGTCCGCTTCGCGCAGGGCTTCGGGGCTGCACAAGATCAACAGCGCGCCGCCCTTGGCGATGCGCGCCAAGGCACGACTGCGTTCTTCGATGGGGAGCTCGGCGAGCAGGCAGACGACGGCGATCCGCCGCTCTAGCAGCGCCGCATGCTGACGCCTCAGCTCGCACGCAAAAGGCGACAGTACGACCGTCGGCTGCGCAAGCAGCAGCGCAGAGGTTTGGTAACAGCCGAGGGCTTGCTCGTCGTCTGGCAGGACGACGAGGCAGTCTTGCCCCTCGCGCGCGGCGCGAATGGCAACGCGCTGATCCGGGTTGGGCGCGGGACGGCCAAGCCGCGCGGCGGCGGCGTCGGCGCGCAGCCAGTCATCGGGGTCGAGAGCCCCGCGGACTCGTGATGCCGACGCCGGCGGTGCCGCCGC
>CAHJWM010000007.1 GCA_903642325.1 Myxococcales bacterium | reverse complement strand
GACGTGATCAACGGTTCACGGCTCGAGATGCTCGAGCCGTGAACGTCCATTGCTGGTCTCTTTGCGAATAGCGAAGTCGAGCTGCTGTATCCGCCGCGGAGGCCCGAGAGTCCCCTGGTGAACGGTCGCATCAGGGGTCAGCCATCGGCTTGATAACCAGATCGAGCCGGCGCGCGTCCCCGGTTCGTCGCTTCGCTCGCACGGCAACCGTGCGCACTTTAACGCGTGGCTTCTCAGGCTCGTCGGCGACGCTTGTCGATTCGACTCGATGATTGCGGTTTGCTGAGCATCGCGATACCCGTCGTGGCATATCGGCGCGCCCCGCAATCGCCGGGCGCTGGATCTGAATCCGGACAGACCAAGCCGTAAGTGAAAGCGAGATTCGATGTCGATGGTCAATCAACGCAACGTTCTCGGCGTGAGTGCGCTAGTGCTAGTCGGAGTCGTTGTCGCATGCGGCGGCTCGGATGCCGGTGACTTCGATGTCGACATGGGCGGCGCTAGCGGGACAGCGTCGACAGCGGGCCGCGCTGGAACGGCAACGGCCGGCACGGCGGGCTCCGGCACGAGCGTCGGCGGCATGGGAACGTCTGGCGCTTTAGGCTCCGACGCCGGCACGTCCGGAGCGGTGGGCACGTCCGGAGGAGTTGGAACGGGTGCAGGCGGATCGGGCGACAAAGGCGGAACGTCGGGAGTAGGCGGATCGGGCGGCAGTGGCGGTTCTGGCGGCTCCGCCGGAACGGGCGGAAAAGGCGGCAGCGGCGGAGCCGCAGGCGCGTCGGGCTCCGCAGGAACGGGCGGAAAAGGCGGCTCTGGCGGGACGTCGGGCGCAGCGGGTGGCGGCGGAGCTGCGGGCGCGGCCGGCAAGGGCGGCGCAGGAGGCAATCTAGGCCTCGCGGGAACCGGCGGTACCGCCGGGGCTGGAGGCAGCGGCGGAACCGGAGGCAAAGGCGGCACCGGCGGTACGGCCGGTACCTCCGGCAGCGGCGGCAAAGCGAGCGGCGCCTGATCTCCGCTCACGGCTCGAAAGGGTGAGGCGGCCAGAGCCGTCAGCCTGCACCGTCAGTCCGGCTGATAGAGGACACGCTGCGAGTTATCTTGAAAATAGAAACTGTTGTACGCGGCTCGACCGAACGTCCAGGCGCCAAATGCATTGACCAGCAACGCGGCGCATGCAGCGATCTGAAACCCTCGTCCGCGCGGTGGTCCACCCACCGCGAGCAGCGCAAACAAGAATACTGCGTAGTCGTTCGAGAACCGGTAACCGAACTGCACCCAGCCGGTGTTTTGATAAAACAAAGTAGGCAATGCGACGCAGCCGACCGTGACCCAGAGCGCGCGCAGCGGCGCGGCGCGGCGGCGTGGGCGGAGCAACCAAAAGTAGAGGGGCGTGGTGACCCAAAGGGCCAGCCCGTGCATATTCACCTGGAACGGCGCGGGGCCCGCCGGCGTCACGAAAGGCAAGCTAGTCAAGATCACCCCCAGATTTTTGGCCAGATAGTGATAACCGAACAGCCCCCACTTCTCGATTCGAACTTGCCAAACGACACCGAGATATCGGTAACCGACCTCGAACGGATCGCCGAACCGACGCTGATTGTGCAGAAGGGTGACGCTCAACACCGAAGCGACCGGCACACAGAATGCGAGCAACGCGCGCACTAGACGTTCCCGCTTCGCGCGCAGTGTCCGCCATGCCTCGAGCACGAAGAGGGGCGCCGCAAACAGCAGCGGAGTGCGGGTTGCGAAACCGAGGCCCAGCGCTAGCCCGGCGAGCCAGGGCCGCTCGGCCTCGAGCGCAAAGAGCAAATAGAGCGCGGCGAGTGCCGCGCCAACGACATGTGCCGCATACCAAACGGTGCCTTGCTCGGCGCAAAAAAAGTACACGCTACCGAATGCGAAGAGCAGGCTAAACGAAATGTTCGTCCGCTCGCTGGCGTCACTCCGGCCGAACCGACGCAACTTTTCCAGCGCCAAAAACAGGACCGCCGGCGCGATGCCGGCCAGCCAGAGAAAGAACTGACCGTCGCGCACTCGTTCTGGATCCTTCAGCACGGCCAGCACGGGAAGCAGCAGCAGTGCCGGCAGGGGTGGAAACACCACGAACCACTTTCCTCCGAAGTAACTGAAGTCGTTGTTGCCGGTGTAAAGCGGTGGCGGTCCTCCGAGGTCGAGCCGCCCCTGCCGCCACGCATCGGCGAGCAGCGCAAAATGATTCCAACGCGTGTGCTGGTGCAGGACCTCGGGCACCGCGAACGCAAAGAACACCAGGCTCGTCGCCACGTAGACCGCGCAAGCGATCAGGAGCCGACGCTTGCCGGGATTCGCGCCATGGACCATCTGCTCTCCAAGCTAGCCAAGAAGCGCACGGCGTTGAAGAACCATCACGGATCGCTTGACGCGAGCTCCGCCAGAAGCCAGCGCGCGCGGTCACGCCCAGGCTAGACAGAAGATCTTTGCAGAGCGGCCCGCTCGGCGCTAAATTGCGCGCCCCGTCGTGAACAAAGCCGTTTTCGTAGTTCCCCTTGCTGACCTCGAGCGCGGCCCACGCAGCCTAACCTTCACTTTGAGCGAAGCATGGCTGCAACAGGCCTTCGAAGGTACTGACGCAACGCCCCTGCGCCCCGGGAAAGCGACCGTCGACCTCAGCAAGAGCGGCAAAGATATTCTAGTCCGCGGTCACGTGGAGGCATTGGTCCGTATGCCATGCGTGGTCACTCTGGAGCCCGTCGACATCGAGCTCTGCCCAGAGATTTTCCTAATGTTGGCGCCGGCGGCGGGTCAGGTGGGCCCGAAGTCGCGTCAGAAGGTCCGCGCCGAGTCCCAAACGCTGGTTCAGGGGCCGCCGCGCGGAGCCGGGACCAGGAAGCGCGGCGCAAAGGATGAGGAGGACGACGGCGAGCTTTTGGATGACCGTTCGGCCGCGCGAGATACGTTCGAAGGCAGCCAAATTGAGCTGGATTCGTTCTTTCGGGAATTCTTGGTCTTGGAGCTTCCGATGTTTCCTCGGCGTTCCGACTTGCCTTCGTCCGAAGGTCCCGCTATCGGTCCGCCCTCCGAGGAGGCCGACGAGCCCGAGCCCGTCATCGATCCTCGGCTACAACCTTTAGCGGCCATTCGCGGCCGCATGCGTGAAAGCAAAGAGTAAGGAGTCGCCTCGTGGCAGTACCGAAGCGCCGATTGAGCAGCAGCAAGCGTGACATGCGTCGCGCGAACCACGACAAAGTCAGCGCACCGAACGTGGTGCCCTGCCAAAATTGCTCCGCCCCGACCGTGTCACACCGGGTCTGCCCGGCATGCGGGTTCTACAAGGGCCGCGCCGTTTTGAAAGCCGACCCCTCGGAAAAGACCTGATCGGACCGCCCAGCGCGGGCGGCGGGTGCGTCTCTGCCGCGAATGACCTTTCGCAGCGCGGCCGGCGGAGCTGCGTCAACGCGACAATCGGCCGCCTTGACTGGTTCTACCATTTTGCGTGACGAGCTTCGGCTGCGATTGTACGAGAGAACATGGCGTCGGAGCAGGGCCCCCACAGTCGGATTCTCGGCACCGGAGGTTATGCCCCGGAGCGGGTGCTCACGAACCGCGACCTCGAGAAGCTAGTCGACACCTCGGACGAATGGATCACCGAGCGCACGGGGATCAAGCAGAGGCATGTTGCGCGCCCCGACGAGACGGCAAGCGATATGGCCCTCGTAGCGGCCCGGCGCGCGCTCGAAATTGCGCGCCTCGACGCGGCCGACCTCGACATGATCATCGTCGCGACGATCAGCGGTGACGTACCGATGCCCGCTTGCGCGGCCTATCTGCAGCGCAAACTGGGTGCCGGCCCGGTTCCCTCGTTCGACGTATCTGCGGCCTGCGCGGGGTTCTTGTACGCGATGTCCATTGCCGACCAGTTCATTCGGGGTGGCTCACACAAGCGCATCTTGATTGTCGGCGTAGAGCTCTTGAGCCGTCTGATCGATTGGCAGGATCGTACGACCTGCGTGTTGTTCGGGGACGGCGCGGGCGCGGCGGTGATGGGGCCCGCCACTGGTGACGGACGCGGCATCATCACGACGCAGCTCTATACTGATGCCGCCCTTGCGGAGTCCTTGTGTATCCCTGCCGGGGGCAGCCGCGAGCAAATCACCGCCGAGTCGCTCAACGCCAAGCGCGATAAAGTCCAGATGGTCGGCAAGGACATCTTCAAGGCTGCCGTAAAGAACATGAGTCAGGCGTCTCGCGCCGCGTTGGATGCCGCGGGGATGTCCGCGGACAGCGTGCGCTGGGTGGTGCCCCATCAGGCCAACCTGCGCATCATCAGCCAGATTGCGGAACGGCTCGACATTGCCCTGGAACGCTTCGTTATCAACATCGAGCGCTACGGCAACACGTCCAGCGCCTCGATCCCGATCGCTCTCGACGAGGCCTTTCGAGACGGGCGCATCAAGCCAGGCGACACGGTGCTGATGTGCGCGCTCGGCGCTGGGATCTCGTGGGGCAGCGCGCTCGTGCGCATGTGAAGCGACGTCCCTCACCACCACGTGAGGTTCATGCTAAGAGCCGCGCGTGAAAATCGCTTGGCTGTTCCCGGGTCAGGGTACGCAAGAAGTGGGCATGGGCCGAGCGCTGGTCGGCGCCTTCCCGGAGGCCGCACGCGTCTTTCAGCGCGCTGACGACGCGCTCGGATTCTCGATCCGCACGCTGTGCTTCGAGGGTCCGATCGAAGAGCTGACCCGCACCTCACACACCCAACCGGCAATCGTTACTAGCAGCATCGCGGCGCTTGCCGCGATTCGCGCGGTGCATCCCAGTTTACCTCTGCCGGCGTATGCCGCCGGTCACTCGCTTGGCGAATACAGCGCTCTAGTGGCCGCCGGAGCTCTCAGCCTCGAAGACGCCGCGCGCACCGTGCACCTCCGCGGTCAAGCCATGCAAGATGCGGTGCCGGAAGGCGAAGGCGGCATGGCTGCAATCATGGGCGGCGACCGAGCCGCGGTCGAGGCACTCTGCGTCGAAGCCGCGCAGGGCGACGTGCTTTCGCCCGCGAACTACAACGCGCCGGGACAGATCGTCATCTCCGGCCACAAGCGTGCGGTCGACCGCGCAGCCGCGCTCGCCGGGTCGAAGAAGCTCAAGGCAATCCCGCTCAAGGTGAGCGCGCCGTTCCATTGCGCGCTCATGGCCCCCGCGGCACGCGCCGTCGAGCGCGCTCTGGGCGCGCTCACGATCTCGACGCCGGCCTTCCCGGTCATCGCCAACGTCACTGCTCTGCCGAACGGCAACCCGGAGCAGGTCAAGAGCTTGCTCGTGCGTCAGATCGATGGTCCGGTGCTATGGGAACAAACGATCGCCTGCATGGCGGAGCATGGGGTCACGCACGCGCTCGAGATTGGACCAGGCAAGGTGCTGTCGAACCTGGTCAAGCGCATCGACAAGCGTATCGCCGTGCTGTCGGTCAGCGATCCCGACAGTATCGCCAAAATTGCTGAGTTTCTGGCCCTTGCATGACGGGTCTACGAGGCTCTGGGCGGGGCCGAGCCAGCAGCGACAGGCCGCGAAACCAATTTCCCGCTTTAACGCCCTCCGCTCCGTGCTAAAGACGGCGCCCGAGCTGTCAATTCGGCTCTTTAGCAACGTTCAATGTTCGATCTCAGCGACAAAGTAGCACTCGTCACCGGCGGCTCGCGTGGCATCGGCCGAGCATCGGTCGAGGCTCTTGCCGCGCGCGGCGCTCACGTAGTGATTAACTACGTGAGCAACGAAGGCGCGGCGCGTTCCGTGGCAGACGCCGTCCAGCAAGCGGGTGGCAAGGCCGAGATCCTTCAGTTCGACGTTGCGGATGGCGGGGCCGCGGAAAAGGCGATTGCAGAGCTCGCCAAGCGCCACGGTCGTTTGGACATTCTCGTCGCCAGTGCGGGCATTGCCATCGACGGGCTCTTATTGCGCCTGAAGGACGAGGACTTCGATAAAATCTTGTCGATCAACGTGAAGGGCGCCGTGTACTGCGCGCGGGCCGCAATTCGCACGATGATGCGCGCAAAGACGGGGCGCATCGTCTTTTTGTCGAGCGTCATCGGGGAGATGGGGAATGCCGGCCAGGTCGCGTACTCGGCCTCGAAAGCGGCGCTGATCGGCGTGACCAAGAGCCTGGCGCGCGAGTACGCTTCCCGGGGTATTACCATCAATGCGGTAACGCCCGGGTTCATCGATACGGACATGACGAGTGGCCTCACGGAGGAGCAAAAAGCTGCCATGCTCACGGCCGTGCCGCTCCGTCGGACCGGCACCGCACTTGAGGTTGCCGCTGCGATCACTTACCTAGTGTCTGACGAGGCCGGCTACGTCACCGGGCAAGCGCTCCGCGTCAACGGCGGAATGTATATGTAAATATTCGGTTTTTCGCTAGAGTTCGGGGATCCGCCCCGGTTGTTCAAAACACGTGTTAACGGGAACGCCCCTATCGTAGTGGCGCCCCTGGAGGAATCATGGCTGAAGGTCGCAACGTCACGGCCGAAGTGAAACGGATCATCAAGGAACAGCTCGATGTCGATGAGAAAGACATCAAGCCCGAATCCACGTTCATCGACGATTTGGGTGCTGATTCGCTCGGCCTCGTCGAACTGGTGCTGGCCTTCGAAGAATCGTTCGAAATCGACATCCCAGATGAAGACACGGAAAAAATCCGCAGCGTCCAGGACGCGGTGGATTACATCGAAAAGCATCTAGCGAGCTGAGCCAGGGTATCGGGCGATCACAGTGGTCGTCCGCCCGCAGATCCAATTTAGGTGAAACGGGCGGCCCAGCGCCGGAGGGTCTTCTTTCGCACCGGGAGATGTCCCGATCGAGGTCGTTCAGCGCCAGATCAGCGGGACCGAGTTCGGCCTTCGGGAAATTGTCCTCCGCACCCGCTGAAGTGATTCAGCGGGGCCCCACCCTCTGGTTTGGGGTCGCGGCCCCAAACCAAGTAGTTCTGAGGAACAGATGGAGCGCGTCGTCGTTACAGGAATTGGTCTCGTCACGCCGAACGGCATCGGGACCGAGCCCTCTTGGCAGTCGTTGATCAGTGGCCGAAGCGGCGTGGGCCCGATCACGCTCTTCGAGGCCACGGACGCCTATTCCACTCGGATTGCCGCGGAAGTGAAGAACTTCGACGCAGCCGAGTTCATGGAGAAAAAGAAAATCAAAGAGGTCTCGCGTTTCACCACCTTCGCGATGGCCGCCACCAAGATGGCACTCGAGCAAGCGCAGCTCGATCTGACCGAGGAAGAACGCGACCGAGCGGGAGTCTTCATTGGCGTCGGGCTCGGCGGGCTCGAAAACCTGGAGCGTTGCACGTTGACGCTCGACAAGAAGGGACCCGGTAAGGTGAGCCCCTATTTCATTCCTTCACTGATCGCCAACATGGCGGCCGGTCAGGTTTCGATTGCGTTCGGTTTCCGCGGACCGAGCTTGGCGCATACGAGCGCTTGCTCCTCCAGCGGGCACGCCATTGGCGAAGCGCTGCGGATGATGCAGCGCGGTGACGCCGAGGTCATGATCGCTGGCGGAGCCGAATCGACGATCACGCCCATTGGGATCGCGGGCTTCAGTGCCATGTTCGCCCTCAGCCGCCGCAATGACGACCCCGAAGGCGCTAGTCGGCCCTGGGACAAGGCCCGTGACGGCTTCATCTGCGGTGAAGGCGGCGGCACGCTCGTGTTGGAGACGATGACCCGCGCCAAGAAACGTGGCGCAAAGATTTTGGGTGAGGTCGTGGGCTACAGCGCCACTAGCGATGCCTATCACATCACGAAGCCTGCGCCCGACCATGCCCATGCCGCCCGAGCCATGCGTGGCGCGCTCAAGGACGCCAAGCTGAACCCCGACCAGATCGAGTACGTGAACGCGCACGGCACATCCACGCCGATCGGCGATGTAGAGGAGGCCCGAGCGGTCGCCAACACCTTCGGCTCGCACGCACTCGACAAAAAGCTCTGGGTGAGCTCCACGAAGTCCATGATGGGGCACCTGCTCGGTGCGGCCGGCGCGGTGGAGGCAGCAGTGTGCCTCAAGGCCATCGAAACAGGCATGATCCCACCGACGATCAATCTGCATGACCCAGACTTGGAAGTACCGCTCGACTTCGTGCCCAATCAGGCGCGTGAGCGGCGAATTACCCGCGCCATGTCCAATTCATTTGGTTTCGGCGGTACCAACGTAACGCTGATCTTTTCTGCGTTCGAAGGCTGACGCGAACCGCCGGGCCGACGACGTTGTCATGCAGTGCCCGTATTGCCGAGAAATGGACAGCCGCGTGGTGGATTCACGGCTTGCTGCCGGTGGGACGGTGACGTGGCGCCGGCGCGAATGCGACGCCTGTGAGCGCCGATTCACGACCTACGAGCGCGTCGAGCACACTCTGCCGACCGTCGTGAAAAAGGACGGCGAGCGCGAACCGTTCGATCGCGAAAAGGTGCTGCGGAGCCTGCGCATTGCCTGCAACAAGCGGCCCATATCCGCGGATGCTCTCGAAGAGCATGCGGAAGCGTTGGAACGGGAGCTGGCAGAGAGCGGCGAGAAAGAGGTGCCGTCCCTCGTGATCGGCGAGCGTGTGATGGAGCGCCTGAAGAGCTTGGACGACGTGGCATACGTGCGCTTTGCGAGCGTGTACCGGTCATTTCGGGACATCGATGAATTCATGGTCGAAATGAGCAAGCTCGTGCGCGCTCGGGACGCGGGTTAAGACGTGGAAGATCTCGATAGCGAGTTGATGTCGCGAGCGATCGAGCTCGGAGGTGGTGGAGATCCGACCCCGAACCCACACGTAGGCTCGGTCGTCGCCAACGCGAACGGCACCGTCATCGGGGAAGGATTCCACGAAGCAGCCGGCTTGGATCATGCGGAGGTTGCCGCCCTGAAAAAGGCCGGCAGCGCGGCCAAAGGCAGCACGCTGTACGTCACGCTCGAGCCCTGTAATCATCTTGGCCGAACTCCGCCGTGCGTGGATGCGATCTTGGCGGCGGGCATCGTGCGCGTCGTCGTCGGCTGTCGCGATCCAGATCCGCGCGTCGATGGCGGCGGCATCGAGCGCCTCGAAGCCGCCGGCGTGAAGGTGACGACCGGCGTGCTGGAAGCCCAGGCCCGAGGGTTGATTAAACCCTGGGCAAAGTACGTCACTCAGCACACGAGCTTCGTCACTCTGAAGCTTGCGATTTCTCTCGACGGTCGAATTGCAACGCGCACTGGCGCTTCGAAATGGATCACCTGTCCGGAAGCTCGGATCAAAGTTCAGGCTTTGCGCGCGCACCACGACGCGGTCATGGTGGGTATCAATACGGTGCTTACGGACAACCCGCGCCTCACCGTGCGCGATGTACCCGGCCGTAATCCGATCCGCGTGATAGTCGACAGCAAGCTTCGGCTGCCGCTGACGAGTCAGGTCGTACAAACGGCGAGCGAGATTCCGACCTGCGTGGTGACCACGCTCGCCGCGCCGACGACGCCGGAGTCTGCGCTTGCTCAAATGGGCGTGCGTGTGATCCGCGTACCGGCGACCGCGGAAGGCCGCTGCGATCCGGTCGTGATGTTCCGAGAGCTCGCCGCCCGTGAGGTGGTGAGCGTCATGACGGAGGGAGGGTCAGAGCTCGCGGGCAGCTTACTGGCTCACCGCTTACCCGATGAGTTGCACGTCTTCGTTGCACCGCTAATGCTCGGGCCCCGTGGGCGCCCGGGCGCGGTGGACTGGGCCGGGCCAGACAACCCGGCGGACGCGCCGCGCATCGAGCCAGCGCGTTGGGAGCTGTGCGGCACCGACGCGTATGTCTGGGGGCCTATTGCCTATCCGCAAAAAACCGGGCGGACATTGAGCGGCAGCTGACCGCGACGCTGGGAGAAGCGGCGCCCTGAGGTTGCGACCCGGGATCGCGGGTGTTATCTTGCCGTCGAAGTGCCATGATCCGTGAGATCCTCGAATATCCGGACGCTCGCCTGCGCGAAGTCGCACAGCCCGTTTCGGACGTCACCGCCGAGATTCAGGCATTGGTGGATGACATGGCGGAGACCATGTACGCCGCTCCCGGCTGCGGTCTCGCCGCTACTCAACTCGGTATCGCGCAACGAATTTTCGTCGTGGATTGCGCCGCGGAGGACGAGCCGAGTCAGTTTTTGGTCTTCATCAATCCGGAGATCATCGAGAAGGATGGCGTGCAGACCTGGGAAGAAGGCTGCCTGTCCTTCCCCGGGGTCACCGAAGAGATCAAGCGCGCCGAGCGCGTAACCGCGCGCGCGCTGGACCGCTCAGGCAAGCCGTTCGAGATCGAGGCGGAGGGTTTGCTTGCCGTTGCCATTCAGCACGAGAGCGATCACCTGAATGGAGTGCTCATGATCGATAAGCTGAGCGCCCTGAAAAAGCGCATGATGGGGCGGAAGCTCGCCAAGGCAAAACAAGAAGACGCCCGAGAGTAGCGCTCACTACACGCGCGAGGGGTGGATAAGGTTCTCGGGCGCACTTCGGAGGCGCGCGAGTCACCTCGACGGCGGCCTGCTGAATACCGAGGTCTCGATGGAGATGCCGCGGCCACGGTGCGTCTCCACGAGACGGGGGACTATTCCGCTCGCGGCGAAGGTGCCTTCGATGGCGCCTCCGGCGGCGGTACGATCCATCAAAAAGGTGAAGATGTCCTGAGTTTGAATCTCGTCCCCGGCCAAGCCAATTACCTCGGCGATGCGTAGAACGCGGTGCCGCTCGTCGCGCAAGCGCGCGACTTCTACGACGATTTCGAAGCCATTCGCGACGAGCTCGCGAGCGGCTTCGATACGTAGATCTGGGCGCTTCGAGGCGACGACGCCTGGCAGACGTTGGAGACCGCGGCGCAAGCTCGGCGCGTGGCGCGCAGCGACGATGCCGTCTGATCCATCGCCGATGGCTTCGATCACCTTCGCGCACAGCTCCGCGTCGAACAGTTCGGCCATGATGCGCGCGGCCGGCAATGAAGACGCGACCTGTAGAGCGTGAGCGGCGGACGCGGAGTCGGCACCAGTAACCAGCAAATTGGCGTCGGGGCCGCTCGGCCCCCCTTCGCCGACGAAGATGCACGGACCACCAGCGGTCGTTCGAGCGAGCGCGGCCAACAGAGACTCGACTCCACCGTCGCTCGGGCCGACGATCAGAATATTGACGCGCGCGGCGACGCACTGCTGGAGAAATGTCGCCATCCCGCGCGAGATCACGCCCCGTCGCACCAAATCTTCGAGGGTGACAGAACTTCGGCGAGCCTTGTAAACCGCGACGCACGCGCCGCTTGCTGCTATCGGCCCGAGCACGGCCGATAATCGAACGCCCGGTAAAATTCTGCGTTCGACTATTGCTTCATCGAGGGTGAGTGGCATGTGCGCTTCGGCACACAACCGGGAAACCGCCCAACGCAGCGAAATGTCCGAGGAAAAACCGGGCTCGAACGCGACGCTTCGCCCGTTCCGGATCGAAACGACGCGATCGAAGCGCGTCACTCCGACCTCGGACACGCTGGGATCGGCGATCAGCTCGGTCAAGGGCCCGTGTTCCACGAGCTCACAACGGGCCAGCTCGATGGCGCGATCCGACGCGACGCTCGCGGGCATTTCGCGTCGCTCACACAGCTGAGCCCAGGCTCGCTGCAGTGAGCCGTCGATTCGTTCACCGAGCGACGGCGGAACTGGCAGAAACAGGTCGACGTCCCGGACGTCGTACGCGACGCTCTCGACCAATGCCCGCACCACCTCGCGTACCGAGCTTGGCGCAGAGTCACGCGGCTCATCCTCTGCGGGCCGGGCGATGCTGTGGGTACTCGTGACTTCGAGCGGATAGTCGAGGCGCGCCGGATTTTCCGTGGAGAGCGACACCGATGCGCCGTTGCCGCTCGACTTGAGCGCGTCCGGCACACCGATGTCATCGGCGCCGCTCTCCAAACGCGGCGACGCGTGGGACAAATCAGGCTGGCTGGGCGAGGATTGCGTGCCCGGCGAGGGACCGGTCTTGGGGTCTTCCGGGCTCGCTGGCCCGCCGCTTCCGGTCTCGATGCGCAGCACGAAATCCCCGACGTAAATTCGGTCTCCTTCGCGAACTATCGTCGCCTGCGTGATCTTTCGGCGATTGACGTACGTACCGTTGGTACTGTTCAGATCGGTGACGATGAAGCGTCCGTCCCGGTAGAGCAGGCGGGCGTGCCGCTTGGAGACGTTGCCTTTGGGCAACATGAGCTCGTTTCCCTGAACTCGGCCGACGGTGAGCTCGGCAGAGTCGAACACCTCACGCCGCTCGGCGCCGCCCTTTTCGTGGACGATGATGGCAAACATCGGGGCCTTTGCAGACGACGTTGGTGCAATCACTTGAGACGTAACGCTCCGAGCCAAGCCACGAGGTGGGGAGGCTATCACGCCGGAACGGCGGCCAACACGGCGACTTCAGTGGACAATCGCAAGCGACGGCGCCTGATGTCACAAAAATGCACGGCCCGCAGCCGCGTGAGCGCGGACGGGCCGACCCGGTGCAGACGGAGCGGGCTTCAGAGCGGGGTTTCGGCCTTTACATCGCGGGTCACGAGCGCCAAAAGCTCTCCGGCTAGCGCGAGCACGTCACGCTCTGAAAATCCGCTGGCGCGAAACTCGCGATAAATATTCTTCGCCAAAATTTCCACCGCGCGTGGGTCGGATTTCGGACTTGAAGAAGTGAGTGGTGAGGATTGCGCCATGATGATTAGGTCCTTCGTCCGGTGGAACCGGACGTCGTCTCCTATCCAAGAATGATGCCGAAGCATGGCTTTCCGGTTTCACCACCTAAATGCCGTGATTTGGCATCTTACTAACGTCCGCTGCGAATCGCGCTTCGCGGACAGGCGCGAAGGACTGACAGTTGGTGCAGCGAATTACGCGCAAATACCTCGAAATATCGAGAAGTGGTTGAACATGTGGGACCGCTGGTCAGCCTCGAGTGAGTGGTGGATACGATGCCACCAGACCTCGTCCGGGGCGTTCGATGCTGGAACACAGGCTCGTTACTAGCTCACGCCCACCGTCGCCGAAGTAGAGAGCCTCACCGATCTCAGGCGCAGCGGAAGACGGGACGGCGGTGCCGTTGTCATGATATTTCACCCCACCCGACAACGTCCTCTGAACCGCGAGGTGTGTGTCGAGGAAGTGCCCGCTCGTTCGGTCTCGCACCGCCACGCAGGTTCGGCCGCGGAAGTGATACTCCGTATTGCGCGTCACGTACATGCGGTGTTGGCGTCGTTCCTGGCCGTCGTATCGGTGCCGACTGTCGCTGCTCATCGAGGAAACTCCTGAGTTTGACGGTTATTTGCCGCATTTTTGTAGAATTTCTTGGGTTTGGGCAAGTAACTAGCTGGCCAAATCCATCGTTTGCGCGGCCTTGGTCCGAACAAAGCGGGTTGCCGCCCATGCACAACTCTGTTCTCCAAAAAAGACGCCGAATTTCGCCTCCCGGCGATAGGCGACATACGATCCAAGCGTGTGGTTGCGAAATCTACGCGAGTGTTGCCGCTGCCAGTCGAGCGGGGGGGTATCCGGGCGGCCCTCCGAGCACTTTTTCGAGCTAGTGAGGCGTGTGTTCCTTGGCGCGTAAGCTGCGAGGGCCCGGACCCGCGAAGGCAAGGGAGCTTGCCATTGGCGCGAGGCGAACACTCGAGCTGTGGCAATCTGCCGACTACCGGCTGAGGGAATTGTTCGAAGCCGCGGACGTGATGAGCGAAGGGGCGACTCGAAGCGAGCCCGACGGCGCGACCTACTACGGGTCGACCAGCGTCCTCCTCCAGTTCCTATCGCAAGGTGGGGCCGTACCCAACGAGCGCGCCGCGGACATCGCTCGCCTGATCGCCGGTGACCCGCATGCGCGCCTGAGAGCAATTCGCATCGCGTGCCTCGAGGCACAAGTCAGATCGGGTGCCCCCATCGGCCGCGTACGCGCGGAGCTATTCGTCCGTCGCGACCCCCGCGGTATCCGCGTCGATGTCGAAGTCGAAGCACGCGTGTTCGAAAACAGTGAACGACCCGCGCGCGCACCGCGCCGAGCGGGTGGCGTCCTGCCGAAGCGCGCGTCGTGAGCTTGCGCGCGCGCAGTGCTCCGACGGCTCGTGTCCGAAGTGCGAGGAGCGCGGTCGTCAAGAAGCATTTTCACTATGTCGTGGCGACGGCAACGGCGGGCGCGCACGTTGTGAGCGTCCCGAGCGCGGTCCTTTGGCGCGCGTACGCTGCATCATTCTGCGGTGCACGGTCGATCCTTTGGCTCCCACTTGACACGAAGCGCCGCGCAGAAGAATTAGAAGCTCGTATTTCCTCGAGCAAGCGGGAACCAACAAGCGCATGGGTCGCAAGAGACAACGCGACGAAAAGATTATCCACGTGGTTTTCGGACCTGGTGGCGGTCGTGTGCAAAAGCACGACCAAAACGTCCTCTCGCCCGCTTCGGATTCGAACGCCGGCCGCGAGCCCCTGACCGATCTGTTCACGAGCGGGGAAATATCGCGTCTCCTCGGCATCTCTCAGGCTCGTTTACGCACATTCGATCGCGCCGGCGTCGTTTCGCCGACCGGGCGTCGCCGCGGGCGGCGCGCCTATTCTTTTTCCGACTTGATTGCCCTACGCACGGCGCAATCGCTGCTCGAACAGCGCGTACGCCTGCGAGACGTGACGCGTGCGGTGGGCGCGCTCAAACGCTCGTTGCCCAAGGTAACTCGGCCGCTCCAAGAGCTTCGGATCGTCTCCGATGGTCAGCACGTGGTCGTCCACACGACGGACGGCTCCTTCGAGCCGCTCACCGGGCAAATGGTGCTCGACTTCGAAGTCAAGGCTCTGCGTGACGACGTCGTACGAGTGCTTCGTCCTTCGGCTGGCCGCGAGCGTTCCCGTACCGCTTACGAGCTCTACCTGCGAGCAAGTCAGCTGGACGAGGATCCGCTATCTATGGACAACGCGGAGCTGCTCTACCGCGAAGCCATCGCCCTCGATCCGTGGCTTGCGATTGCCTATACCAACCTCGGCAATATTCGCTTTCGGCGCCACGACGCGGAGGCCGCCGAGGAGCTGTATCGGAAGGCCCTGGAGATCGACGTCAGGCAGCCGGAGGCTCAATACAATCTCGGTTATGTCATGCTCGAACGTGGGCAGCCGGAGCTCAGCGTGCCGCTGTTTCATGGCGCCATCGAGGCCGACCCGAAGTTTTCGGACGCCTACTTCAATCTGGCCATGGCTTACGAGCAGATCGGCGAGACCAGCAAAGCCCGGCCCTTTTGGAAGAGTTACATCTCGCTCGAGCCCACCGGCACCTGGACGGAGATCGCAAAGCGTCATCTTTAGCTCGCTTTCGGCGGGCGGCTCTGCTTGTTGCACCCTTCAAAGCGCGCTGTGCCGAGCGCGCGGCAAGACCCCGTTCAAGCATGGTATCGCGGCGCGCACTCGCTCGAGGTAGCGAACATCGAGTGTTGCCTCGACGAAGCCGACCTGATCCGAAGCCTCCGCGACCACGGTCCCCCACGGGTCGACCACGAGCGAATGCCCGTACGTCGCTCGGCCGCGTGGATGCTTGCCCCATTGCGCAGCCGCAATCACGTAAGCTTGCGACTCGATCGCACGAGCGCGAAGTAAAGGATGCCAATGATCCTTACCGGTGTGCACGGTGAATGCAGCCGGCACCAAGAGCACGTTGGCACCACGCGCGACCAGCCCACGGTAGAGCTCCGGGAATCGCAAATCATAGCAAATGGACAGTCCTATTCGGAAGCCCCCGATGTCGAAGACCGCCAACGCCTCACTCGCGCCGGCGCTCGTGGCCGATGATTCCAATAAGCTCGTTCCGTCTTGTAGCGTCACATCGAACAGATTTATCTTCCGGTACGACGCGACCAGGGCGCCGGTGGGTCCGAAGACGAGCGCGGTGTTGAACGGTCGCAGCGGGTCGGCCGACACCTCCGGAAAACCGCCCGCGACCAAGTGCAGGTGGTTCTCGCGCGCCATGTCCGAGAGCTGGGACTGGATGGGGCTCGTCGGGTCGGCGAGCCGTTCCGCGCTCTCGCGCTTGCCGTCCTCTGCCCCGAAATAAGCGAAGTTTTCGGGTAACACGACGAGCCGCGCGCCAGCTCCACTGGCGGCATGCACCTGCCTCCGGCACGCGTCCAAATTTTGGGCCACGTCATCCTGGCTTTGCAGTTGCACGGCGGCGACGCGGAGTGTTTCGAGATCCATTGCAGAAGCGGTACTCTATGCCTTTCGATGGCTGACAACACCACCGGCGCCATGCAGGAGTTCGAGACCACTCTCGGTCCGGGCGCGGGTCCCGTGGCCGGGCTTGTCCTCTTGTACGCGGAATCCTGGGCAAAGTTGCCGGCCGCCTTTCCGTTACGACAGGATCTCGTCGTGATCGGCCGCGAGCCAGGGGTCGATATAGAGCTCGAAGTACCCGCGGTATCACGCCGTCACGCCGAAATCGCGTGGCTGAACCGCGCCTATCACATTCGAGATCTAGGCAGCCGCAACGGAGTGATCGTGAACGGCCGACGCGTTCAAAGCAGCCCGCTCGACGATAACGACGAGCTGCGCATCGGCGACGCTATCTTCAAGTTCGTCGACCGCGACGCCGAGCACTATGCCTGTTATCGTCTCGACGGCACGCTGATCCGCGGTGCCTCACGCCGAGCCGCGCAGCCCAGCCTCCTCGTCGGTGGTCTTCAAATGGATCGCATCGTCGCCGAGCTGGAACGCGTCGCCCCGACTTTGCTGAGCGTCGTGCTACGCGGCGCAAGCGGGACCGGTAAGGAGATCGTTGCGAGTGAGTTGCACCGCCTAAGTGGCCGCAACGGACGTTTCGCTGCCGTCAACTGCGCAGCCATTCCCGCATTGCTTTTGGAGAGCGAGCTCTTCGGCTTCAAGCGTGGAGCGTTCTCGGGCGCTGACCGCGACAAGCCCGGGTTGATCCGCGCAGCCGACGGGGGGACGCTGTTTCTGGACGAGATTGGCGACATGCCGGTCGACGCGCAGGCCAAGCTGCTGCGTGTCCTGCAAGCCAGGGAGGTGCTGCCACTGGGCGCCACGATGCCCGAGAAGGTCGACCTGAGGGTGGTGAGCGCGACGCACCGCGACCTGAACCGGATGCAGCAAGAAGGCCGCTTTCGAGAGGACCTCTACGCGCGCCTCAACGAATACGAGGTATTTTTGCCGCCACTGCACGAGCGCAAGGAGGACATCCACGTGCTGGCACGGAGTTTTCTGGCCCGCGCTGGGCGGCCGGGCTACACGCTTTCTTTCCCGTACATGACGGGGCTCTTGCAACACGATTTTCCGTACAACGTTCGCGAGCTCGAAGGCTGCATCAAGCGCAGCGTGGCGCTTTCCGAAGGGCCGATTCTGTCGCCGGACCTGCTACCGGAGGCCGTGCTCGAGGCCATGACCGACTACGGAAAAGGGCCGTCACACGCGCCGCCCATGCGAGCGGTCGAACCTTCGGCACTGTACGTCCCGAGCGAGCTCGAGCTGCGCACGCTGCTCGTCAATCACCGGGGCAACGTCGCTGCCGTCGGCCGTGAGCTAGGCAAAGCGCGGATGCAAATCCATCGCTGGATGAAACGCTACGGCATCGCGGTCGAGGAATTTCGTAACGAAGACTAATAGCTACGGCAAACGTCGGGGCTAATGGCGGCGCGCGCGAGCATGCAGGCCGTCTTTTCGCCTGCACACGCGCGCGCCGAGCATACCCTTGCTCTGTAGTGCGCCCCGCCGAGCTTTTCGGGACATCCGCAACAGAATTCGGCGCAAACGGAGGCCGCGCTGCAGGGCGAGCCAGCAGGCGCCCCTTGGCGTGTTGCGGAACCACAGCTTTGGCAGCGGCTTTGTGTCGTCTCGACCGCAATTTCCAGGCCGCTGCCGCTCGCATCCTGACGAGTGCTGACGACGCCATCGTTGTGGCAAAGGGGCCGGTCTCGGCTCCGGGGGCTGCTCCGGCAAGCGAACGGCAGCATGGCGACCACACTCGAGAACCGGGCGAAGCGGGTGGCTTTCGTCGTGCAGCCCTGCATTTCACCTGAAGATATTGACTTTTGGCAGGAAAGAAAGCTAGCGAATCGCGCGGTGCCGGCTGCCTTCGGGTCGCCGGGGAAGGCGTACGTTGGCGACAGGCAAGACCAAAAACACGAAAGACCCCTCCGGCAACGGCGAGCCGCCCAAGAAGCGGCGCGGCGGACCCGGCGGACCAGGCGATGAACCGCCGCTCTTCCCCGAAGAACCGGCGGCGCTGCACGAGGTCGCGCAGACCCGCTACTTGAACTATGCCTTGTCGGTCATCACGAGCCGCGCCATTCCCGACGTTCGGGACGGTCTGAAGCCCGTGCAGCGCCGGATCTTGTACACGATGTGGCAGCAGGGTGTGACGGGTGACGCCAAACATAGAAAGTGCGCCAAGATCGTGGGCGACGTGATGGGCAACTATCATCCCCATGGCGACGCGGCGATTTACGACGCGCTCGTGCGCATGGCGCAATCCTTCAGCCTGCGGGCGCCTTTGGTCGACGGCTCGGGCAACTTTGGGTCACTCGATGGCGATCCGGCCGCCGCGTACCGCTACACCGAGTGTCGACTGGCCAACATCGCCGATCAGATCCTGACCGAGATCGACGAAGACACCGTGCATTTTCGGCCGAATTACGACGGGACCAAGGCCGAACCGGTAGTCCTGCCTTCGGCCATTCCGAACCTGCTCATCAACGGTGCTTCCGGGATCGCCGTGGGCATGGCGACCAATATCCCTCCACACAATCCGGAAGAGGTCGTGGGCGCGGCGATTCGCCAGTTGGACGCGCTGCTCGAAGGCAAGCAGCTCACGTCGCGCGAGCTTTGCCGCACCATCAAAGGCCCTGATTTTCCAACCGGCGGCCACATCGTGGCAAGCTCCGAAGAGCTGAAGCAGGTCTACGAGACTGGCCAGGGCTCGATCAAAGTCCGCGGCACCTGGGAGCTGGCGTCCGAGGGCAAGGCCACTAAGACCCTGAACATCACCAGCATTCCGTATACCGTCAACAAATCCGTGCTCGTCGAGCGCATCGCGGACGTGGTCGTCTCCCGCAAAATGCCCATGCTCTTGGACGTGCGCGACGTGTCGACCGACGACGTCCGGATCGAGCTCGAGCTGAAAAAGGAGGCGGACGAGCACAAAGTGCTCGCCTACCTATTCAAGCACACGCCGCTGCAGACCAACTTTGCGGTGAATTTGACCTGCCTGGTTCCGACCGAAAACCCCGAAGTGGGGCGCCCCGAGCGCCTCGATTTGCAGCAAATTCTCTGGCACTTCCTGCATTTCCGTCTCGAGGTCGTGACGCGCCGCCTCGGCCACGAGCTTGCCGCTCTGCAAAAGCGCGTGCACGTACTCGAGGGCTTCGAAAAGGTCTTCGACGCGCTCGACCAGATCTTGAAGATGATCCGCGCTTCCGAAGGAAAGTCCGACGCTGCGCAAAAGATCATGGCGAAGTTCCAGCTCGACGCCGAGCAGACCGATGCGATCCTGGAGCTCAAGCTGTACCGCTTGGCTCGGCTCGAGATCCTGGTGATTCAGAAAGAGCTCAAAGACAAGCGCAAGCGCTCCAGAGAGATCAAGGAGCTGCTCCAAGAAAAGGAGTCCAAGGGCCGCTGGGGGCTCGTCCGCCAAGAGCTCGCGGCGGTGATCGAGAAATTCGGCAAAAATGGCAAGCGCCGCACGTTGATCGAAACCGTCAGTGACGAGCAAGAGTTCACGGAAGAGGATTTGATCGTCGCCGAGGACAACGTGGTGCTGCTTACGGCCGACGGCTGGGTCAAGCGTCAGAAAGAGATCAAAGATCCGGTCTCTACTCGCCTTCGCGAAGGCGACGCCGTGCTGGCATGTGTCGCCGGCTCTACCCGCGAAAGCCTCGCGTTTTTTTCCAATTTCGGCACAGTCTACAGCTGCCGAATGATAGATGTGCCCGCCACCAGCGGCTATGGTGAGCCCATCCAGAAGCTGTTCAAGCTCAAGGACGCCGAAAAAATCGTCGCTTGTTACTCGCTCGATGCGCGCGTTCTCGGTGACGTCGCCGAACGCGAGGGAAAACGACCGAAGACGTACGTCGTGGCCGGCACTAGCGACGGGTACGCATTCGGTATCGGGCTTGGCCCGTTCGTCGAACCGAGCACGCGCACCGGCCGGCGCTACGCGCGCCTCCCCGAGGGCGTACAAGTCGTTGGCGTCTCGCTGGTCCGGGGCAAGGAGACGGTGATCGCAGTCAGCAAGGAAGGCCGCGCCCTGCTCTGCGGTCTCGACGAAGTGAGTTACCTGTCGGGGCCAGGCAAGGGCGTGCTGCTGCTCAAGCTCGCCGCGGAAGAAGACGGGCTAATCGGCTTCAAAGCCGTCGCCAACGATCGAGACGCGTTGGTGCTCGAGACCTCGCTCGGCGGGGAGCAACGCATCACCAGTAGCAAGTTCGAGCGCAGCGGTCGCGGCGGCAAGGGGCGAGAACTGATCAAGCGAGGCAAGCTCGTGCGCGTCGTGATCGAGACGCCGAGCGCACCCCAACCCCTCTCCAACTGATCCGAGCACCATGGCGACCACCTACACGGCCAAAGACATCACGGTACTCGAGGGGCTCGACCCCGTGCGCAAGCGCCCTGGCATGTACATCGGCGGCGTGGGCTCGTCGGGTCTGCATCACTTGGTTTGGGAGATCGTCGACAATTCCGTGGACGAGGCCATGAACGGCCACGCTACCGAGATCAACGTGACGCTGCACAAGGACAAGCAGTCCGTCACAGTGAGCGACAACGGACGCGGCATTCCAGTCGACCTACACCCGATACACAAGAAATCCGCGCTGGAGATCGTGTATTCGACCCTCCACGCGGGCGGTAAATTCGAGGGCGACAACTATAAAACTTCGGGCGGCCTGCACGGCGTAGGCGCTTCGGTGGTCAACGCACTCTCGTCCAAAGTCCAAGTGACCGTGAGGCGCGACGGTGCAGAATGGCAAATGGAGTTCAGTCGTGGCGTCGTCACGTCCAAGCTGAAAAAGCTCGGAGCCGCCAAAGGCTCGGGGACGACGGTCTTCTTCCGACCGGACCCGACCGTTTTTCCGAAGACTGATTTCAACTCGGACACGATCCGTGAACGTCTGGAAATCGCCAGCTATTTGCATCGCGGCGTGAAAGTAAACTTCACGGACGAGGCCACCGGCAAGAAGGACGTTTTCTTCCATCAGGACGGCATCCTCGATTACCTGAAGAAGATCCTGGCCCAGGCCCACTTCAAGCCCGCCCACGAAGTACCCTTCGTGCTCAACAAAGACGGCGAGTTGCGGCTTGAGATCGTGTTTCAGTGGACCGAAGCCACTGAAGAGGTCGTGAAAAGCTACGTGAACGGCATCCCCACGGGTTCCGGCGGCACGCATGAAAACGGCCTTCGCGCAGGGGTGGCAAAGGCCGTACGCAATTACATCGAGACGCACAATCTTGCGCCGCGCGGCGTGAGCCTGACTGCGGAAGACATCCGGGAGGGTTGGGCGGCGGTGCTGAGCGTGTTCGTGGCCGAGCCTCAGTTTCAGGGTCAAACCAAGGATAGGCTGAACAACCCGGAGGTGCAGTCTTTGGTCGACGCGGCGGTCCGCCCCGTGCTCGAGCAGTGGCTCAATTCGAACCGCACGGTGGCCGAACAAATCGTCGCGCGCATCATCCTCTCGGCGCGCGCACGTGAAGCTTCGCGAGCGGCATCGAACGCCGTGTCTCGGAAGAGTGCGACCGGGGGCCGGCTGACCCTGCCCGGGAAGCTCGCTGACTGCCTGACCCACAACCGCGAAAACACGGAGCTGTTCATCGTCGAGGGGGACTCCGCCGGTGGCTCGGCCAAACAAGGCCGCGACAGAAATACGCAGGCTATCCTGCCGCTCCGAGGCAAGGTGCTGAACACCGAGGGCATGAGTGTCGGCAAGGTGATCGAAAACAAGGAGCTCGCGGACTTGGTCACGGCCCTGGGCTGCGGAATCGGCGCGAACTTCGAGCTAGCCAAGCTCCGCTACCAGCGGGTCGTGCTGCTGGCAGACGCGGACTCGGACGGGCACCACATCACCACCCTGCTCTTGACCTTCCTGTACCGGCATTTGCCAGAGCTGATTCGCCAAGAGCGCGTGTTCATCGCCATGCCGCCGCTCTACCGCATCGATCTCGGCAAAGAGACCTACTGGGCAGCCGACGACGCCGACCGCGATCGTTTGCTGAAAGAAAAGCAGAAAGGCAACACCAAAGCCGACATCACGCGCTTCAAAGGCCTGGGGGAAATGATGGCCAAAACATTGTGGGACACCACGTTGAATCCGCGCACGCGGCGCATGTTGCGCGTAAGCATCGCGGATGCCCTGGAGACCGATCGCATCGTGAGCGAGCTGATGGGCAAGGATCCGGCGGCCCGTTTCAACTTCATCATGAATCGGGCCGACGACGTGGGCGTCGGCGACCTCGACGTGTGAATCACCGTCGTCGATCAATCCGGCCAGCAGGCGGGAGTGCCGGCATCACGCTGCGCCCAGCGCAACACTGGGAGGCCGCAGTTTCTGCTAGAAATCACTTTTTCGGACGGTTTTGCCTGGCTTTTTCCGGTCCGGCTTGAGACAAGCCTGGGTCCGCGCTACGCGGGCGCTCCCGAGACTACGGCAGCAGACATTGGCACGCACCCGCAGGCTCGATTCGAACGGTCAAATGCAACGTATCCTTGCCGCCCGCTGCCACGCGTGGACGCGTTTCGTCATCGTTCTCGCGCTGTCGTTGCTAGCAGAGGCGGCTGCGTTCGCCCAAGGTGCCCCCGCTGCCGGGAGGCCAGTACGGCAAGCCACCTCCGCTACCCGCGCTTCGGCCGGAGCTACGCCGCCAGCGGCGGCAACGTCCCCCGGCGCCGCGCCGAGCGAGCCCAATGAAAAAGAAGCGGACGCGGCAGAGCTGCCGAGCGAGCCGCCGGCAGGAGCGGCGCTGCCGCCAGGCGAGGCGGAGCTGGCGCGGGATCTCCCACTGCAGCGGATCCAAGTCACCGGCAATCGCCGCGTGACGCCCGAGGACGTGCTCACCTACATCCGTGAACGCGTCGGACAACGGTTCAAGCCCGAGACGTTGACGCAGGACGTTCGCGAGCTTTGGAACTCGGGCTTCTTCGACGACATCGAGGTCGACTTGGACCGCCACGACGAAGGCGTGGAGTTACGCTTCGTCGTGCGTGAGCGGCCAAGCATCGCCACCATCACCTTCGAAGGCAACGAGGACATCTCGAAAGACGACCTGAACGAGGGCATCGAGCTCAAGGCGAACACCATCCTCAGCTTGCCGGCGGTACGCCGCACCGTCCAGAAAATCCGCGATATGTACGCGGAGAAGGGCTACTTCCTCGCGGAGGTCCAGAACGAGGTGGTGCCGCAGAAGAACAACGAGGTGGAGGTCAAGTTCAAGATCACCGAGCACGGCCAGGTAAGTGTCCGACGCATCACTTTCATCGGCAACGAGCACATCGAGAGCGAGGAGCTCCGATCGTTGATGCTCACCGGCAATGCCGGGTTCTTCGCCTTCGGCTCGGGGGGGCCGTTTCGCCAAGATGCGTTCGAACGCGATATCGCCGTTTTGAGCGCAATGTACTACGACCGCGGCTACCTCTCCGTCTCGATCAGCACGCCACGCATCATGCTGACTCCAGACCGCAACGGCATCGAAGTCTCGATCACGATCGATGAGGGCCCGCGTTACAAGATCCGCCAGCTGCGCGTGTACGAAAAGGGCGCGAACGGGACCGAAGTCGAGCCAATCGGCGGACGCCGTAATCTTCGCATGATGGTGCGCGCCGAGGCCGGGGATTATTTCAATCGCGCCGAGCTGCTCGACGACCTGCAGAGCATTCGCACGCTATACCGGGATCACGGCTACGCAAACGTGGAGGCGAACCCCGCCACTCAGCTCGACCCCACCACACACGAGGTGGACGTAACGGTGCCGGTCGAGCGCGGTCCGCTCGTGCATTTCGAGCGTATCGAAATCCGCGGCAATTCCAAGACCCGTGACAAGGTCATCCGTCGGGAGCTGGAGGTCGCCGAAGGCGACCTGTTCAGCGAGACGAAGCTCGAACGCTCCAAGCGGCGCATCACCGCCCTCGGTTACTTCGAGCGCGTCGACGTTTCGACCGAAGCTGGCTCGGCGCCGGACAGAATGACGGTGTACATCGAGGTGAGCGAGAAGCCGACTGGCACGTTCCAGGTCGGCGCGGGCTTTTCCAGCATCGAAAATTTCATTGCGACCGCTCAAGTTCAACAGGCGAACTTATTCGGCAACGGCCAAAGCCTTTCCCTCCAGGCACAGGTCTCTAGCCTGCGGCAGCTGGTGAGCGTGCGCTTGTTCGAGCCGTACTTCCTCGACAGTCTGTTCAATACCAGCTTGGATTTGTACGACCAGCTGCGGGTCTACAACGACTTCTCGCAGTCCAGCCGCGGCGGCGGCCTCACCTTCGGCTATCCGCTGATCGAACCCGAGCTGAACGCTTCCCTCACCTACACGGCAGAGGTCGACCGCGTATCGACGCAGACGACGTCGACGCTGCTCGGCACGAGCAGCGCCGTGAGCGTGTTTACCCGGCTGCCGCTCGCGAATCTTTTCAACGACGGTTTTACCTCCAGCCTGCGTCCCGCGCTGACGCTCGACACGCGCGACAACCGACTGTTCCCGACCAGTGGCGTCTATCTGTATGGCTCGACCGAGCTTGCCGCGTCGGCCCTCGGATCCGAAAACAGATTCCTCAAGCACCGCTTCATTGGCCGCTTTTATTACCCTATTGGCGCGGGCTTCGTGCTGAAGCTGAACATGGAGGCCGGCCACGTCACGAGCCCGTCCAGCGAAGGTGTGCCGATTTTCGCGCGCTTCTTCTTGGGCGGCATCCTCGATGTGCGTGGGTTTCGCTTCCGCACCGTGGGTCCCCGCGTTGGCCTTACCCAAACCACCGATCCTAACAGCTCTCCCATCGCCAATGGCGCGCTGATCGGCGGAAACCTCGAGTATTTCCAAAACCTGGAGCTCGAATTTCCGATCGTGGAATCGGTCGGAGTTCGCGGCGTGCTCTTCACCGACGCCGGCAACGCCTGGAACCTGGAGAACAATTACTGCAAGGCGGGCGGTGTAGCAATTCAATATCAAGTCGTGAGCCCATGCTTCGACGGGATAAGCAGCCTCGCGCGGCTCCGGACTTCCTACGGGTTCGGCATTCGCTGGTTTTCTCCGCTCGGCCCACTGCGCTTCGAATGGGGCTTTCCGTTCCGCCCGCTCCCGTTCGAAGAGAAGAGCGTGTTCGAGTTTACGATCGGAAACTTCTTCTAAAACCGCCCGCGGTCCGCAGAACCCGAAACTTACGCCGGGCGAGACGATGCGAGTAAGCACTCGTTGCCTGGCGCCGCGTGTGACCGGCTGACTCGGTGCTTGCGCGCGCTGCGATGGCGCTATGAACGCGCGCCGATACGGCCTCTCTGGGTACGCATAAACCGCTGGAATCAATACAGAAACACAGTTCATTTCGCTACCTGGTGAGCGCTTGTAACCGGAACATTCCCGCGCTACTTCGGAGCTAACTTGGAAAACGAAAGCTCGAGTAATCCGCAGGAACATCCAATCGGGATTCAGGACGAGATGCGGACCTCGTACCTGGATTACGCGATGAGCGTCATCATCGGGCGAGCCATCCCCGACGTGCGTGACGGCTTGAAGCCCGTGCACCGCCGCATCCTGTTCGCGATGCGTGATCTGAACTTGTCGCCCGGCGGTTCGTACAGCAAATGCGCGAAGGTCGTGGGTCAGGTGTTGGGCAATTATCACCCGCACGGGGATGCCAGCGTTTACGACGCGCTCGTGCGCATGGCGCAAAGTTTTTCGATGCGCCACATGTTGATCGACGGCCAAGGCAACTTCGGCTCCGTCGACGGTGACCCCGCCGCGGCCTACCGATATACCGAGTGCCGGTTAGCCCGCATCGCGATGGAGCTGCTCGCGGACATCGAAAAGGAGACCGTCGACTTCACGCCCAGCTTCGACGAGTCCGGCGAAGAGCCTACGGTGCTCCCGGCTCGCTATCCCAATCTGCTCGTGAATGGCTCGGGCGGCATCGCTGTCGGCATGGCGACCAACATTCCGCCGCACAACCTGGCGGAAGTCATCGACGCTACGATTCGGCTGATCAACGCGCCCGCCTCCTCCATCGAGGATTTGATGCTGGATGTCAGGGGGCCGGATTTTCCGACCGCCGGCATGATCTACGGCCGCTCTGGCATTTACCAAGCTTACAAAACCGGTCGCGGGTCCATCGTCATGCGCGCGCGCGTGGAGATCGAAAAGGTGATGGGCTCGAATGATCGCGAGCAAATCGTCGTCACCGAGATCCCTTATCAGGTGAACAAAGCCCGGCTCCACGCCAAGATCGGCGAGCTGATGCGCGACAAGCGCATCGAAGGCATCAAGGAAGCGAGAGACGAGAGCGACCGGGATGGAATGCGCCTAGTGCTCGAGCTCAAGAAAGACGTGTTCCCCCAAGTGGTGTTGAATCAGCTTTATCGGTTGACCGACATGCAGTCGTCCTTCGGCATCATCAATCTGTCGATTGTCGACTCGCGGCCAGAGGTGCTCGACCTGAAGCAGACCCTGGAGCGGTTCGTGGAGCACCGCCGCGAAGTGATCAGCCGGCGGACGCGCTTCGAGATGACTCGAGCGGAGGGTCAGCGCGAGCTCGTCGAAGGCTTGGGCATGGCCATCACGGAGGTCGATCTGGTGATCCGGACCATTCGCGAATCTCCCGATCCAGAACAAGCGCAAGCGCGCTTGATGGCGTTACCGCTGAAAGGGCTGGAAGCCTTCGTGCGGCGCGCCGGGCGCCCGGATGCAGAGGTCGAGGCCGCGGCGCGCGTGCACGATTATCGACTCAGCGAACGTCAGGCCAAGGCCATCCTCGACATGCGTTTGGCTCGCCTGACGGGGCTCGAACAAGACAAGCTGGCCGCCGAGTACGGCACGCTATCCGATCAAATCTCGGGCCTGCGCGCAATTTTGGCCGAAGAGCACTTGTTGATGCAGGTCATCGTCAAGGAGCTGGAAGAGGTCAAGACCAAGCACGGCGAAAAGCGCCGAACCGAGATCATCGACAACGAAGCCGAGATTCAGATCGAAGACCTGATCCAAGAAGAGGACATGGTCGTCACCATTTCTCACTCCGGTTATATCAAGCGCACTCCGGTGTCGACGTACCGAGCGCAGAAGCGCGGCGGCAAGGGCAACAAGGGCATGGAGGCCCGCGACGACGATTTCCTGAACCAGCTGTTCATTGCCTCGACACACAGCTTGGTATTTTTCTTTTCCAGCCGCGGCAAGGTTTACGTAAAGAAGGTGTACGAGGTTCCGCAAGCCGCGCGCGGCGCCAAGGGCCGCGCGATCGTGAACTTCATCGAGATGGAAGGCGATGAAAAGATCGCGGCCATTACGCCCGTCAACAAGGTCGAAGCCGGCCAATACGTAACGACCATCACGCGCGGCGGTCAGATCAAGAAGACCGAGCTCTTGGAGTACGAAAATTTTCGCGACAAGGGCATCATCGGTGTCAAAATCGCCGACGACGACCAGCTTTTTACCGCCATCGTCACCGACGGCACCGCCGAGTTTTTCGTAGCCACGAAGCTCGGTCAGAGCATTCGATTCGACGAGCAACAGGTGCGCGCCATGGGCCGAAACACCGCCGGCGTGAAGGCGATCGAGCTCGAGCCCACCGACGAGGTCGTTGGCTTGGCGCGTACGGAGGCGGAACGCAAATTCGTGCTCGCGGTATGCGAGCGCGGCTACGGTAAGCGCACGCCTATCGACGAGTTTCGCAGCCAAAACCGCGGCGGCAAAGGCATCATTTTGATCGATTGTAGTGACCGCAACGGACCGGTCGTGGGAATCGCGATGGTGAAACCAGAGGACGAGGTGATGCTGATCACCGATCGCGGGCAGACCATTCGAACGCCCATCGAAGGCATTCGCGAAACTGGCCGCAACGCTCAGGGTGTCAAGCTGATGAGCGTCGGCGAGGACGAGCGTGTGGTCGCCATCGAGCCAATCGGCGAAAGCCGCGATGGCGCAGCGCTAGAAGCCGAAGGCGACGAACCGCTCGAAGAAGGCGGCAGTCGGGGGCCTCGTGACAGTGTGCCGCCCGCTAGCGGAGAGTCTGACAGCGGCGGGACGTCCCCCGCCAACACGCTTCTGAACGATACGGAAGATACGGGCGATGGCGGCGAAGAAGACGCCTGAGCGGCGAGTAATACGGGCGTCAGTCAAAACGCTATCCCGGGCGACCGCCAAGCCCGCCGCCGCTAAACGCGCGCCCGCTAAAAAGTCGCGGCCGCAACGCAGACCGCGCCTCGACCCCGCGCAGGTCGCCGTCACCTACGACAAGCTGCGGGCTCGGCATAGCGATGCACATTGCGAGCTGAATCATAAAAGCGCGTTTCAGTTGATCCTGGCCACGGTGCTGTCGGCGCAAAGCACCGACGTGATGGTCAATAAAATCACTCCCGAGCTGTTCGAGCGTTGGCCGACTCCGATGGCTCTCGCCAACTCCGAGCCGTCTCAGGTCGAGCTCGTGCTGAGCAAGGTCGGAATGTACCGGCAGAAGACCAGGAACGTGATTGGGCTATGTCAGCGCCTGCTCACCGAACATGGGGGCGAGGTGCCCCGCACGCTGGACGAGCTGATCCGGTTGCCCGGTGTTGGACGCAAAACCGCAAACGTCGTGCTCGGCGTGGCCTTCGGAACGCCGGAAGGCGTGGTGGTCGACACGCATGTGCAACGTATAAGCCAGCGCTTGGGCTGGACGAAGCAGCGTGAGCCCGCGGACATCGAGCGCGACCTCATGGCGCTGTTTCCCGCGCGCGACTGGGACATGCTCTCACATACGTTGATTTTTCATGGTCGAAGGATTTGCGCGGCGCGTAAGCCAGCCTGCGCGGCCTGCCCGGTGAACGCCGAGTGCCCCTCGGCTTTTCGAGCCGAGAACGTCGGGCGAAAGGCCGCTACGAACCGCGCTCGCCCGTGACCGCGCCGTGACCCAGGTTCGGTGAAGGCCGGTGCGTCTGCGCGCGTAGCCTCTTTGCACCCCCCGGCGCCAGCGCGTCGATGTGAGAGTGCTCTGCTTAGGCTCAATTGGCGTTGGCGCGCGATGCCATGAATTCTTCGACGGTGCGAGTAGTCATCCTGCCTTCCATCACTTCGGGCAAGCGGAGCAGCTGCTTGTGAAGGTCGATGTTGGTACGAATGCCACTGATTATGTACTCGTCGAGGGCGCGCAGCATTCGCGTCAATGCTTGTTCGCGCGTCGGCGCGTGCACGATGACTTTGGCGAGTAACGAATCGTAATGCGGGGGCACGGTCCAACCGCCGAACACACCCGAATCGACGCGGACTCCCGCTCCGCCGGGTGGATGATATTCCAGGATCTTCCCAGGCCAGGGCGCGAACGTACGCGGGTCTTCAGCCATGATCCGGCACTCGATGGCATGGCCACGCAATCTCCACAGACTGGTGTCGGGCAGCGTCAGTTTCTCGCCGGCGGCGGCGCGTATTTGCTCGACCACCAAGTCGACGCCGGTCACCATTTCCGTCACCGGGTGCTCGACCTGAACGCGCGTGTTCATTTCCATGAAATACAAGGATTTGTCCTCGTCCATCAGAAATTCGAGCGTGCCGAGCGAGGTGTAGCCGGTCTCCCGGATTGCTTTGCGAATCACCTCGCTCATCGTCGCGCGGAGGTCGTCGTCCATGTTGGGGCTGGGCGACTCTTCGACGAGCTTCTGATTTTTGCGCTGCAGCGAGCATTCACGCTCGCCCAACGTCCACACCCCGCCGTGTTTGTCGGCGAGCGCTTGAAACTCGATGTGCCGCGGGCGTTCCACGAAGCGCTCGAGGTACAGCTCTGGATTTTTGAACGCGTTCATGGCCTCGGCCGTGGCCGACTCGAAGGCCCGGCGGACCTCCGCCTGAGATCGCACGACGCGCATGCCGCGGCCTCCCCCGCCCCCGCGCGCTTTGATCATCACGGGGTAACCGACGCGTTTGGCCTCGGATTCGGCGTGCTCGAAGCTGGTCAACGCCGTGCTGCCGGGCAAAAGCGGCAATCCGAATCTCATGGCTGCGTCGCGCGCGCGCAGCTTGTCTCCCCATTGAGACATGGACTCGGACGATGGACCGATGAAGTTCAGCCCGCACTGTTCGACGACCTGTGCGAACTTGGTGCTTTCGGACAGAAAGCCGTACCCGGGATGAATGGCGTCCGCCGCCGTGATCTCGGCGGCGCTGATGATGGCCGGAATATTGAGGTAGCTGAGCGACGCCGCCGGTGGGCCAATGCACACCGCTTCGTCTGCAAAGCGCACGTGGAGCGCGTGCGCGTCCGCCTCGGAGTGAACGGCTACGGTCGCTATGCCGAGCTCTCGACAGGCGCGAATTACGCGGATCGCGATCTCACCGCGATTGGCGATCAAGACTTTTCTGAACATCGTGGCGTCGCGCTTCTCAGCTTTTCTTGATCTTGAATAGCTTCTGCCCGAACTCGACGCTCTTGCCGCTCTCTACGAGCACCTCGAGCACGATGCCCGAGAATTCGGCCTCGATTTCGTTCATCAGTTTCATGGCTTCGATGATGCACAGGGTTTGACCCTGCTTGACCGAGCCGTTCACGGGCACGAAGTCTTCCGCCTCGGGCGACGGTGCGCGGTAGAAAGTCCCGACAAACGGCGAGGTCACGAACACCACGTTCGGGTCCGCCGCTACTGCGGCGGGCGCAGCGAAGACCGCAGGCATGGCGGCAACTGTCGAAGACGGCGAGCCTCCGGATGAATTCGAAGCGGAAGCCTGGCCGCGTACCATCGCGACTTTCAAGCGAATCTTTTCGTCTTCGTACTCGAACTCTGACGCGCCGCCCTCATCGAGCGTTTTCAGCAGACTTTGAAGCTCATCAAGCGGAAGCTGCATGGTGCAAAAAGTTCCTGTGCAGAGAGGGCCCCGCCGAAACGGGCCCTGGCGCGTTCCGAATCGCATCGGGGCGCTCGAGGGAGCGGCAAGTTAGCGCACACGAATCGCATGTCGCAACTCGTATGGCGGGCGCGCCCGGCGGACAACTGCGAACGAGCTTGCGCGCCTCCGACCCGCCGCGACATCGCCCACGACCACGAGCCGGGATTTAGCTCGGTTGCAAGCGGTCGAGGAGGCCGGTCAGAGCCAACGTGTAGGAGGCGGCGCCGAAGCCAGCGACGGTGCCGACGCAGGCTGGGGCGATCACCGATTCTTTTCGAAAGGCCTCGCGCGCGTCCGGATTCGAAAGATGGACCTCCACCACCGGTATGCTCGAACCCTTGATCGCGTCGTAGAGCGCGTACGAGTAGTGAGTCAGCGCCCCGGGATTCAGTAAGATACCGGAGAAGCCATCGTCGCTCGCCGACCCGACCCAATCGATCAGCGCGCCTTCGTGATTGCTCTGCCGACACTCCACTACGGCTTTACGCAACGTCGAGGCCGCGCCGAGCAACTCGTGGATCTGGCCGAGCGTTACCGAGCCGTAAACTTCCGGCTCGCGCTTGCCGAGCCGATCGAGATTTGGTCCGCTCACGACCAGCACACGCACGGCGCTGCGTGCCCGAATTTTTGGCGCGTCGGGAACGACGGACAGGGTGCCCCCCCGCGGCTTTCGTTTCGCGTCCGCCACTTCAGGCCGCGAGCTCCTCGGCCAGCTTGGGCGCGAGGAGGCGCAGCAGATAGCGCCCTTTGCCTAAGTTGGCGTCGGGCGAGAGCGTGAGAGCGACGAAATAGCCTTTTGTGACGATGCGGATCAGTGTGATCATCTTGTCACTCTTGAACGACACTTCACTGGTTTCGCCCGCGTCGAGCATCTCGGTGGCGCGCTGGATGCCCTTCACGACGACGCTGACTTCGGCGCCGACCGTCTCGATGTCGATCGCCGCGTCGGCCTTGGTGTAGCTTTCCAGTGGGATGCCTTCGAAGTCCATGAGCAGCCCCGCGATGCCGCCGTCCGTGCCTTCTACGACGCTCTGCAACGCCTCTTTGAACATGGGGTCAGGTTAGCCCGGATTGCCCTCGCAAGTGAATTTTCGAAGTGCAGCCTCCGCCTCGCAGCGCGAAAACATTAAGCAAATCTTACAGGCCATCGGGCCGAACCACGCTCCTCGCGAAGCCGGCGCCTCACCCGCCGGCCGGCAGTACTTGCGGCCGCGCTAAAGCCGGGCGAATCGCCGTAACGGCCGTGCGCCGTGCCGCGGTCCTTGACCCTGCTCGGGCCGAGCGGCTACTTTCCGAGCACTCCGATGCGTGCGCGAGCGGGGGATCCGCCCCGCACCATGACCCAGAAGATCCTCGCCGGGCGCGCGGATGATCCAAACCTGAACGGAGATCTCGTTCGGGTGAAGGTCGACCAAGTCGTCCTCGCGAGAGAACCCGATCGCACGCTCTGTGAGCCGGTGCTCTCAACGGCCAAGAAGTGCGCGGTGGAGGTGGCCATTGCCTATGACACGCGCTGCGTCACCGCTCTCTCGGACGTAGCGCCCGGCTTGAGCCTGCGCGGTGCGAAGGACGCACTGAACCTCGGCATGCTGATCGCTCGACCCGGCATCGGCTTCCCCGCCGCCGTGCACCTCGAGCGCTTCGGGAGCCCGGCGCGCCTTGCGCTCACGGACGAGCCTCGCCTGGCTTCGGTCGGCGGTGCCGGCATGCTGACCTTGGTCGTACCGCCTTCGCAGTTAGCCGAAGCGTTGGTAACGGGCAACGTGCTCTTGCGCCCGCCGCGCAGCGTGCAGATTTTGCTTTCGGGACGGGTGCGTCCGTTCGTGTGCGTGAGGGACGTCGGGTTGGAGCTGATGCGCCGCGGCCTCGCGGAAACAATTCTTCGGGTGGACACGGAATACCAAGCGCCCGTAGTGATCGAATTTGCCGGGCCCAGCGCGCGCCTCCTCTCTGTTTCAGACCGCGCTGTGCTGGCGGCGCTTGCGCCCATGCTGGGCGCGGCGGCGGCCGTGTTCGTGAGCGATGAGAAGACAGAGGTCTACTTGCGTGATCAACGTCGCTCGAAGGCTCACCGCGGATTACTGCCGGATCCGGGCGCGCCCTGCGATGACGTCATCAGCGTGGACTTGTCGGCAGTAGACCCGCTGGTGCTGGATGAGGACGGCGTCGTGAAACCAGTGCGGGAGATCGCGGGCAAGCCGGTGAGCCAAGTGATCCTCGGCGGGGACTCGGGGGCGTCATTACGGGACCTGCTGGCAGCCGCGGCTTTGCTTAAGAGCAAACGAGTTCCCCCGAAGCTCGACCTGCTGGTGGCTCCGCCGTCCCGGCAAGCGTTGGAAGTGCTCGCGCAGTCCGGCGCGCTCGTCGACTTGGTGGCGACCGGAGCGCGCTTGCTCGAGCCCGACCCGCGGCTGGTTACGGGTGAATTGTATCCACCGCCGAATGACGGCGGAGTTTCACTGCGCACGTTCGATCCGGAGCCGAGCTTCCCAGTCAGCGCGCAGCGCTTCGTGGTCGCATCCGCCGAGACCCTCGCATTCTCGGTGGCTACCGGGACGGTGGGCGACCCGCGCTCGTTCAAACGACCGGTACGCGTCACGGTCCCGCGCACCCTGCCCACGGACGACGTATTGATCGTGCGCAAGGCGAAGAGCAAAGCCAAAGAAGCCGAGGCTGGGAAACAGGGCGCCATCGACGTACCAAAGGCCTACCCGTACGACCACGCGCAAACGTTGCCCATCGTATCGAAGCGCGGCAAGCCTACGACTGCGAGCGTGCTGGTGCTCGAGTCCTTGGACGACGTGCGTTGGTTAGCGAGGCGAGCCCCGGAGCTGTGCGAGACCGTGCGCGCGGTGATCGCGTCACATGTTCCGAGCGGCATCGTGCCCATGCTTGCCGGTCTCGGGATTTTGGCCCTCGTGAGCGACCCAGGCGACCTCGTCAAATTGCGCGCCGAGCCGACGCTCGCGTTACCAGCCGCCAGCGCCTGGAATGGTCAGAAACAACTTACGGTGAACACCGGCGGAGGCCCCGTCGGCTTGACCTGGGTCGCGCTCGGCGCCGAACGCGACTGGACGATGGCGGGCAGCGCCCGAAGCGCTAAACGCTAGCGAACGAGCGTGCTGCCGCTGCGATAGCGATGTGCAGCCAGATCGTTTACGGTCTGGGGCTTGGAAGCGCGATTTACCTGGGCGGTCCTCGGTCTATCGATCTCCTTCGTAGTACCAGCGCTCGGCGACGAACCCGCCACCCGCCCGCCTCGTGCCGAACCAGGCGTCCGCACCGAACATGCCGACTATTTCGGGCATGGCCTGCAGTTCGGTCTGCGCGCTGGCTTGGTCGGCGGCTACAACATGATCCTCCGCTATGATCAGTCGCCCCTGTGTGCGGCATACAAGGCGGACAAAGCAGGGAAAGATCAGCAGAAGTTCTGTGGCCATGGCGCGCCCTTGGCTATGGATCTCGCGTTGAGCTTCGCGCCGCTCGACTTCGTCGAGCCCTACCTGTTCCTTAGGCTCGGACTCGCTCGAGAGGTCGAGACCGATACCCTGCCGCTGAAAGTGGTCGGCGCGGGCGCACGCATTTACACGATGAGCGATTCGAGGCTCAAAATCTTCGTCGAGCCGGCATTGGCATGGGAGCTCGAGCACGGCGGGAGCGCCGCGGACTATCGGCGAAACCGCCCCGCGTATAAAAATGACCTGCTGATTCACCTGGCGGCCGGAGCTCAGTTCGACTTTGCAAAATATGTCGGTGTTTTCGTTGACGCCGGCCTCACTACTGGAGTTCTGCGCTCGATTCACAGCGAGCTCGAGCTGCAGGGTGGCGTGCAAGCCCGCTTTCCTTGATTCGGAGCGCCGGAGCCGGCGTTGGCAGTGCTTGCAAATCAACGTGTCCTCGCAGAGTCCTCGGCGCTCGAGGGTTGTGGCGCGGCGGCGGGGGACATGGTGTCTATTTTTGCCATGGCAGGCGGCTCCGCCTGCCCATCGTCCGCGTCGAACTGGCCCCTCGTCGGCTCGATCGTCGCGTGGTGCACGCGCAGACTGATTCAGCTCACTGGCATGAACCGTGCTTCATCGAGCCCGGTCAGCGGACCCCACGTCTCGCCATCATTGATTGTCATAATGAGCTTACATACCAACTCTGAATCGCTCCCGGCCGATTTCGTCGCGTTTCTAGCGCAGCGTAGCGGGCTCTCGCAGGAAGCGGCTGAAACGCGCCTCGAGCGCTGGCTTGGCGAGTACCACTCATCAGCCGGCGACCGCCGCGCCTCGGCGCGGCTCCCCGCCCCTAGTCGCTGAATCGACTCCCGTAGGCGTCGCTCTCGAGCATGAGCCGCGCGCGTCCATCGCTCGCATTAGGGCGTGGCAGCAACCGCAAGGCAATCAGTCATGAAACTGAAACACGACTTCGGTGCGCCGGACCAAACCCAGCTCGTCGCGCGCGGCGCGCTCGACTGCGGCCGGGTCATCCTTGATGCGAGCCACCTCCGCGCGTAACTCCCAGATATCCTGTGAGAGCCGCGACACCTCCTGATCGGCTCGCATTTTTTCCTCCCGCAGGCTCTGTAATCGGGGCCATCCGGCCGCGGACAACATCAACATGGGGACCGAAATCACGGCCACGGCCAAGACCGCCAGGGGCATTACCCGTTGCACGAAAAGGGATCCGGAGCTCACCTCGGGAAGGTCTCACAAGCGCTGAGACAGGGCCAGAAATCGGCTATGGTCGCCGGCCATTAGCCTCGTCGGATGGCAGTGCTTTCCAGCCCTTCCTACCGAGCGCTGATGGTCTGAGACGACAAAAATTAACATGACCGACACAGATATCCTGCGCGCGGAGCTCGAGCGACTGTACGATCTCCCTGGTTTGCTGAAGCTGAGCCGGGACGTCTTGGGATTCGAACCCGAAGACGTAGGCGGCGCGGCGGCCAAGGCATCTTTTGCCGGTGCGCTGATCGGGCATTGCCTCGAGCGCGACGCGATCGAGGCGTTGTGCGACGCGCTGCTTGCGACCCGTACGGAGGTGAACCCGAAAGTCGCCGAGCTGGGCATCCAGGGGGTCGCGCTCGACGCGGAGCTGGAACCGGGCGCCGAGCTAGGGCCGTACTCGATCATTCGCAAGTTGGGCGAAGGCCGCCTGGGTATCTCATATCTTGCCAGCCAGAGTGGCTCCGCATATCGCGTCAAAGTGCTGCGCTATGAGGCGATGCGGGATCAGCGTGGCGTGCAGCGTTTTCTTACCGCGATGCGCCTGATAAGCCCGATCGAGGACGCTGGACTGCCACGCGAGCTGAGCGCTCGTAGGATCGGAAATCTCGTCGTCGTGTCGCACGCGGTGGTGGAGGCGGAGCCTTTGGCCGAGCGCGTGGCCCAGGGCGGCCCTTTACACATCGATAGTGCGAGGGCCCTGATCCGGGGCATTCTACGGCCGCTGGCCGCGTTACACGCTCGGCGCATCGCACACGGGGACTTGCGGCTCGCCAATGTGCTGGTCAGCCGACCCGCCGACGGGGCGGAGAACGTGCTGCTCGTCGACGCAGGCTTCGATCGGCTGCGCTACCGGGTGCTCGACGGCGGCAATGAGCAACTTGCCACCGTCGGCTCGCTGCGCACTGCGTCCCCGGAACAGATCCGCGGTCTTGCCGCAGATCCAGCGAGCGACGTCTATTCGTTTGGCGCGATGCTGTACGAGATGTTGAGCGGCAAGCCGCTGTTCGGCGACCGGCCCGCCCTCGAAGTTGCCGTCGCGCAGCTCAGCGTCGAGCCGCCGCCACCCAGCCGCCTCGCTCCACGCGGTTGGGTCCCGACTGAGCTCGACGAGCTCGTGTTGCGGCTGCTGAACAAGGATCCGGCACGGCGCCCAAAAAGCGCGAGCGAAGTGCTCGCGCTTTTCGATGCCATCAAGCCCTCGGTCCCGCCGCAACCAAACCTCCTCCTTTCGAGCACCGAGCTGAATGCAAGGATCGATGCTCTACTGGAAACACCGAACGACGAAGACGCGGCGCTGGCCCTCGACAGCAGCGTCGAATCGGGCGCGGACCCAGCGCTCGTGGTTGAGGGCCTGCTGCGCGCCGCGGAGCTCATCCCTCCAGGCGATGCCGAAAAGGAAGCCGCGAAAAGCCTGCTGTTTCGCGCCGCTCGACTATTGGCCGCCGGCGACTTCGATCTGCATCGCGCCGAAAGCGTGTACGAGCAAATCGTGCGGCTCGACCCCGACGACAACGTGGCATTGGGCGGGCTCGAGGACTCACGTCGGCGCCTCGGCAAGTTCGAGGAAGTGGTGGAGATGCTGCTCGCCCGCGCTGAAAACTCCGCCAGCGCGGCGGAGCGTGCACGCGCGCTCTCGGAAATAGGTACGCTCTATGCAACCGAGCTGAAAGACGCCGAACAGGCATTGGTCGCCTATACACAGGCGCTGTGTGAAGATCCGAGCCAGCCGAGACTCGGCGTCGAGATCGAACGGCTCGCCGGCACTAGTCAGCAAGCCTGGAACGAGGTGCTCGCAAATTGCGCTGCCAGCGCACAGGACGAGGACGCCGCGCCCGAGATTCGACGAGCGATCTGGAACCGCGCCGGTCAGTGGTACGTCGAGAAATTACGGCGACCCGATCTGGCACTGCCCTGCTTTCAGGCCGTGCTCGCCAGCGACCCCGCTGACGATCAGTCGCTCCGGGCCATGACGCAGATCTACGAGAAGGCTCAACAGTGGTCGGAGCTCGGCGTAGTGCTGACCCAGCGCGCGGACGCCGCTATGCCGGCAGAGGCGCGCGAGCTACGTGCCCAGGCCGCCGAGGTCCTCGAGCTACGTCTGAACGACACCGAAAGTGCCCGTCAGCTGTACGAACAGATCGCGAGTGAAGATCCAGCGCAGCCCAGGGCGAGCGAAGCGCTCGCCCGCATCTACCAGCGCACCGGCGACTTCCGTGGGCTGCTGCAGGTTTTGCAGTACCGGGCGGATGTGCAACGCGGCGAAGAGCGGCAGCAAACCTTGTGTCGGATCGCCGAATTGTTCGAGACGAGCCTGAACGACGACGGTCAAGCCATCGAGCGATTTCGAGCCGCACTCGCCGTCGACGGTTCGAGCCTGGAAGCCCTGCGCGGGCTGGACCGATTGTACTCGAAGCAGGGGCGTTTTCAGGACCTGCTCGCAAATCTGGATCGACAAGTCGAGGTCGCGGCAACACCCAGGCAAAAAGTCGTCCTTTTCGAGCGCATGGCCGCGGTCTACGAGGAAGAATTTCTCGATCACGAACGGGCGGCTGAAGCGCTCGAGCGCGTGCTCGCGTTGGATCCGGCGCAGGAAGCCGCGCTCATTTCGCTGGTCCGCCACTACCGCAGCTTGGAGCGCTGGGAGGATGTCGCGAGGTTGTACGAGCAACAACTAAAACAGATCACCGAGGGCCCCCGTCGGCTGGCGCTGCTCCTACAACGCGCCAGGTTACTTGCGGACCAGATCGGCTCGCCCGAGCGTGCGATGGAATCGTACGAGGCCGTCCTCGAGATCGATCCGCACCACCCTGGGGCCTTGGAGGCTTTGGCACGCCTGCGGGAGGCGGCCGGTGATGCCGACGCCGCGCTGTCGGCGCTGGACGCGTTAGCCAACCGGGCCCCGACTGCCGAGGCAAAGGCCGAACACTACATTCGCGCGGCCAAGGTGCTCGAGGCGCGCGGGGACCGTGACGGCGCTATCGAGCGCTACAAGCGCGCCTTCGACGCAAACCCGAAGGATTCGACGTCCGCGGTAGCGCTACGTGAAGCGTACACCGCGAGCGGGGATCTGAGTGCAGCCGTTCACATACTCGAGCAGGAGCTCTTGCACACGGTGGGAGTTGTCGCAAAGGCGCGGCTCACGGGACAGATCGCGAGTTTTGCGCGAGAAAGACTCAAGGACGACAAGCGCGCGGAAGAAGCGGCCAAGCGGGCGCTGGCACTCGATGCCGCAAATCTCGACGCCCTGACCGTCCTTGGAGACATCGCATTCGACGCCAAACGCTTCATGGAGGCGGCCACGTACTACGAGCTCGTCGCCGGCCGCGCCGAGTCACTCGAAAAGACGGCCGCCGCGCGGCTCCTCGTCCGGTATGTCGATGCGCTGAGCCAAACGGGCTCGACCGAAAAAGCGTTGCTGCCCATGGACACCTTGTTGCGCATCGCGCCCGACGACTCGGACGCACTGGCTCGGGTGGCGCTCGTCACTTTCGAGCATGGCTCGCCGAAACGCGCGGGCGAGCTGTATCACGACCTCTTGTCTCGCTTCGGCGCGGCCATGCCTAGCGAAGGCCGAGCCAAAGCCGCGTATCGCTACGGCGAAGCGCGGCGAAGAGCCGGCGATCTAGAAGGCAGCCTCGCGCCTTTGAAGGAGGCGGCGGATTTGGATCCCAGAGCCCCCGAGCCCCTCGTGGCCCTCGCGCGCGTGTATGAGGCGCAGGAAAACTGGTTGGAATGCAGCAAAATCAAGACTCGCCATCTGGATATTGCCGGCGGTGATGAGCGCATTCAACTCTTGATTGACGTGGGCGATATTGCTTCCGGCAAGTTGAACGACCGGGCCCAAGCGACGAAAAGCTTCGTGGCCGCCCTCGACGAACGCCCCAACAACCGCCGTTTGTTGACGAAACTGATGCAGCTTTACGGGGAGGACAAAGATTGGAACAAGCTGGTCGATGTCGTGCTGCGCCTTGCTGACTTCGTCGATGACCCGAAGCAGAAGGTCAAGTACCTGCATACCGCGGCGATCGTCACCGCCCGGCAAATCGGCGATCCAGCGCGAGCCCTGGACTTTTACGAGCAGGTGCTCGCGCTCGAGCCGGGCTTCGATAAGGCTCTGAACGAGGCCGTCGAGCTCGAGCGGGCGCGAGCCAATCACTCGGGCGTCGAACGCCTACTGAAACAGAAGCTCGCGCTCGCGAGCGAGTCCGACGATCAACCGGGCATGTTGCAAAGCTTCAGCGCGCTCGCCGAGCTCTACGAGCTCGACATGGGCCAGATCGATCTAGCCATCGATGCACTGGAGGCAGCGGAGACCCTCGAGCCAGACAACCGGGAACGCACCGAGCACTTGAGCAACCTATACGTTACCGATCCCGGTCGTTATCTAGACAAGGCCATCGCGGCTCAGGCGATCCTCCTCCGCCAGAATCCCTATCGACAGGACTCGTACAAGACGCTTCGGCGCCTGTACACGGAAACCAAACGTGCCGACGCCTCCTGGTGCTTATGCCAAGCCCTGACGGTGTTGAACCTGGCCGAGCCGGATGAAGAGCGGTTTTACAAGCGCATGCGTTCCGACACCGCCGCCCCCGCGCAGGCCGCGCTATCCGAAGACGATTGGCTCGACCTATTGATGCATGCAGAAGCCGACACGCTGCTCACCAGCGTGTTTGCGCTGATCGAACCCGTCGTCGTCGCGCGGCGCAGTCAGACGATTCAGGAGCTCGGCTACGATCCGAGCTATGCGCTGGACGTGGCGAGCCACACCGCGCCGGTGTGTCAGAGTCTCTATTATGCCGCGGGCGTGCTCGGCACCGCCGTGCCGCCAGCGTACGAGAACCCGAATGACCCAGGCGGCATTTCCTTCTTGTTTGCGAGTCAGCCGTCGCTCATCTTGGGTAGAACGGCGCTGAGACCCGATGTACCGTTACAGCCGGCGGCATTCATAGCTGGGCGTCAGCTGACTTTTTTCAGGCCAGGGCTCTATCTGCGCCATCTGTTGGGCTCGGGCACCGCACTCAGATCCTGGTTTTTTGCCGCTATCAAGCTCACTTCACCGCAATTCCCGGTGTCACCGGAGCTGGAAGGAGCGGTGAACGAGGCCTACCAAGCGCTCGAAGTGGGTTTGGTTGGGCAAATGCGTGACCAATTGACCACCGTGGTCGCGAAGCTATTGACCTCGGGCGCCGCGCTCGACCTGAAAAGGTGGGTCGCGGCCGTCGATATGACCGCGGATCGGGCAGGTTTCGTGCTGTCTCATGACCTCGAGACGTCGATTCAAGTCGTCAAGGCATCCGACGAGAGCTCGAGCGCGGTCAGTCCAGACGAACGGTTCAAGGAGCTCGCGCTGTTCGCTGTGAGCTCGGAATACTTCGAGATCAGGCACCGGCTGCGTGTCTCGGTCGATAGCTGACTGGGCTGATTGGACTTAGCGTGCGGCCTTGGCGAAGTCGCCGGCAGACGCAGCCGGGAAAAAAGTCGGGTGCGAGAAGGTGCCGTTTATACGCCAGCCGTACGAGCCGTCGGTGCGCTTGGCGTGCTTGTTTTGCGGGACCAAATCGAAGAGCCCGGGCACCGCGCCTCCCGGCGCGCCGAACAGTCCTCGCGTCATGTCGTCTTTGTTCGTGAACTTGTCGCTGAACTTGAAACGAGCGTTCAGGCTGAGCACGCTGGCGTCGACCGTGTCACGTAAACGGACGCTGCCCTCGCCCTGCAGATCCAAGTCTTTACCCGCTGCGCCGAGCTGATCGATCTTCAGGTTGCCAGCCGCCGTCGTTGCCAGCAGCGTCAGGTCACCCACCTCGATCTTCGGCAGCGCGATCGCGTTCAAAACCTTGGCTTTGCCATCGCCCGCAGAAAGTCCAGAGAGCTTCAAATCCACTTTGCCTTCCGCTTTACTCAGCTTGCCCTCGGGCAGTAAAAACTCGATCTCGCCGGACACCTGACCGGCGACCGGCAGCCCGACCAAATCGGCAATCATGGGCGCGTCCGCAAGGCCCACGCCCTCTATCTCCACGTCGAGCTTTCGACCGCCGTCCGCGTCCGAGGTGTACCCACTGATGCGCCCGCTAAAGGCGTCAGCTCCGAAGTTCACGTGCGTGGTCCCGAACAACAAGCGGAGCAGCGAGACGCGCGCGTGCACCGAATCGATGCGCATTACTTTCGGTTTAGTAGGCGTTCCCGCGTCTTCCACGGAAGGGGTGCTGGGCGGCGAAACCAGATCGACGTTGTCCGCTTGGATGCCGCTGAACCAGTAGGAGCTCAGATGTCCAAGCCTCAGCGTGAGCGGATTCACTCCGGTTTGACTGGCGTTGAATTCGTTTTGGATGCGTGTGCGTAAGCGGTCGAATGGAAAAGTCCAGTACCCGAACAGCAGCAAGGCAAACAGATAAAAGGCACCGTAGCCGACCCAAACCAAGATCCGCTTGTACCTCGCGGTCACGGCTTCGCCTCGTCGGTACCGGGCGCCGCGTCAGCCTTTTTTGACTTATCAGGCGCCGAGCTACGCTCGAACGCACTCACGACCATCTCGACGTCGTATTGGTCGGGTGGATCCGCACGCTTGCGGATGTTCAAGGACGAGATCGTGATCGGGTTGCCGGACTGCTCGATGCGCTCCATGAACTTGGATAATTTGAGCATCCCTACTTTGTGCAACGAGAACTTGGTCGTGCGCTCCGTATATCTTTTGCCGTGAGGGATCCCCTGTCGGTCCTGGCTTTCTGGAATTTCGACGCCCGTTTCGGTAGCCAAGCCCGCGAGAAACGGCGCAAGCGGTGGGGCCGGCCTGGCGTAGCGTTCGAGCGTCGCAGCCTTGTCGAGCTGGGCACGCTGGATGCTATCCAAGTGGTCGGCGATGTTGTCGGAGGCGTCGCGCAGCGCCTGGTTGTCGGCCCGTTTTCCATGAGCGACCGCGGTTAAGCTCACCGGCAGGAGCAGTACCAAGATCACTCCGAGCGCGAACAGCGCACCGTTCAGTACGCGCTGCTGGCGCGGATCCAAGCGTGCGATCCGATCGGCGATGCTCACGGCTTGTCCTCCGCCGTTGCGTCAGCCGGCGACTTTGGTTTCTTTTTCGCGCTTGCGTCCTCCGGGCATTTGAGCTCGAACTCGAGGACGTATTTTTGGCGGTCTCCGTTGACCACCTGACTCACCTTGGCGATCTTGGCTTCGGAAACGCAGCGGGCTTCGGCCATTCTGCTGGAGATGTTTTGTGTATCTGCGGTCGTGCCCGCTATGCCGTTCACCTTCACATGCCCGCGGTCCACGTCGAGCTCCTCGATGTCGTGCACCACGCTTAGCGGAATGGCGTTGGACAGCTCGACCATGACGTCGAAGGCGTCCGCGTGCGGCATTGGGTCGGGCTCTTCCTTCGCTTTGGCTCGCTCGATCGCCTGAGCGACCGCCTCGGGATCGGTCATGGGTTCGCCCAAGACTTGCTGGCTTCGATCAGACAGGGCCTGGCTCAACTCCGCGTGCTCTCGCGCTAAGGAATGCAGATCGGCCCAGGTCGCGAATAAGAAGCTGACCATCGTGGCCGCCAGCAGCCCCGCCAAGAGCGGCGCTCGTTCCTTCAAGAATCCGAAGCCCCGCTGATAGGCGAGCGGCCCGCTGCGCAGATTCAAATCGATGGCTTTGCCGGCTAAACCCGCGGCCAAAGCCAAGGCCTTGGCGAAGCGCGGGAGTGCCAACACGATGTCCGGTCCCGCTTCGAGTGCGAACGTCGGCAGGCTTCGCACCGGAAATCCGAGCTCTTGACCCACGTACTGCTCCGCCCCGCTCGCGCCTGACCCACCACCCAGCAAAATCACCGATTCGACGGCCAGGTCCGTACTGGAGAGGAAAGCCAGGAAGGTTTGCCGCAGCTCCGCTATCAGCGCGCCGGCCGTCTCGGGCAAGCCGGCGACGCCGCGCGACAAGGTTCGTACGAAGATCGGCTCGCCGTCGCTGAGCACGGTGACCTCCGTTCGGCGGCTACCCAAATCCACGAGGGCAATCGGCGCCTTGCCACGCAGCTCGGGCGCGAACAGCGCCAGGTTGGCGAGCACCAACGAGCCACAGCCGATCCGCTCTGGTTCGCGATCCGTCGCGCGCTTCACGAGCTCGATGCGCTCCTTGACCTGTTCGGTGCGGGCGAGCGCCGCGATCACGTCAATCGCGTCTCGCGTCGGATCGCCGCGCAGCACGCGGTAATCGTAGACCAGCTCGCTAATGTCGACCGGCATTCGTGACTCGAGCTCGAACGGCAAGATCGCGTCGATCTGTTTGCGCGCAGTGAGCGGAAGCTTCAGACGGTGGACGAACGCGCTGTCGCCGTCGATCGCCACGGCCACCCCGTCACTGTGGGGCAGCATGCTGCTCGCGCAAGCGCGAATCGCGTGCTCGAGTGACTCCACCGAATCGATCGAGAGCTCGTTGATGGCCTCGATGGCAATTCGCTTGTAGCCGGTCGATAGCAGTAGGGTCCGCACGTGGGTGGAGCCGATGTCGATACCGATGTGACGTGCCATGAGGGGTGCCGTTCTTAGCGAGCGTAGCTGAGCTTTTGCGTCAATCGACGCGATAGTAGATCACGTTTCCGCCGGGGCCCGGTTTGAGCGCATCGGCGATCCCGCCCTGGGTGGTCCCAGGCGGCAAAGTGCTCGAGCTCGCCGCGGGCGGGGCCACGGTGCTGGCTCCGCCCCCAGATCCGGTGCCGAGCCCCGCCTTTGTCAGCAGTTGAGCGATTAAATTTTGCGGGCTCGGCGCGCCACGAAAGTCGACCACGGCATGAATACGGACGCTGCTCTCACGCTTGCCGGAGCGAACGTAGCCCGTCGCGTAGATACTGAATACTTTGCTCTCGGTCGTCACGGCTTTGGCCGTCTCGGCGGCCGACACGAGCGGAATTGGCTCGATGCCGAGTGCCTTCATGATCGTAGCGATCGGGCTACCACCGCCGCCCAGCGCGCCACCGAGCCCGGCCGCCGGAGCTGCGCCGGGGGCCGCCGCGGTATTCGTCTGCTGCAAGGCGCTCACGAATTCCTGAGCGTTCTTGAACATTGGCAGCCCGGGCAAGAAGCCGCGCAACATGGTCAACGCCATGATGAACTTCTGAGCTTCATTGGCGTCCGTGCACATGCGCGCCATGTTGTTCGACGCCTGACAGACCAGGGCCAGCAGCGTCTGAGGGTTCGCGGTGTTGACGTTTACCGCCCCCTGCCCCCACACGGTCACGATCCGCTTATCCGGATTGTCCGGATCGGGATCGATGAACGTCGACCAAAAGTCGTCGCTGACGCCACGCACGCGGTGAAGCTCTTCCAAGCTGTCGAAGGCGGCGTTCTTACGTGGGTACGGGTTTTTGAGCAGCTGATAAAACGAGTCTTCGGAGCCCGCCTGCTGCGCCGTATTGGAGGTTGGATCGCACAACGCTTGATCTTGGTCCGGGTCGACCCAGTCGATGATCGCCTGACACGCCGTGCGGCGATCGGTGTATTGATCATCCGCATCGCGGCCTTCGAACATCGGAGAAAACTGCGGCGAGCCGATCAAGCCGATGATTTGCGCGGCCAACCGCGTTTGACTGAAGGCGTCCCCCCGAGCCGCCACGTTGAAGTTGATCTTGGAATCCTCATCGACGATCCGGAGCTCGAACCCGGCACCTTTCAAGCCCAGGTTTTTGCCGAGCTTCGGATCGACGCCAGCCAGTGACGCAAAGCCCTCGGCGCCGTCCGAGTCGTTGAACGCGCCCAGGATCCGATCGGCATATTCCCAGACCGGCACCTGGCGCGGTCCGCCGACCAAAGCGAACACGAGCGTCAACGAACGCCTTATCGTGGGCTCCGCGGCAATCAATAGCCGCGACAGATTGATCGCGCTCTTGGCCGCATACTCGGCGATCACCGCATCCCGCGCGGCGAGAGAACTACCGAACTCCGCCGAGCTCTCGTCCTGGATCTCGGTGAGCATCACCGTGAGCACGGTCAGCGCCGCCAAAACCAAAATTAGCGCAACGCCGCGGCGCTTGCGGAGCGCGCGGGCTCGGGCAACGGTTTTTTTGCTTCGGGTCACTGCATCACCGCGAAGCTCAAGGCGTTTTGGATGGGCAGCGAGACCTTGGTGACGAGCCGAATCGAGGCCTCGGCGCGCGCATATCCTTGGCGGTTACCGCCATTCAACACGAGCACGATTCGAACCTGCACTGGCAAGCGCGCCGGCTGGCCCGTTATGGATTGCGTAGTATCCCAAGTCTCCAGCCACGTCCCAGTCAGCGGGTCGAGGTATTGGAGATCGAAAAGATCGATGTCGGTGGCCAGGACCTCGACTCGGCCGCCCTTCTTTGGATCGAGATCGAGCGTGGTGCTCACGCGCCTTGCGAGGTCGATGACGCCCGAATGGTCGGGATCCGGGGAACCGAAGTAAGACAGCTCGCATTGATCGGAGACGTGTGAATTGCGGTCGATGCGGCGATTCGCGAACGAATCGAAGTCCACGCGGTCGGCCGGGGTGCCGGTGCTACCAACGAAAGCCGTCTTCTCCACCAACAGGGCCGTATTGAGCGGCGCATGCAGAGAAATGAACGCGCTCTGCAACTCTCGCGTCATGCGCGCCATCGCCAAGCGCCCTTCGCGATATCGGTCCTCCACGCGCTGAATGCCTTCGCGGCTGCGCTTCATGCTGGAAAAAGCGCTATAAATCAGCACCGAGATCAGGGACAGGATCACGATGGCCACGAGCAGCTCGACGAGCGTGAAGCCACGTGCGCGCGGCCGGGCGATGCGCACCGGCCGCGTCATCGCGTGCCGAACCCCGTCGTGGTTCCCGTCGTACCAAGGGTACCGGTGCTGGGAGCCGAAGCTCCGGGAAGCAGACCTCCGAGCGCGCCGAGGCCAGTGCCTCCGCCGCTGCCGGCGACGGCGGGATCGAGCTGCCCCTGCTGAGGGTTGGTCACGTATTGCGTGACCAAGAGCTCGCGATCGAACTTGCCCTCCTTGTACGTGACAGTCACGCTCACTTTGCGAATGCTGGCCTCGAGCATGGGCTTCAAAGTCGGATAGACCATGCTCATCATCATTGGAGCGAGGCTCATCGGGCTCGGCGCATTACCTAGCGTCTTGGCGAGATCGGTGGGGTTGGCCTTGTTGCCCAGGCTCTGGCCGCCTGGTTGATTGAGGCCGGTCAAGAGACCGATTGGGCCCAGATCCAAGCCACCATCCCCGCCTGGGTTTGCGCCGGCGTCCATCCCGCTGAGCGGCAGCTCGGGTAGCTTGACGCGCTCTATCTTCCACGAGCAACGATAACCGTCGCTGTCCAGATCTTCACCAGCGCAACACACGCCTTCGTCCGTTTCGTCAGTAAGCTGATAGCCGTACGTCAAGAGCTTGACCTCGATCTCGCTCATCTTGCAGCGGACCAGGTTGGTCGCGACCGTCAGATGCTCGCCGCGCGCCGCATTCGTGAACAGGCCCACCTGAGAGCCCAAAATGACGGTCAACCCGAGGCCCAGGATGGCAATTGCGACCAAGACCTCGAGCAAGGTGAAGCCCCGCTGATCGAGCGCGCGACTCATCGCTCCTCGCGCTCGCTCGCCTCACCGTCGGTACGAGCCCGAGGCAGCTCGATCCGTCCGCGGTCGATCTTGGCGCGGCCGGTGAGCCCGCTGACGGTCACGGTCAGGCCGGTGTCGTCTCCGCGACGTTTGAGCTGAACCGAGGCGCGCTCGGTCGTACCGCCTGGGAAAAAATACAGATAGGCGCGCCCGCTCGTGCGCGGCTCGTCGTCGTGATCCGTCTGCACGCTGATGAACTCGACGCCGTTGCCGAGTGATCGGGCCGGGCCCTTGTCACCCTCGGCCGCGTTGAAGCCCGCGACTGCTTTGAAGCTCGGGCGCGGAGAGTGAGGGCCCTCCAGAATGCGGTCGGATTCGGCGTGAGCCTTCCGTTCGAGCTCGGTCGACGGCTCGGCGCCAGAGCTCGCGTCTTTGGTGTGTTCGCGTAGCACGACGCTGGTGCTCGCTTCTTCGAGCGTCATTTTTGCGTTGTCTAGGTCGAAGGCCAGCCGGGTTGGGCGCCCCGTGGTGCTGGCTCGGGCAATCCCCAAACGAATTCCGCTGACGATCAGCGTCGCCGCAGACTTGAGGCGACTGCCTTCGAGCATGCCCGGGCCCATCAGCACCGAGCCGCCGAGCACGGCAATCAAGGCGACCACGATCAAGAGCTCGACGAGGGTGAGCCCGCGCTGCTCGCGGCGCGCACCTTGGAACGCTCTTGGGAGTGCAGTCGGCATCACGTTTGGGCGACTATTGCGTTTCGGCGCTCGTCCCCGCGCCCTTCGGAACGACGATGTCGTCCTTGGTCCCCTTCTTCTTGTCCGGGCCGTTGGACGAAATGACCACTTCATCGTCCGTGCAGGTCAGTGTGTACGGCTGATTCCAGGAGTCGTTCGTGCTCTGACCGGGGTCGAGCTGCTTTTCTTGAACGAGCTGACTGATGGTGGGGCAGCTCGTCTCGTTGTTGGCGGCCTGCCATTGCTGCACTGCCGTACGCACGATGCGCGCGCCCGTTTCGGCGTTCTTGATCTGCGCTTCCTTGTACTTGGGCAAAGCGAACACGGCGACGCCGCCGGCCACCATGGCGATGATCGCGACCACGATCAGCACCTCGACGAGCGTCACGCCTCGCTGTAGGCGGCACGTGCGCCACCGGCTCGACCATCGTTGAAACGCCTCAGTACGGCTAAAATCCATTGTTTTCGTGTTCATGGGTTCCTCGTCATTCTACTCGATCGAGCCCACCCGGTTCGCCATCCGGTCCGTCGCTCGAGAGCTGATAGGCTTCTCCTTCGCGGCGAGCCGGGCAACTGAACCGAAGAGCGTGCCCCCAAGCGTCGGTGGGCGTTTCTTTGAAATTTCCATAGGCGGCGAGCTTGTCGAGCCCGCTCGGACAGCCACCGTCGTTGTCGGCGCGATAAGCGTCGAGCGCGCGGCGAACGCCAATCAGCGTCGCGCGAGTTTGACGCACACCCGCGCTGCGGCGCTCGCGCACCCCGAGCGTGACGATGAACGCCAGCACTCCGAGCACGAGCAGGACGGGACCGGCGCGCCCGAGCTTGAGTAGGGCGCGTAGGCCGCCTCGGCGCTCCCAGGGAAAGCGGATCCGGCGTTCGACCGTGGCGAAGCGGCGAGCGCCAACCATCACTGCACCAGCTCGTTCATCTGGATCAGAGGCATCAGAATGGCCATGGCAATGAAACCGACGACTCCACCCAGCAAGACGATCATCAGCGGCTCGAGCAAGCTCGTGAGAGCAACGACACGGGTTTCGACGTCGGCCTCGTAAGCGCGGCTCACATTCTCGAGCATGGCCTCGAGCTGACCGGTTTTTTCGCCAACGGCGATCATGTGCGTGACCATGGGCGGGAAAACCCGGGCGCGCTTGAGCGGCTCCGCGATGCTTTCTCCACCGCGGATCGAGCCAATGGCCTCACTGATCACGGCCTCGAGCCGCGAATTTTCTAGAACGTGGCGGCCAATTTCCATCGCTTGAAGCAGCTGCACTCCACTCGACAAGAGGGTGGACAGCGTGCGCGCGAAGCGCGCGACCGACACGAGCAGCTGCAGACGACCGAAGATCGGAACCACCAATCGGAAGGAATCCCACTTCAGCCTACCCGCTGGCGTGGCACGCCAACGACGAAAGCCCACCACCGTGCCGACGGTCACGGCGATGATCAGCCACCAGTAACCGGCCACCACGTTGGATACGACGATCAAGAGCCGGGTGTACCAGGGCAATGCGTGCCCCAGGTTGTCGAAGATGCTCGTCACCTTCGGCACCACGGCCACCATCAGCACGCCGACCATGACGATGCCGATGAACATCATCAAGACCGGGTACGCGAGGGCGGCGGTCACCTTGCCCTTCAACCTGGCCTGACCTTCCATGAAGTCGGCCAAACGCTCGAGCACCGCTTCCAAGGTTCCCGAAGCCTCGCCGGCCGCTACCATATTAACGTAGAGCGGCGGAAAAATCGTGGGATGCGCTTCGAGGCTCTTGGCAAAGGCCGTGCCTTCATTCAGCGTTTCACGCACGCTGGTGAGCGTGCGCTTGAGTTGCTCTTTCTCGACCTGTTCGGTCAACGCTGCCACCGATTCTACGAGCGGGACGCCGGCGCGGACCAGCGTGGCGAGCTGCCGGGTCATCACTGCGACGTCAGCGGTAGACGGACGCTTCATGAAGGCGAATAGATCGAGCTTGCGCCCGCCCTTGCTACCGCGCTCCGCTTCCTCGTTCGCTTGAGTGAGCAGTACCCCGTCCTTGCGCAACACCGCGCGCAGGGACTTGGCGTTGTCTGCGTCTCGGTAGCCTTTGACCGGCTTGCCGGACGTAATTTGGATTCCGCGATACTCGAAGACAGCCATGGCTCGGCACCTATGAGTCGACGATTACGTCTTCTTGAGTGGCGGCCACGACTTCTTCGACCGTGGTCAGACCCAGGAGGACTTTACGTGCGCCATCGTCGCGCAGAGAGTCCATACCCTGACTTTGGGCCGCGCGCTTGATGGTCTGGGCATCCGCGCTGGCTAGCACTAGAGCGCCTACCGCGTCGTCGGCGACGAGCAGCTCGTAGATGCCCATCCGTCCGGTAAAGCCCTTCTTTTCGCAGTGTTGGCAGCCGACCGCGCGATAAAGCGTGGGCATGCCCGGGCCGCGCCACCCGACCGGCTCGTAATTGACACCTTGCGCCGTGTAGCGCGGCGAGAGCACGCGCTCATCGCGACGCCGCGTGCGATCCGGATCGATACCCAGCTGGGAAAGCTCGAACGGCGTCGCCTCGTAGGCCTCCTTGCAGTGGGGGCACAGCACGCGCACCAGGCGCTGGGCCAGAATGCCGATCACCGTCGAGCGCACCAAAAACGCCTCGATGTCCATCTCCACGAGGCGCGTCACCGCGCTGGCCGCGTCATTGGTGTGCAGCGTGCTCAACACCAGATGCCCCGTCATGGACGCGTGGATCGCTATCTCGGCGGTCTCGCGGTCGCGAATCTCGCCGACCATGATGACGTCCGGATCTTGCCGTAAAAAGGCGCGCAGCGCGCTGGCGAAGGTCAGGCCGATCTTTGCCTGCACCGCGACTTGGTGAACTCCTCCGATCTCGTATTCGACTGGATCCTCCGCGGTGAGGATATTGATCTTGGGCCGGTTGATCTTGTTCAGGCAAGCATACAGGGTCGTGGTCTTGCCACTACCGGTGGGCCCCGTTACCAACAAAATTCCGTTCGGCCGATGAATCAAGTATTCCATCAGCCAGCGGTCACGCTCGGCGAAGCCGACCTCGGCGATGTCGAGCAGTTTGCTGGTTTTGTGCAATAGACGCATGACGATTCGCTCGTGATCGCGACTGGTCGGAATCGTCGAGACGCGTACGTCGATGCTACGACCGGCAATACGGAGTGAAATGCGACCGTCTTGCGGCAGTCGCTTTTCGGCGATGTTCAAGCCGGCCATGATCTTCACGCGCGCGATGACGGAGCTCATGAACTGCAAGCTGGCGCGGCGGGCTACGTACAATTGCCCGTCTACACGGTAGCGCACCACCACCTCTCGCTCTTCGGGCTCGATGTGAATGTCGCTTGCTCGCTCTTTCACCGACTGCGAAAATAGGCCATTTACCCAGCGAATGATCGGCGCGTCGTCGTCCGAGTCGAGGATATCGATCTCTTCCGCATCAGCGACCTCCGCGGTTTCGAGCTCGCTGATCGTTTGCTGTCGCTCGTAGACTTGGTTGATCGCATCGATCACCGTGTCGGCGGGCGCTACCGACAACAACACCGGCTTTTGAAAGGCCGCGCGGATATCGTCCAGCCCGTCCGTGTCGAGCGGGTCTGCGCACACCACCTCGACGCGATCGTCATAGTACCCAACGACCAGGATCTTGTGCGTCTTGGCGTAGCCGATGGGAAGCTTGTTGGCCATGTCGGCTGGCACGCTTCCGACGTCGATCGTTTCCACGAACGGCAGGCGACACTCTGCAGCCAGCGCGCGCGCCAACGTGCTCGGGGTTGCAAGCTTCGAAGTCAACAGCAGCTCGAAAAGCGGCGTCGCCTTTTCCCGCTGCTGCGCGTAGAAAGGCTCGAGCGCGACCTCCGGCAGGACGCCGTGCCGAACCAGAATATTGCCGAGCGCGCGTTGCTCTTGCATGCTCACTCCACGCGATCGGCGTTCACGCTACGCGCGAGCGGATTGATTCGAAATGCCGGCTCGTTATTGCCCTGCGTGGGGGAAGCTGGCGGGGGTGTAGGCGGCGGCGCGGTCGGGGCGTTCGAGCCCGGCGCCGCCGGAGCCGGCGCACCGAGCGCAGGCTGTGCGACCCTGCGCGGCGCCGGATTGCCCAGATTGGTCGTGTTGCTGCTGCCCATGCCCGATTGCGGCGCGGCGGCCCCGACGCCGTGCACGTCGCTCGGCAGCTCGATCGGATCGCTTGGCTCTCGCGCCGGATTTTCGCGCGGTTTGCTCTCCTGCTCGAGCCGCTCTTGCTCGGCAACTTCGAAGAAGGCTTTGCGAATGTCCTCGACCAGACCGCTGGTGCGCGACCAGTCGTGCGGCGCTTTCCAATCCTCACCCGAGAACACCATGTAACGATCCAAAAATTCTTGCCGCTCCTGCATCTTGCGCTCGAAGATCTTCCGGAGGTCTTCCTGATCGCGGATGACGTGGGGCGTCAGAACCAACAGCAAGCTCTTCTTTCGTTTCTGTACGTCGGAAGTGCGGAACAAGGCCCCCAGCAGGGGCAGGTCACCCAGCACTGGCACCTTGGTACGCGAGGTGGTGTATTCATCGCTCATCAGCCCGCCGATCACGATGGTTTGCTGATCCTGAACCACGACGGTGGTGTTGGCCGTGCGCTTGGTGATGCTGACTGCGCCGAGGGTGCCAGAGGTCGCACCCGGTGCGCTGCTCTCTTGGTCGATCTCCAAACGCACTTGGTTGGACTCATTGATGTGCGGCGTGACCTTGATCTTGTTGCCGACGTCTTGGCGTTGCGCGGCGAAGCCTCCGAGCCCCCCGAGCAAGCTGCCGAGGCCGGCCGTGCCCGCCGCGCCGCCCGCTAGGCTGGTCAGCGCGGACGCTCCGCCGCCGACGTTGGTTTGGAGCGGTATGTTCTCACCGATGCTGATCTCGGCGGCCACGTTATCGGTAGCGATGATGTGCGGCGTCGCCAAGATATTGGAGCGACCGCTCGAGGCAATGGCGTTCAGGACGACACCGAATGCAGGGATGCTGAGACCGTTGCCGAGTAGGTTGGCCGTGCCGGGTATTGCGGGCCCGCGAATACCCGCCGCAAAGCCTTGAAGCAGGCTCGGATCCGCCGGAAAACCAATGGATTTGCCGGCATTGAAACCGCCCAACAACAACGTCTGATCGTTGTTCAGTGGCGCGCCGCCGTGAAACGACACCCCGAGCGACGTCGAATCCGATACGGACAGGTCCATGATTACGGCTTCGATGAATACCTGACGGCGCGCGTGGTCGAGCTTGTCGACGACCAGACGCATGGTCGCGTAATCCCGATTCGACGACGTGATGATGAGCGAGTTCGTACTCTTGTCGGCGGTAACGCGTAGCTCACCTTCGAAGGTTCCTGCGGCCGCGCCGCCGGGCGCGGCACCAGCGGCGGCGGGCGGACGACCGCCGGCCCCACCGAGCATTTGATTGAGGGTCGCCGACATCTCTTCGGCGATTGCGTGTTGCAGAGCGAACACGTGGATTTTACCGGTCTCCGCCGATTGCGAATCGAGACGTTTCAACACTTCGAGCAGGCGTAGGTAAGAGTCCTCGGTACCCACCACGATTAGGGAATTCGTTTGCTCGTCGGCGATGACCTTGCTCAAGCCACTGGCTTTGGAATTTGCACCGGCAGAGCCCGGGGCGCCCGCCGCCGTACCCAGATCGAACAGCTCATTCACGCGCTTGGCCAGCTCTTGAGCCGTGCCATTGTGGACTGGCTCGATCCACATGTGCTGCCCCGAGCCGCCCACGTCGATCTCTTCCACGATTCGCATCAAGCGTCGCACTTGCGTCGCCGTATCGGTGATGATCAGAAGCTTGCCTGGGGCGTAGACCGAAAGGTCCCCGTCCCGGCTCTTGAATTTGCCGAGCAGCGCGAGGGCCTCGTCACTACTGACGTGCTCCAAGCGATACAAACGAGTGACGAAGCGATCCGAGTCCGGCACGGGCTCACCGCGCGCAATCACCGGCGTGGGCTGGGTGACGGCGCCGCCGCTATCGATGATCTTGAGAAATCTGCCATGGGGCACGACGGTCATCCCGTTCGCGTCTAAAATGGAAAGAAACGCTTGGTACGCTTCCTCCAGCGTGACAGGCTCTGGCGAAACCACGGTTGCCTTGATCGTCCGCACCTTGGCGCCGTAAATGAAGCGCTTGCCGGTGAGCCCACTGATATGGTTCACGAGCTCCGCCAAGTCGGCATCCTGCAAATTGAATTTGACGAGCTGCCCGCCGCCCTGAGGGTGAAATGGCACATCCGTCGCCGTAGCAATCTTATCCATCGTCGTTGGCAGCGCGGGTGCAGCTCCGGGCGGATCACGATCGGCGGGGGACGGCAAAGCCGGCGTCGTCACGCCAACCGAAACGGGCGCGGCGAGCGGCGTGGCGGCGAGCGGCGCGGCCGCGCGGGGGACCGCTGCTTTGCGAATGGCGGTGCGGATCTGCTCGGCCGACTTGCGAACGGGCGCGCCCGGCGTTGCATCTTGCGCAGACGCCGACGCGGCCAAGAGGAACGCGAGCGACGCCGTGCGTATCTGGGTGCGGAGCCCCAACGGACGCGAAAACTTTGAGATCGAAGGCACGGTGGTCACGGGGTCACTCACTTGATATGAAAGGCGATCGCCACCGGCGCGCCGCGCCGGTTGACATTGACGTCCAGAGCGGTCGCGGTCCTCAAACGGGCATATGCTTCGAGCGCTTTTTCTGGGCTACCCATATTGAAGCCGTTGATGGCTTCCAAGCGATCACCGTTCTGCAGACCGAGCGTACCGAGCAGCGTATCGGGGCGAATTCCGAACAGGCGAATGCCTAGCACTTTGCCGTCCTTCGTCTCCGGTACGATGCGCGCAGACTTCATCAGCTCGGCTTGATTTTCCAAAATCTTGTCCACGACAGAGCGATCGATATTGAACTCCGTGTCACTGATCTTCTGAATTTTAGAGGCAATGTCGGCCGGCACCGGGTTCGGACCGCCGGCGGGCGGCGGCGGCGCGAGCATCGGGGCAGCGACTGGAGTCGGAGCAGTAGCCGGCTGCACCGGTTGCGTCCGGAAGAGCATTGCTTGACAGAGCGTGCCGCCGTTCGAAAGCCACACCGAAGGGGTGTTTTCACGAGGATTGAAGCCGATGAACTCGACCTTCTTGCCGCCCACATCGTCCCCGACGCGATGCATTTTTGGTCGCGGCTCGCCGGGGCCTTGCAGCGCGGCGACCGACCAGATCGGATTCGAAGATTCGGTGATGATGAAGGCCGCGGGGCTATCGCAGATCGGCGCGCTCAACGGATCGCTGTTGTCGATTGCGCTCTTGGCCGGCACGGGCACATCCACCGGCACCCCGTTGAGCGGGCCCGTTACCGAGTCGAACGGATTGCGAGCGATGATGGCGTCCGCGGTGGGGCGAGACCTTGGTGTGGAAGCGACGAGCGCCGCCGCGCGCCCTGGCACGGCGCTCGATGCGGGCGCAGAAAGGGCCGCGCCGAGTAACTGCGTGGCGCCAGCGGCCTGGAAGTAGGCCGCAAGCGCGACGAACGCCAGCACGACGCCGGTGAAGTATTTCTTGAGGAGGAGGTCGAAGGTCACAGGTCCAAAAACTGCTTATAGCGAGAGACGTGCCAGCGCTCATTACCGGATAAACCAACCGATTCCCATGGGTTTTGCCGCTCGAGCCGTTGCCCACGCCCGACAAGCTGGCAAGCTTTCCGGAGCCGTTCGGCGCCTTTTCGACAAACTGGCAAAGCCCAACCTCCAACACGGGGGCTCTGGCCCGCACGAGTCAATGAGCCGCGCCCGACGGCTCATCGTTCATTCGTTTTCGCCGAGCTTCCGGTAGATGGTGCGGGTAGAGATGCCGAGCAGCTGTGCGGCCAAGGTTTTGTCACCGCTCGTGTGCGAAAGTGTGTCTCGGATCATGCGTTGTTCGACCTCCGAGAGCGGCGTCCCGATGGCAAATGTCAGCTCGGACGGTGGCCGAGGCAGCGCGTTCGCTACCGCGTCTGGGAGATCCGAAAGGGTGAGCGCCTCGGCCCGGCACAACACCGCCGCCCGTTCGACCACGTTCTCGAGCTCACGCACGTTGCCGGGCCAGGAGTAGTCCATCAGCTTGCGCAACGAATCGCTGGGAATGGCCAGGCGCGCTCGACCATTCTTGGTGCAATACACGCCCAAGAAATGGTCGACGAGCAACGGAATGTCCTCGCGCCGCGCGCGCAGTGGTGGCGCCGTGACGGCGATCACGTTCAGCCGATAGTACAAGTCCTCACGGAAACGCCCGGCCTCGACCTCCGAGACGAGATCGCGATTGGTGGCGGCCACGATCCGCGCATCCGCCTTTACCGTGTGCCCGCCGACGGGCTCGTACTCGCCCTCTTGCAAAACTCGCAAGATTTTTACCTGCACGGCCGGGCTGAGCTCGCCTATCTCATCGAGGAACAGCGTGCCGCCCCGGGCGCGCGCGAAGCGACCTTCACGCTTGGCGATCGCGCCGGTGAACGCGCCGCGCTCGTGACCAAACAACTCGGCCTCCAAAATGCTTTCCGGGATGGCGGCGCAGTTCACGGCCACGAACGGCCCGCTCGCCCGCGCGCTCTTGGAGTGAATATAACGTGCGATGAGCTCCTTGCCAGTGCCGCTCTCGCCCAAAATAAGTACGGTGGCGCTGGACGGCGCCGCTTGCGTGGCCACGTCCAAAACGCGGCGCAGGGCGGGGCTCTGCCCGACAATCTCGCGATTCGTCAGCAACTTGATCTCACGCTTCAGCGAGCGATTTTCTGCCACTAGCGACTGACGCTCCGCCGCCTTGCGGACGCTCTTCACGATGGTCATCCGCTTCAACGGCTTTTCTACGAAATCGTAGGCCCCGTCGCGCATGGCTTGTACGGCCGTCTCCACCGTGCCGTATGCGGTCATCAACACGACCTCGGTGTCCGGGGATACCTCTTTCAGCGCGCGCAGTAGCTCCGCCCCGCTCGTCCCCGGCATCATCAGATCGGTCAGTACGACTTGTACGCGATGACGCCGCACGAGCTCGAGCGCAGCTTTGGCGCCGTCCGCCGTAAACACGCGCATGCCTTCCCGCTGAAAGATCTTTTCGAGCGACGCAAGGTTACTGGCCTCGTCATCCACGACGAGCACGGTGATGTCTGCCCCCTCCGGACCGGGTCGGGAGCTCGGCAACGGTTCCTCCGTCGGCCCTGCCATCGCGTCAGCCATGATGTCAATATGGCGTGGCGTGTAAATTTGTCAATCCTGCAATATCGCTAGCTTGATGGTGCTTAGCTTAAGGTCTGGCGCGGACATGTACGGTTGCGTCCTACAAAACCTGAACGGATGCCGCTGATGGGGGATCGACAAATGTTCCGTAGTTTGATCTAACGAGAGCCACGCCTCTTGTTTGCTGAAGCCAGCGTCCAGGCCGCTCCCGCGGCCATTGCATCATTCGTCCCTTGCGTGCGGCTGTTCGTCGAACGCATGTCTGTCGAGCAGGCGGACGACCACGAACATCGCTACGCCGAGCAGGAGGTGCCCGTGCTCGCGCTGGCGTTCGATTATGGGGGCACGCGCATCCGCGCTTCCGATCGCCGAAAGCATTTCTTCGTGGCTGCGAGCGGCACGCTAGTGCTCGTGCAGCGCGACTTACCCGGTGAGGCGCGTGCGCAGTGTTTGCTGGAGGGCTTTGGCGCAGTCGAGCTGGAGTGCGCGGATGGGTACAGCGCGGATCTCGACTCGCAGGCAGATTACATCGTTCAGGTAGGGGGCAACGTGCACACGCTGTGCTCCTTCACCGCGTATGCACTGCCGCAGCTGGAAGGCCTGGGCTTCTGCATCGAGATTGCCGGCGAATACCCGTATCAGGTCGTCTCGCCGGACGTGCCTTGGTATGCGAGCGTCGATGCGCAAGAGGAGCGCAGCGATTGGTTCAGTCTCGAGCTCGGTATCGAGATCGACGGTAAACGAGTCAACCTGGTGCCGCCATTGTTGGAGCTCTTGGAGGAGTGCGCCGAGATCACGAACTTGGACGCTCTTTTGCGCATGTCGGGGCGCTTTCGCGTGATCCCAGTCGGGGAAAACCGGTACTTGCCGGTGCCCCCGGAACGCCTGCGCTCAGTGCTGCAGGTGCTGCTCGAGCTGTATCGCGGTGAGCAGCTGCCGAACGGCGTACTTGGCTTTCCGGGCTCACGCGCCGCTGCCGTGGCCAAGCTGGACACGGCTTTGGGCGGCGCCGCATGCGTGTTTTGGGGCGGCGACACTGACGTGTGCAACCGCGGGCGCGCGTTGAACCGGGGCGTACCCGTAAGCGGCGTGAGAGCGAACACCGGCTTGAAGGCGAGACTCCGCCCGTACCAGCAAGAGGGCGTCGACTGGCTTCAGCACCTTTTGGAGTGCGACGTGGGCGGCGTGCTCGCCGACGACATGGGCTTGGGCAAAACCCTGCAAACGATCGCGCTCCTGTGGGCGGAAAAGGTCTCCGGCCGCATGAACGGACCGAGCCTGGTCTTGATGCCCACGAGTCTGATCAGTAACTGGGCGCGCGAGCTAAAAAAATTCGCGCCGCAGCTCGAGGTGTTGGTGTTGCACGGCAGCAAGCGCGACGCGCGCCGCGCGGCTGTGCCGGGCGCGGATGTGGTGCTCACCACGTACCCATTGTTACTCAGGGATCTCGAGCATTTCCGCGATCGGTCCTTTCATCTTTTGATCTTGGACGAAGCGCAGGCCATCAAAAATCCTCGCAGCCAGATCAACAAGGCCGTCTCCGCCTTGTCCGCGCGCCACCGGCTCTGCCTCTCGGGGACGCCCGTCGAAAACAATTTGGAGGAGCTTTGGTCTCTGTTCGAGTTTTTGATGCCGGGCTTCTTGGGCAGCGCAGAGCGCTTTCGCACGGCATTCCGGACGCCCATCGAGCGCGATGGCAACATGCAAAAGCTCGCGTCGCTGCGCACGGCGGTGGCGCCCTTCATTCTGCGACGCATGAAAGAAACGGTCGCCCGTGATCTGCCGCCGAAGACGGAGCTGGTACGCCCCGTCGAGCTCGCCGGGGATCAACGCGAGTTGTACGAGAGCATTCGCGCAGCTGCGCACAGCGAAGTGCGGATGGCGATCAAGAAGAAGGGCATCCCGGGCTCGGCGATCGCGATCTTGGACGCGCTAATGAAGCTTCGGCAGGTCTGCTGTGATCCGCGCTTGGTGGCTGTCCCATCGGCGCGAAGCGTGCAAAGCTCCGCGAAATTCGCGCTGTTCTTCGAGCTTCTAAGCACTCAGCTGGAGCAAGGTCGGCGTGTGCTCGTGTTCTCGCAGTTCACGCGCATGCTCGCGCTGCTGTCGCTGGGCCTCAAAGAACGCAAGCTCGCCCACGTGGACCTGACGGGCTCGACCCTCGACCGCCAAAAAGTCGTGGATGACTTCGAAGCCGGCAAAGCCGATGTCTTCCTGATCAGTCTCAAAGCAGGCGGCACCGGGCTTAACCTGACCAGCGCCGACACTGTCATCCACTACGACCCGTGGTGGAACGCCGCCGCCCAAGCCCAAGCCACCGATCGCGCTTACCGCATCGGGCAAACGCGACCGGTCTTCGTGTACAACCTGATCGTTGCCGGCAGCGTCGAGGAGCGCATGCTGCGCTTGCAGCAGAAAAAGCAGCAGTTGGCCGCCTCTCTGCTCGGCTCGGGGGGCGTTCCATCGCGCCTGACCGAGGGCGATCTGGAAGACCTGTTCGCGCCTCTGGCCGATTGACCCCACTGCCCGCGCGCTCTGCAAACGAGGTCGCGACGCGCCGCCGAAGGCTGAGCCGGTTGCGACGCCGAGCGCGACCATCGATGAATTCTCAAAGCCGATGGTCGATTTCGATCACCCGGCTACGCTCTCGCCTCTTACCCTTCGAGCTTCTTCAGCTCCTTGGGCTCCACGTAGTCGCTCGGCTGGAGCACGAGCCGCTCGACTCGTTGACCGCTCTCGAGGCCGGAGACGATCTCCTCCAAATCCGCTTCGGTGACGCGGCCGTACATGAAGTTGTCGGGCTCGACCGCAATCGCCGGCCCAACCCAGCAGGTATCCAAGCAGCTAGAGGTGCACGCGCGCGCTTGCAGCTCGGCGAGGCCCCGCTTTTTGAGCATGGATTTTAGCTTGTCATGCACCTCGAGGGCGCCGCGCGCCGCGCATGAGCCTTTGGGCGTGCCGTCGGGACGGCGATTCACGCACACGAACAGGTAGCGTTTTCTCTGAGCCATTTCGCTTGGCAGCTTAGCCCGTTGTCGTGACGGCTCGCACCGACTCGGCGACGATTTCCAACAGGCTGTCCAAATCGGCGTCGGAAATATTCAGGGGCGGGGCGATATAGATCACGTTACCGAGAGGCCGAAGGTAGGCGCCGCGGCGTAACGCCTGCTGATACACACGCAGCCCATCGCGCTCCAAGTAGCCCTGACGGCCTTCGAGCTCGAGAGCCCCGATCATGCCGAGGGAGCGGGTGGTTCGCACCCCGGGTAGATCGCCAAACGCAGAAAACGCAGAAGAGATGCGCTGCGCCTTGAGTGCCGCGCGTTCGAGCACGAGCTCTTCCTCGTACACGCGGAGCACCTCGAGCGCGACGGTGGCGCCGAGCGGATTGCCGGTGAAAGTATGGCCGTAAAAGAACGACCGGGCGGCCCCTCCGAAAAAACCTTCGAAGATGCGGCGCGTCGCCAGGGTGGCCGCCATCGGCAACATGCCGCCAGTGAAGCCCTTGGCCACACACATCATATCCGGCACGACACCCGCGTGCTCGGACGCCCACATGGGGCCCGTGCGGCCGTAGCCGCTGAACACTTCGTCGAGCACCAGAAAGACGTCGTATTTTCGAGTGAGCTCGCGCGCGTGTCGCAAGAACGCCGCGTCGTAGGTGCGCATGCCGGCCGCGCCCTGCACCATGGGCTCGAGCACGACCGCAGCGATGCAATCCGCCTCTGTTTCGAGCAATGACTCGAGCGCGGCGAACGCGCGCTCGTAACCGTCCGCCGCGCTCGGCACTCGCAAGCAATCCACGATCGCCGCGGCGAACGGTCGACGAAATACCTCTACGCCGCCGAGAGCCGTCACGCCCAATGTTTCACCGTGAAAAGCGCCGTCCAACGCGACGAAGCGAGTGCGCGCAGGGCGCCCATTCTGCGCCCAATACTGCAGCGCCATCTTCAGTGCTACCTCGACCGCGGTGGACCCGTTGTCGCTGAAAAACACGTGCTCGAGCCCCGCCGGGGCAACGTCGACCAATTTCCGGGCGAGAAGCGCGGCCGGCTCGTGGGTGATGCCGGCAAGCGCAGTGTGGCTCAGCCGCTCGGCTTGCGCCGTCAGCGCACGCACGAGACGTGGATGGTTATGACCGAGCGTTGCGCAATACCAGGACGAGTTTCCGTCCAGATAAGAGCGGCCATCTCCGTCGAACAGGCGCGAGCCACTCGACCGCCGAATGACGAGCGGCTCGGTCTGCGCGATGTATTCGTCCATCGCCGTGTACGGGTGCCAGACGTGCGCCTTGTCCAAGGCAATGATTTGTTCGCGTGTGAGATCGCTCATGGTTCAAGCTAGGTGATGGAGCTCGGGAGCGTCGTCCGCAATCTCGTCTTCCGGCGGCGCGCCCAAAGGCAGTAGTAACTTAACACTGGTGCCGGCACCTTCTTCGCTCTCGATCGTCAGCTCCCCACCGTGCGCCTCCACGATGCGCTGCACGATGGGCAACCCGAGCCCCGTGCCACTCGGCCGGGTCGTGAAAAATGGGTCGAGGGCACGCTCGCGAACTTCGGCCTCCATTCCGTGACCGTGATCTTTGATCTGCACCGATACCGCCGGCCCGCTGCGCAGACTGCCGCGGGTCACGATGATGTCCACCCGGCCCCCTCCCTTCATGGCCTGGCAAGCGTTCTGCACCAAATTATCGAACACGAGTCGAAAGAGGCCCGGATCGACCCAAACCACCTGGAGCCGCGGATCATCGTCGATGCTCACTTCGATCTCGTGGCCGTCCATCGCTTGCGAGCGGGAACGGTTGGCAAGCTCGACCAGTGATACGGGCGAACGTTTTATTTTCACTGGCCGCGCGAAGCGCAAGAGATCGGTGACGAGGCGATTCAATCGCGCCGCTTCTTCGTCCACGATCGATAGCAAAATGCTGCGATCTTCCTCGGTGCCCGAAGCACGCCGCAGCCCCGCAACGGCGTTCACGATGACCGCCAGTGGATTCCTGACCTCGTGAGCGATGGCCGCGGCCAGCTCGCCTACCGCGGCCAGCTGGTTTTTCGTGAGCAGCTCGCTCTGCACCACGCGTAGCTCCGCGTAAGAGCTACGGAGCTCGTCCGTGCGCAGCTGCAAGCGCTGGGTGGTTTGCTCGAGCCCACCCGCGGCGCGCCGGTAGCGCATTAAAACCGTGCCTGCCACACCGAAGGCAAAGATCAAAAAGGCATGCGGTAACAAGCTTGCGGTGTTGGCAAAGAGACCGGACGCTAGCCCCACGTCATTGAACACGGCCGGCACCGTTAGGGAGACACCGATGAGCGATGCGAGCGCGTCACGTCGACCAGACCGGAAGGCGTGCGCAAGGATGGCGACCGTCGCCAACGTTTCGAGCAACCCCACGACGTAGAAGCTATCGCCGAGCACGTTCGCCGAGGCGATGATGTGCTCGACGCGCGTTCCGAAAACATTCGACGCAACGACGCGGAACTTCCCTGGTAGCCACAGCAAACCCGTCCAATTGGCGCAAAAAAACAGCGCCGCCAGGGCATATAGCGGCCACACCCAGCGCCCGCGCCGTTCGACACCCAAAAAGCAAAGCGCGAAGTGCACGTTGAGCGCGGCCGCGAAGATCGCCCCGGACAGTCCGATCTGATCGGATAGGATGCTGCTCGCGCGCCTGCCCTCGTGGTAGTCCAAACCCACCCCCAAGCTGAAGATGCTGAACGAAAAGCACAGCAATCCGAAGATGAGGTACTCCGATTCGTGACGCCCGGCGAAGTACGCGAGCAAAAAGAACGCGCCCAGCCCGAGCTGAGCGGCGGCCCAGGCCGAGAGCACGCCAGACAGAAACGTGCCGCTCATGGACCGCCGCCGAGCTCGTGATTGACCGTGAACACGTAAGTCGCGGGGCGCGCGGCGGGAGCGGACACCGTCACCCGATACTCGCCGCTCGGCACGTCGAGCAGGGCGAAGGGCGTGGCGAGGCGCAGCTTGCCGCCGGCTCCGAGGGCGTCGATGACGACCGTGCACGGCGTGGCAAGCGCCGCGCCGGTTGCGTCGAACGAAAACAGATCGAATAGCAGGCGCTGCGAGCTCGGCCCATTGTACGTGCCTTCGGGCCTCCGCAACCAGACCGCACCGCCGTACCTGGCCGCGCCGGGGGCGCCATCGGGCAGGTTGGCCACGAAAAATCGGCGCGCCACCGCGCTCGGAGGTGCGTCAGCCCGGCGGCGTGGCACAACGCCTGACGCCAGCACGGGCGCCGCAAATAGCCAGTGTTCACCGGGCGAGAGCGTACCGTCGACCTGCATCAGCTGGCCGAGCGTCGTGGCTGGTCGCGTGCTCGGCAATCGGCGCGGACGCTGATCGTCCAGAGCCACGTCGATACCGAGTGCGTCTGCCTCCGGCGCGTCGACGAGCAGGCGTACTTCGAACGAGTTCGGAGCTGCGCCGAGGTCGCCGTTTCCGAGCTCGGGCGTCGCAAAACGCACGCTCATCGGGGAGATCGCGGCGGCGATCGAGTCCACACGCAGCCCGGCTGTGTTCAACGGTGCGCTCGTAGGCATCAGCGCGAGCGGCCGCGACGGACGTGAGGGGGCGGGCGGAAGCGACGCCGGCGGGGGTTGGCGCGCGCAGCCAAGAAGCAAGACGAATGGCACGAGGATCACACGAAATAGTCGCACCGGATAAATCTACCCTGGGCCTGCGCGTCGCTCAATGTTTGCGCAAACACCGAAGATCATTCACCGCCCCGTGGCCCGCTCGCCACGGCCGACGCGATCTGCTACGCGGGTGTTTCCGATGAGCTACGTGGTTTTAGCGCGCAAGTGGCGGCCCATGCGCTTCGAGGACTTGGTCGGGCAGGACCACGTGTCGCGCACGCTCGGCAATGCGATCGAGGGCGGCCGTGTTGCGCACGCGTTCCTATTTACCGGCGTGCGCGGCGTAGGCAAGACGACGAGCGCGCGGATCTTGGCCAAGGCGCTGAATTGTCTGGGCGATCCGCAGACGACCCCCGCCGGCACCGACCCCGGCCCCAGTGTGACGCCGTGCCTCAAGTGCGCCGCTTGTTTGGAAATAGCTCAAGGCACCGACGTCGACGTGCGGGAGATCGATGGCGCCAGCTACACCGGTGTCGACGACGTGCGAAAGCTACAGGACTCCCTGCCTTACCGCCCGGCGCGGGACCGCTTCAAGATCGTGATCGTAGACGAAGTCCACATGCTGTCGACGAACGCTTGGAACGCGTTCTTGAAGACGCTCGAAGAACCTCCCCCGCACGTCAAATTCATCTTCGCCACGACGGAGGTCCACAAGGTCCCCATCACGATCTTGAGCCGGGTCCAACGCTTCGACTTCAAACTGATTTCGACCCAGGTGATCGCGGCCCGTCTGCGCTACGTCCTCGACCAAGAGAAAATCGAGAGTGACGAAGCCGCGTTGGGTGTGCTCGCGCGCGAGGCCGCGGGCAGCATGCGAGACGCCATGAGCTTGCTCGATCAGGTCATCGCGTGGGGCGGCCCGAAGCTCACGGGGGACGACGTCGCCCGCGTTCTCGGCGTGGCCAGTCGCAAAGTCTTGCACGACATCGCCGGCGCGCTGGTCCGCGGCGACGCGGCCGCCGCGCTGGGCGTGGTCTCGGCGCTTGCCAACCAGGGCTACGACACCGCCCACGTCGCTCGAGATTTGCTGGCACTCTTGCGTGATCTGGTGGTCGCCAAAGTGTGCAGCGAGCCGGCGGCTCTGCTCGACTCAGCCGATGAGGAAACCAAGGACGTGCAAAAGCTCGCGGAAACGAGCCATGCTGACGACCTCGTCCGTTTACATCAAGGCTTCTCACAAGGTTTCGACGAAGTGGTGCGGAGCGGCCAGCCGCGCGCCGCGCTCGAGATGCTACTCGTGCGGCTGGCGCGGCGGCCGGCGCTCTTGCCGATCGACGAGCTGGTCCGTCGGCTGGCGGCGCTCGAGCAAAGGCTCGCCGCTCCGCGCACGGCGCCGCCACATTCGCCTGCAGCGCCGCGCTCGCTACCGGCTCCGCAAGCGCCGCCCGCCCCGCCGGACCCCGCCCCTCGCATGCCGGATCGCCGTCCTCGCGAGCAGCGCAGCCCCGAGAGCGCGCGCGCCGAATTGCCCGCCGATGGTCGCAAGGAACCTCCACCGCGCCAGCCCGAGCCCGAGCCGGACCCGGACTTTGCAATTCCATTTCCGAGCCGCGCCGACGCCGACAGAAAGCCGGACCCTCGCTCATTCTCCGCCACTCAGCGCGCGCCACAGGTCGCGCCAAATGCCGCTGATTTGGCCGCGTTCCGCGTGATTTTGGACCGCGTGAACGAACACAGGGCCGAGCTTGCCGCGTTCTTGGCGCGTGCCTCTATTCTGTCACTCACCGTCGGCGAGCTGCGCTTGGGCTGGGAGCCCGGTGACGTCATCGGCCATGGCGTAAACGACAAGGAATCGCAAGAGCTGTTGAACACAGTGGCGAGCGACCATTTCGGCGTACCGACAAAGGTCATCTTCGAACTCGAATCGTCGAGCGCCAGTACGATCAAAACCTTGGCTACGATCGACGCGGAAATCAAAGTCCAAAAAAATCGCGATGCGCTGGCGCAGGCCAAGAAGCACCGTGGCATCACCGACGCGGTCGAAGTGCTCGGTGCCCGAATCAAGGACTTGAAGCTCGGCCCGAGCACGGGCTGAGCTTAGCCCACTGACAACCGCCAAACGATGCTTCCTGACCGCCTAGAACGTTTGATCGAGCTACTCTCTCGCCTGCCCGGCGTGGGCGAAAAAACCGCTCAACGCTTCGCTATGTTTTTCGTGACGGAAAGCCAGGAGTATGCCCGCGAGCTCGGCCTTGCGTTGCAGGAGCTCGGGGCAACGGTAAAGCGCTGTCAACGCTGTGGTAACATCGCGCAGGTGGGTGAGGACGGGCGCGCCTTGTGCCCCGTGTGTCTCGACCCGCGGCGGGACGGCAAATTGCTGTGCATAGTGGCGCGCGTGCAAGACCTGCTCGCGATCGAAAAGAGCGCCTCGATGCGCGGCCGCTACTTCGTGCTGGGTCGGTTGCTCTCGCCACTCGACGGCGTGGGCCCCGACGAGCTACCACTTGAGGACTTGTTTCGTATCGTTGCCGAAGATGCGGTCAAGGAAGTGATCTTGGCGACTCCGCCCTCGGTCGATGGCGAGGCCACTGCGCTGCTTTTGGCGCGCGAGCTTGCTGGCAAGGGGCTGCAGGTATCGCGCATCGCGAGCGGTGTGCCTCACGGCGGAGATTTGGAATTTGCAGATCAGATCACGCTCGGCCGCGCCATCGACGGCCGCCGCTCGATGGACGGCAAGCGCTCTTGACCCGGCCTACCTCGCCGCAAAGCCAGCGTTCGGTGCGGCGACTCCCATCCAGGGCTTGATTCCGGCTGTTTTCCGAGCAAGAGTGCGCGCCCTTACGCGCATGAAGCATGCCTAAAACCGTCATTTTATCTCTGGATGCGCCCAAGCCGGCGTCCGCCTATTCGCAAGCGATTCAAACTGGCTCGCTTCTCTTTCTGGCCGGTCAGATCCCGATCGATCCGCTCAACGGTCAGCTCGTGACCGGCGACATAACGGCCGAGACCGATCGCGTTATCGAGAATCTGCGCGCCGTATTGAACGCAGCCGGGGCATCGCTCGAGAACGTGCTGAAGACTACGGTATACCTGACGGACGCCGGTGACTTCACCGCCTTCAACACGGCATACGCGCGCCACTTTACCGACCGACCGCCGGCACGCAGCACCGTCGTCGTGCGCGGATTACCCCTGGGGGCGCGCGTGGAGATCGAAGCCATCGCGGAGCTACCCTGAGACCATCGTTACTTTGGAGACGTCATGACGGATAAGCAACCAAGCAAGTCGAGCGAACCGCTCGCCGCGGCCGATCTTTCGGCGAGCGCAGAGCAGGCATTGAGCGCGCTCGATCGCGCCGGGGCGCAGGCCGTGCAACTGGTGGAAGCCTGGGTCAAGGCGGGCAACGCGGCAGCCGTTGCCGTCTCGTCGGAAAAGGCACAGGGCGCGGCGCGCAAGGCTGGCCGCCGCGGATTGAACGTGCTGAAAGCCCGGGGGGTCGCCATCCCCAGCGAACGCCACGTCGCAAACGTCGCTGGCGAAAAGGGCCCGGAGGTGGAGGAGGCGTTGCTACTGGCACCCGATAGCGGGGGCAGCGTCTGTCTAGCCATCACCTCGCGCTCGGCGACGAGCCGCGCCCACAGCGTGTTCGTCGCCTTGCACGACGAGCTCGGCATCCATCGCGTGAACGTTGGAGATTTGAGCCAATCGCAGTTGAAGGACGCGCTTTCGCGGGCGCTACCCGGCGCGGATTACCGCCCGGTCAAGGTGCCGGTGTCTTGGGCGCGTAGTCGCATCGCGGCTGCGCGCAAGGCTCATCTGGCGCGCGGCGTGCCCGAGCCGCTGGGCTTTTCGAGCGCGGCGTCGCTCCTCGAGCCCGTCCCCAGCGTCGCCGAAGAGCATCCCTTCGATGGCGAAGGGCTCGAGCTCGGCGACGAAGACGCTCAGGATCTAGCCAAGAATTCGCACGCTCTCCATTTCCTGCCCGAGTTTCGAGGCTGGTTTCCCGAAAAGCCGGCCATCGATGAAATGCTGCTCAAGGTCGGTGAAGGGCTGACGCCCGGTGTCGAGCCTGCCCCGGAAGAGCTGCAGCAACGGCTCGAGGCCGAGGTCATCGCCGCGACCGACCGCTATTTTACGCCCGACCGCCGTGAGGCGTTGGCGCGCGTGATGAAAGACAGCGCGCTCAGCATCCTGGCCCGCGAAGGCGAAGTGCGAACGCTGGAAGTGGTGGCCACGATGAAGAACATCCGCGCGGCGGGGCTGATCACCAACCCACCGCACGAGATCGGTTTTTTGCGAGCCTTCTTCGATAAGGCGATCAGCGCACTGGCCCATCAGGATGGCGGTCGCCTTCGCATCCCGATACCGCAATTGGTCGGCGCAACGCCCGACATAGCCGCCACCTAGAGTTGGCTTGTCGACTCACGAAAGGCTCGCAGGAGCAGCTGCGTCACGGGCCCCGGAACACCAGGGCCCACCGCGCGCTCGTCGATGCGCACCACGGGTAGGAGCTCGCGAATGCTCGAACAAATGAACACTTCGTCGGCCGCCGTCAGCTCGGCTTTAGGGAGCGGTCGCAGCTCGACGGCAATGCCCAGCGCTTGTGCGAGGCGCAGGGTGTGAGCGCGGGTAATTCCGGGCAGAATGTCCGTGGTGTCCGGGGCGGTCACCAAGGTGCTACCAAATACGGCGAAGACGTTCGATGTGGCGCCCTCCAATATTCGGCCGTTCGCGTCTTCGACCAGTGCCTCATTGGCACCGCGCGCGTGGGCTGCGCGCATCGCTAGCACCGCAACCAGGTAATTACCGATCTTCGCGTCGGAAGCTCCCACCGACTCCCCCGGCCGGTCCGCGCGATAAGTGATCGCGGCGATGCCCTGCGCGTACATCCGATCCGGCAACGGCGAAAGCGCCGTCACGATAACGACCCTGGAGGGTCGCTGCGCAAGCCCCGGATCGAGCCCGAGACTCAGCCCAACGCCGCGCGTTACCGACAAGCGCACGTAGCACTCTGGGCTGCCCTGCGTTTGCACCGCTCGCAACAGCTCTTCCCCCAAGATGCCCGGGCTTACTGGCAGCGTGATGAACACGCGCTCCGCGCTGCGCTGCAAACGCGCCAAGTGCTCACGCAACGCAAAGGGCACCCCGCCGTAGGTACGCAAGGTCTCGAAGACCGAGTCCCCATACAAGAATCCGCGGTCGAAGACACTGATTACGGCCCGCTCCGCCGGCACGATGCGGCCGTCGATCATCACCGTGCTGGACGTGGCCACGCTGGACATGACAACCGAAAGAAAGACTACTTCACCCGGGATTGCACTTCGATGAGCTCGCTGCCACCGGCCCAGATCAGCTCCACGTCCACGGCCAGATCGCCGGTGATCGACACGACCGGCTTATCGAGGACACTGGCTCGCGCTTCGAGCTTGAGGTTCAAAAGACCGCCCGCCCCGAACGGGTAACGTTCGACCCCGAAGCCCTCGATGCCGCGTATGTGCCAGGTCAAGCGGTTCTGAGTGAAGTCGGGACGGAGCCCGAAAATGAACTCGAATAGGACAGCGATGGGCGTGATGCCGGTCCAGCCTACGAAATCTTTACGCCCACGACCGCCGCCCTCCTTGTCTGGCGCGTGGTGCTCCCAGACCGAGCCCGTTTCGTCGAAGGATGCAACCATATTGTCGTGATGATTCTTGGCAATCTCGTAAGCGAGATCTTCGTAGCCGCGCGCCGCCAGGCCACGCATCACCATATAATTGGTCGGCGGCCATACTCCACCGAGCCACAAGCCGCCGTCCGGATCATAGCCGGGCGTATCGGCGGACAAGCTCGGGATGCGGTGCGGTCGCTTGAATTCAGCTACGTTGTCGAGATGCTGTACGAAGCGCGGTAAGCGTTCAGCCGGCACCGCGTCCGCCAGCAGCGCCCAGAAGGCGCCGATGGTTTTGACCTCGGTCAGACGCGTCTGATCGCGGCGCAGATCATGATAGAAGCCCGAGGATTCATCCCACAGGTACTCGTTGATCCAGGGCACGAGGACCGCGTTCTCGTCGGCGAAGTCCTGAACTTCTTCACGCCGGTCGAGGACCGTCGCGATGTCGAGCACGATGCGGTTCGCCAGCACCGCCTGCATGTTCGTGTCCACCCACGTCAAATGTGCGTGGTCGATGATTTCGCCTTCTGGCGAGCGAGGCTGGTTATCCATCCCGCTGGCCAGGCCGGTGCCCCAGTAGCTGCCATTCGGCCACGTGCGATATCGGCGGTGCCACTGCCCATAGGAAACGAGGACCGGGAAGACCTCCGCCAAACGCTCGCGGTCGCCGAAGGCTCGAAAATACTCCCACTCGGCAAAGCCGAGCACGTTCGGACCGCTGCCCGCGGGGTCGAAGCGGCTATAGCACTCGCTGCCATTGTTTTCGCGGAACTGACGACACATGCCGCCATCGGGGTGCTGCTTGCAGTAAAAGTTGTCGAGTGTGTTCTGAAACTTCCAAGCGCGGTCTCCATAGCGACCGAAGAGCGCGATGAACACCGTGTCCCACATGTACAAGCAGCCGTCGTACATGGTGGAGGAGTAATCAGTGACGAACGTGTTCTGCTCGTCCGCCGGGCGAAAATTTTGAAAGGCGATTTCCCAGCATCGCCAGTAGCACTCGATCGCTGACTCGTGGCCGGGCCAGGTCGGCAAGGGCAACAGGTCGCGCTTCGCGTCCTCGAACTTCGGCCAAGGTTCGATGTTTCGGCGCGGTTTGCGCACGAACACGTTCTCTTCCGCAAAGCGGTTCTCGACGTAGGTATTGACGTAGCGGATTTCGCTCGGATTGTTCCGTAGATACAGCGGGTTCCGCATGACTTACCTACGCCTGTGCGCGAGCGTTGGATCGCATACCACATCCCCGTTCTCGGGCGGTACGTCACGACATCTGTTCGTAACACGCCAGGCTAAAAGCCGCGTTTCACGGCGTTTTGCTCAAGAACTGAGCCGCCGGCACGCAAAAGTGCGACGTATTTGCAGTAACTCGTCGGCCATTCGCAGCCGGACCAATTCCCTCAGCTTCCGATCGTCGTAGCCGGCCTCCGCGGGATGGATGGCAGGTAGGATTCTGACCAGCGCGGGCTGGGGACGGATCTGGAGGCTGCGCTTTCGCAAGATGGATCCCGTTCCTTCGACCAGAACAGGCACGATTGGAACAAGCCGTTTGGTCGCCACCCAGAAAGCGCCGCGGTAAAAGTCGATCAGATTGCCGTCTGTCGAACGTGTACCCTCGGGGAACACACACAAGCTGTGGCCGGCGTCGAGCCGGCGCAGACAGCATCGCACCATGCGGAGAATGCTGGGAAGGTGACCGCGCTTCAGCGGCACGTAGCCGTTCAGCCACATGTTCCAACCCAAAAACGGCGCGTAAAAGTTCTCGACCTTGCTCACCCACAGGTAGGGCAGTCGCGTCGCGAACACCGCCAAGATATCCACCATCGACTGGTGGTTCACGACATAAACGCAGGGCTGCCTCGGATCGGCATGCTCTAGTCCTTCCACGTGAACGCCGGCGAAGGGCGCCCGAGACAGGTAGTGCGCGCCCCACAGGCTCGTGTACTTCGCTAGCCAGCGCCGCTTCGGGTCCCGAAACGTGACCGCCCATAGCACTAGCGCCGGAAAAAACAGCGCGGTGCAGCTGACGAGCAAATAGGGCCAATACAACAAATTATAAAAAACCAGCCCGAGCGGCGAGAGGCGGCACAGGTCGGTCCGCACGTCGGCAGAGCGCTGCCCCGAGAGCGGCGGGTCACGCCGACCGATGTTCGGAGTTTCGGTTTGCAAGCTCGTCACCCATTCAACCTTACCACCGCTTCAGCGCTTCAGCGCTTCTTCGCAGCGGGGTCGAAGCTTCTGATCTTACGGACCAAGCCTGCGAGATCGGCGTCGGAGAAGAGGGTTCCAAATGCGGGCATGCCTCCCTTGCCGCGTACGATCGCACGCTTCAGCTGCTCGTCGCTGCGGCTCGCCTGAAAGCCCGAGTCGCAAAAGTTCCGCGGCGCGTTCGCACCTTCGGCGGCTGGCCGCCCGCCGCGGCCGTTGGAGCCATGACACTTCGCGCAAACCGACGTGAACGTCTGGTCGGCGTAACTCGGCCCCAGTTCCGCGTCCGATCGATGGCAGCTAACCCCAAGCGATAGCCCCGAGGCCAGCCATAACAGGCGTGTCCAAAGGGTGCGCTCGCTCATCTTCGAATAAGCTAGCCAAGCCGTGCCGATGTGGGAACGCGAAATGGACCGTCCCAAAATCACCCGCTCAATCGCGTCGGAGCGGGCTTGCGTGAAGCGCGGGCATGATGGAAGATGCCGCCGCCATGCGCCTCAGACGTCTCGCCGCACTCGTGTTGCCTAGCCATCGTCTCGCGCCTTGCGCAGAGGCCGCTTCTTTCACGTTGCTTCTGCTCATCAGCTCCGCCTGCAACAAGACGCAGCCCGAGCCCGGCGCCAGCGCTCGAACGCAAATCGCCACGGCGCCCTCTGCGACCGGGGCCGCTATGGACACGAAGCAAGCGGCCCTGGCAAGCGCTGCTCTCCCACCGCCCGAGCCCCCGCAGCCCGCCGGGATCCCCGCGCCTGCGGACGTTGCGGCGGCGCCTGCCGATGCCAAAGTCACCGCCAGCGGTCTCGCAACCCGAGTGCTCACCCCGGGCAAAGGGAAGGATCACCCAGCGGCATCCGACCGCGTGAAGGTCGACTACACGGGCTGGACGACAGACGGCAAGATGTTCGATAGCTCGGTTGCCCGCGGTCAGCCCACGACCTTCGGGGTGGGTGAAGTGATCCCCGGCTGGACGGAAGCGCTGAAGCTGATGGTCACCGGCGAGAAACGCCGGCTCTGGATCCCCGGCAAGCTCGCGTACGGCGACCATCCCCAAATGGGCGGCGCTCCGTCAGGCAATTTGGTCTTCGACGTCGAGCTGCTCGAGATCGTCGCCGCGCCGAAAACGCCGGAGGACGTGCAGGTCGCGCCCAAGACCGCCAAAAAGACCGCGTCCGGCCTTGCCTATCGAGTCCTGACCCCGGGCACGGGCAAGGTTCACCCCACCGCGACCAGCCGCGTCACCGTGCATTACTCGGGCTGGACGACGGACGGCAAGATGTTCGACAGCTCGGTTGCCCGCGGCGAGCCCGCGACGTTTCCATTGAATGGCGTCGTCAAAGGGTGGACGGAGGGCGTTCAGCTGATGGTCGTCGGCGAGAAAACCCGCTTCTGGCTGCCGCCGGAGCTCGCGTATGGAGACAAGCCGCAACGGCCGGGGGCTCCCTCCGGAACCCTGGTTTTCGATATCGAGCTGCTCGGGATCCAGTGAGCCGCCGCCTGGGCGGTCCGACGAGCAGCGGCTTCAGTAAGAAGGCCCGCGCGAGGTTGGGCCTTGGCTCGCCCGGCGCAGCAAATAACCGTGAGACAGCTCAACCGTCTCCACGGCCATGCGCTCGATCAAGGGCCGGCTGTTGCTTGCGACCACCATGGTCGTTCTGGGATCGTCCCGAAACCGCTCCAATAAACCGTAGACCAGGGCACGAGTCGGCGCATCGAGCCCCGCGTCCGGGTCGTCGAAAAATACGAAGTTCGGGTCGAGCACCAGAGCTCGCGCCAAGCTCACGCGCTTTCTGACACCGAGCGACAAGTGAGCCGGAAGCGCGTGAAAATCCGCCTGGGCCACCCGCATCTCCGAGAGCGCGTCTCGGGCACGAATCTCGATTTCTTGCAGGCTCAGGCCGAACACGTCCGCGTGGTAACGAAGGGCCAAGGTCACATTGGCGAGCGCGCTCAGATTCGAGAGCAAGCCGCCGCTGTCGAACAGCACTCCGCGTCGCACTCCGTGCCTGACTAGGTCGCTGGGGGTCGTCACGTGCGGGGCGCGGCCGTCCAGCAGAACTCGCCCGGTCGTTGCTCTCAAAAGGCCCGCACACAAGAACAAGAACGTGGATTTGCCCACGCCATTGTGGCCGGTAACCAGTAGATCACCGCCGCGTGGCACGTGCAGGAGCGTCTCGCGCAGCACCCAAAGATCTCCGTAGCTGAACGCGGCCTGATCCAATAGCAGGCCCTGCTCCGCCTGCTCTGCCTGCATGCTTGCGAGTAGCTCCGGCTCCACCAACCGTGAATCATGGGGGCGCCCGCTCCGGGGCGCAAGCAAGCGAGGCCCGTCGCCAGCAGCTCAATGAATCACCGGCCCGACAATCCAATAAAAGACTCCCGTCACGAACGTGCTGTAAGCGACGCCGCACAGCAAGCTCATCACGACGGCACGGCTTGCTTGCTGCGGAACTTCGGTCGGGGAACTCTTCACTTGCAATCCGTAATGACAACACAGCCAACCGACGATCGCGCCGAGCCCGACGCCTTTCAGCAAAAAAAGCCCAAGATCGAAGGGCATCACTCCTCGCGAAACGCCCGCATAAAGGCTGCCCCAGCTGCCATTGGCGGAAAGCTCCGCGAACGTAAAGGCGCCCAAGATGGCGACGACGCTGAAGTAGATCATCAGTACCAGCACGCTCACGATCGTCGCGACCAGCCGCGGCAACACGATGTACCGCGAGGGGTCGATGCCGAGCGAAGACAGGGCGAGTACCTCCGAGTTCACCTTCATGTTGCCGAGCTCGGTCGCCATCGCCGTGCCGGAGCGACCGGCAACGACGATCGCGGTGATCAACGGTGCCAGCTCGCGAAGCACGACCGCGACCAGTACTTTTCCGAGCAGCTCCCCATCCGTTGAGCCCATCAGGCTGGACTGAATGATGATGCTCGCGCCCAGTAAGAACGCGATCACACTCACCAAGGACAGCGCCTGGACGCCCGTATACATGATCTGGCTCACGATCACGCGGCGCACGGTGAGCCGCGCGGCTTTTCCTGGCGTCCACGCGGAGGCGACAGCGTCACTCAGCGTGTGCAGCAGCAGATCGGCGCTGAGCACCCGCTGAATCACGCCGCGCCCCACCGCCCCCAACCAGCCAGCGTCGGCAATCCGATCGGCGCGCGGATCGTACGGTATAGTCGAGCGAAGCCGGGCCATGTTCAGGCTTCGCCCTGCCTAAGCTATTTGCCCTTCAGCGCCGCCAGCCGCACCTTGGCTGCGTCCAAGCCGTCGGTTTGGATCGCACGTTCGTACATCTGCATCGCCTTTGGAGCTTCCCCGAGCTTTTCGTGGATCTCGCCCAAGCGCAGGAACACTTCGGACTTTCTGAGTTGACCCGACTCGTCCAGCTTTTGCAGTAACAAGGCACGGAACATCTGCTGCGCCTTTTTGTAGTCCCCGACCTCCAGCGCCACTTGACCGAGTAAGGTGAGCACGCTCACGTTGCCAGGCTCGATGCGGAACGCCCGATCGAGCTCCTCCATCGCCTTTTGGTGCTCTCCCTCCGTTAGATAGGCTTTGGCCAATCGGCGGTGGATCTCAGCCAGCTCCTTCGGCCGCTTGCTGCCGTAGCTCTCGACGATCTTCACCAACACCGAAGCTGCGTCCTTGCTGCGACCGGACGCGCTGTACTCGTCGCACAGAGCCAGCAAGAGCTCCCGATCGTCCGGCCGCAGTTGGCTCGCGCGCCCCAAGACCTCGGCGGCATGGCCATGGTCCCCGCGCTGGTCCGCATGGATCGCGGCCGCTTGTCGCAAAAGCTTGACGCTCTCCTCCGGGCTCGCGGCGAAGTCGGCGTCACGGGCCAAAAGCGCCGCCAGCTTTTCCCACGAGCCCATGGCTTCGTAAGACGAGCGCAGGCGCGACCGTAGCTCCGGACTGCGCTCGTCCTCCAACAACCCACGCTCGAGAGCGGAGGCCGCCGCTTCTGGCGCACCGAGCTTTTGATGCACCGAGGCCAGCTCCAAAGAGAGCTGCACTTTGGGCTCTCCGGCGCTGACCGAAAGCAGCCGGTCGAGCACCTCCGCCGCTTCTGTCGGGCGATTTTCGCTTTGTAGCAAGCGCGCCAATGCTTCCAAGGCGCCTCGTTGGGTGGCGTCGCGAGCTAGTACGGCGCGGTAAGTATCGATGGCCTTGTCGCGATCGCCCAACCGCGAATCGTAAACCTCACCCAAGCGCACCTGAAAGCTCAACTCCGCGGCAATGTCATGGCGTTCTTGCGCACCCGAGATTTGCGAAGTCAATAGATCGGCGAGATCTTCGTCCCGCTTGGTCTTTTCGTAAAGATCGCTGAGGGCCACTACCGCGTCACCGCGTCCAGGCTCTTCCTCGAGCACGGCGCGCAGCAAATCGATGGCCGTGTCCGGTGCAGAAAAGCGTTCCTCACTCAGCCTGGCAAGCTCCATGCGAAGCGCGCCGCGGGCGGCGGGGGCCTCCGCCAGATCGACCAAGCGCTCCAGCAACCGACCGAGATCTTCGTAGCGATTCACGCGCGCATAGAGTCCCCGAAGCGCACTCGAGGCATTGGTATCATTCGGATCATCTTCGAATAATTGTTCGTACAGGGCGATCGCCTTGGCGGGTTGGACCAGATTGTCCCGCGCGATCTCCGCCGCTCGGCGACGCAGGCTCCGGACCTGCGTCGCGTCTGCGCCGAGCTCACTCTGCTTGACCAATAGCTCGTAGGTCTCTTGAAAATTCCCATTCGCGTGGCTTACGAGCGTCATTTCCGAAAGCGCCCACAGGTTCGCGTCGTCGAGCGCGAGCAGCTCGCGGAGCACGCCCTCGGCCAGCGCGGCGTCCCCTAAGCCGACCGCGAGCAAATGCGCTTGCCGATACAGCTCTTCTCGTCGGGTCTCGTCCAACTGTAACTTGGCGCGCTGGCGCAGCGTCGCGCACAGATCCCGTTCGCGGCCCGGTGCACGCTGCAGCTCTTCGATCGAGACTAGGATGTCGTCGCTCTCCGGCTCGAACAGCAAGGCGCGTCCCAGGGCGGCCTCTGCCGCGCTCGCGCTGTGTACTTTGTCCTTTTGCCAAGAAGCCAAGCGCATGCACAGACCAGCAGCAACCTCGGGCAAAAGCTCGGCGTGCTGGTCGATGGCGGCAGAAAGCGACGTGACCGCTCCCTGCCAGTCACCGGTGATGCCGGCCAAGCGCTCGATCTCGTCCAGAAAGGCGGCGTCTGTGGGTACTTCGAGCAGCCCATCTTGCAGCACGCTCTGGGCCGCGCTCGGATCCCTGACCTCGTCTTCGAGCACGCGGGACAAGCTTCTGCGCATGTCGACCCGCGCTTCGAGCGAGTCGGCGTAAGCGACCCGTTTCCGATACAGCGCGGCCAACCGGTCCGTCCGGCCACGCGCGCGATGAACGGACTCGAGCACCTCCGCCGCCTCCTCGAAGAGATCGCGACTCGCAGTGAGCTTCTCGAGCGCCTCGATGGCAGGCTCGTGACTCTGCGCGCGGTCGAGCGCCATGCGCAGTGAGGACAGGCCGCGCTCGGGCTCGTGAAAACTTTCGATCTGCAACGTTGCGAGCCGGAAATAGATCTCCGCCTGAGCTGCCTCGGAGTCTTCCACGGATACCCGCCGTTCCAGAATATCGGCGAGCTTCTCCTTGTTGGCGAGGCGCGCGTACAAGCGATCGAGCGCGGCTAACAGCTCCGGCTTGTCACCAGAGTGCTCCACCGCGCGCGAATACGACAGCACGGCGCGCTCGTCGTCCTTCAACTGTTCCTCGGACACACGGCCCAGTCGGACGAATAGCTCTTCGGCAAGCTGCGGGTCGAACGTCACCTGGGCGCGCTCAGCGAGCGTGTCGGCGTAGCGCAGCCAGCCGTTGGTTGCGCCCGCCAATCGCTCGATGTCCTGGTTCAGCTCGGGCGATTCCGGACGCTCAGACAGCGCGCGCAAAAGTGCTTCCTGTGCGTCCGCTTGCCGACCCAGCCGCGTCTCGAGCGCTTCGGCCACCTCCCGCAACGTATGCAAGCGCTGAGTGGGCTCGGTTTCGACGGTAAGCCGCATCTCCAAGATAGTGACCAGCTCTTGCCAGCGTTCCGTCTTCTGCAGCACCGGAATCAAGATTCGAGCCACGGTTTGGCGCAGATCATCGTGCGCTTCGCCGATCGCGCGCACCGCGGCCACCGATTCCGGGTCATTCGGCACGTCGTCGAGCGCAGACCGATAGGCGTCGAGCGCATCCTCGTAAGTCGTGAGCTTGTCCGCAAGGATAGCGGCGATCTCTTTGCGCAGCGCGGCGCGTCGCTCCGGTACCTCTGCGCCGCTCGCCTCCAACCGCAGATTGTCGAGCAGCTCGGACCACATCGACTCCAGCCGATACAGCCGATTCAGGCCCGCCAGCACCTCGCGATCCCCCGGCCGGACGGCAAGCGCCTGACCCAAGACCTCGATCGCGCGGCTGCGATCGGACAGATCTTTTTCGTATGCGCCAGCGGCGCTGAGCAAGAGAGCGTACTTGAGGTCTGCGTCACCCTCGCCGGACAGCTCGACGCGTTGTACGTACAGCTGCACGAGCCGCTTGGGATCGCGCTTGGCTTCGTACAAATCGGTCAGGCAATCGACGGTGAATGCGCTTCCGGGCTCGAGCTCGAGCGCGCGTTCGTAGGCGACGATGGCGCCCTCGGGATCCTCCAGCATGTCCCGCTTTGCCTCGCCCACCCGTCGCCAAACGCTCGCCCGCTGCTCGTCGTCGAGCAAGAGCTCCGCCTTGTCGGTGAGGACGCGCACCAGGGTCGGCCAATCACTGAGTAGCGTGGCTAGTTGTTCCATCTTCTCGAGCGGCTCGATATCCGACGGATCGCCGTCGTGAATCGCGCCATACGCCGCCAAGGCGCGCCGCGGATCGTCGCGCTTCTCGTTGTGAACGCGCGCCAGGGTGCTCAGGATCTCCCTTTTGCTGTGCAGGTCCGGGCGCTCGTAGAGCACCGTGTCGTACGTGTCTGCAAGCTTGTCCCACTCGCCCGTGGCCTCGGCTAGTCGCTCGTAGTCAACGCGCGCCCCGGCATCCTCGGGGTCGAGCCGGATCGCGGCTTCCAACGCGCGGCGTCCACGACCCAGGTCGTTGCCGCGGCGTTCCCAAAGATCGGCTGTTTCACGCAGAACCGCGACCTTTTCGCTGGCATCGGCGAGAGCGAAGCGGTCCTCGTTGAGCGTGATTTGGCGCCGCCAGTCATCCAGCGACTCGTAAATGGGCCGGAGGATGTCGACCACGCGCTGGCGCTGGCCATCGGTCTTACGCAACGCCTCGAGCTCCGTGATGGCCTCGGGATGCGAGCGAAGCTGGGAGGTGATCTCTTCCAGCTGATCGACCGCGCGATCGGTCTTTCCCAATTTGATCTGGAGGCGAGCCAGAGCGAGCCGATATGGCGCGCCATCGGCGGGCGAGGCCGCGGCCTCGGCACGCCGCAAGTACAGCTCGCTCAGATCATCCCATCGTTGGCGCTCGCGGTAGAGCTCCGTCAACGCATCGAGCCCCCGTGCGTCCCGGTCGTCGATATCCAACACCGCGCGATAGGTGTCGATGGCGTCGTCTGGACGACCGAGCTCGGTTCTTTGCAGCCCTGCCATGGTGTGCAACGCCGATAACCGGGGCGCGGAATCAAAGCGGTGATCCAGCGCGTCGCGATACAAGGCGACCCGCTCCTCATGCCGCGCGGTGCGCTTCAAAATGTCATCGGTCGCCGCAAAAAGTTGCGCATTTTCGGGCTCGAAGGCCAGCGCGCGACGGTAAAAAGACAGCGCCTGGTCGAGCTCGCCCAGGTCGGTGAAGAGCTCGCCCGTGCGCCGCGCGAGCTTGACGGTCGACGCGTCGTCGCCCTCCACCTTGTTCAGCTCTCCGGCGTAGATTTCAGCTAAGCGTCGCTCGGCCCCCGCCACCTTGGCCAGCCGTTCGAGCTCCGAGACCGTGGACGAGGAGGCGAGATCATCCTTGAGGAGCTCGGCGATGGTATCGAGCGCCGCTCGGTAATCCTCCTTTTGTTCCTCGTACAGCTTGGCCAACCGCAACAGCAAGTCACGCCGGTCGTCAGGGTCGCTCGCGTGCGAAAGCCGCGCCCGAATCGCCGCCATCACGCGGTCGAAGTCGCCACGCAGCAGATACACGGGTTCGAGCAGCGCGGCGGCCCGCGCGCGGTGCTCGACTTCGCCCGCCTCGGCCAAGATCCGCTCTAGCTCGGCGATCACCCCCGCATGCTGCTTGTCGCTAGCCAATGCGGCCTCGAGCTCGTCGAAGGCCCGCCCCAGATCGTTCTGCTGTCGAGCTGCAACGCGCGCGATACTGACATGGAGGCCGGCCGAATTACCCAGCTTCGCGTCGAGCTGACGCTCGTACAGCGCAATCAGCTCGCCCCACTGCGACACCGATGCGTACAGCGCCTCCAACGCGCTGATCGCGGCCGGATCGAGCCCCAGCTCCAAGATCGTCTCGTATACCCGGATTGCGCGCGGCTGATCGCCTTGAACGTCGGAAAGCAAACGGGCGCGCCGGAACAAGAGCTGCTTCCGCTGTTCGTCGCTGTCTGCGACCTCGACCCGGCGCTCGAGGATCTCGAGCAGGTTCGGAGCGTCCCCGGCTTCCTCGTACAATGACTCGAGGGCGCCGAGCGCCCTCTTGTCATCCGCGCGTAACTCGAGCGCCTTTTTGTAGTACCTACGCGACAGCTCGCGGTCCGCGAGCTGGTGGCGCGCGAGATCGGCGATCTTCAGCGTGACGGCGAGCTGAACCTCACCGTCGAAGATCTCCGGCACCACATCGCACAGCAGCTGGACGTACTCCGCTTGCTGATTGGTAGCCGCTGCCAGGCGCTCCAAATCCGAAAACCAGGGTTCGAGCTCACTGTGACCGACGGCAATCCGCAGCCCGCGCTCGGCATAACCGAAGCCACGCTTCGAATCCTCGAGCTGTGTCTCCGCAACCCGCATTGCGGCCCGTAAGCCCGCGAGCTTTTCCAGCGAATCGTCGCTGGTAGACACCTCGATTTCGAGCACGCGCAGCAGACGCTCGTGATCCGCTTCCGCTTCGTAGATAGGGTGAAGGATCTGGGCTGACTCGCGGCGTGACAAGGCCTCCTCCGAGTCGAGCTGCCGTTCGAGCGCCGCGCGGCTAGGAAGATGTTTGGCGTCGATACCGAGCGCGCGCCGATATGCTTCGAGCGACCCAGCGCCATCATTCAAGTGTTCTCGTTTGAGCGCACCGAGCTTGGCCAAGAGCTCCAGCCGCTCGCCGTCGCTCTCGGCGATTTCGAGGTGCCGTTCCAAGGTATCGCTCAGTTCCTCCCAGCGTGACGAGCTCTGGAATAGCTGCTCGAGCGAAACGAGCGAAGCGCCGCTCGCCCCAAACTCGGCGATCAGCGCCCGGTAAGCGTCGATCGCTTCGGGTATCGCCTCTAACTTTTTCCACAAGACCTCGCCCGAGCGAGTCATCAGCGTACGCCGAAGCTCCGCGTCGGCGGAGGCCTCGCGACGACGTTCGAGCACCGACACGAGGTCACGGTAACGCTCGGTCCGCTCGTACAAACGGTCGAGCGCGGCCAAGGCCGGCTCGTCGTCGGGATTTTCTTCCACGCGTGCGGTCCAGGCGGCAATCGCGCCGTCATTGTCGCCGAGCACGTTTTGATAGAGCTCGCCGAGCCGGCCGAATAGGTCGCGCCGAAGCGGACCGTCTTGCTCGAGCTTCACCTGAACGGACAGCATTTCGGCAAGCTTCGCGTGCTCGTGCTGCGCCGTGTAAATGCGCTCCAAAGCGCGCGCCGCCGGCAAAACCAGCTCGGCGTCGTGTTCGTCGAGCACGAGCGCCCGCCGGTAGACTCGTTCCGCGCGCGGCCGATCGTTCAGCAGGTCCTCGCAGATGCTTGCGACCTGCATCAAGATTTCGCCCTGCAAGACACGGTTTTCCGCGCGTTCCGCCGCCGCGCTGAGCACCTCGGCGACGCGCTCGTTCATGCCTATCCGCCGGCCGATTTCGAGCAGGCGTTTGCGTGCGTCGACATCCAGCGGGTCGGCCGGCACGAGCAGCGCAAGTGTACGGAGCGCGCTCTCGTCGTCGTGCAGGCGTTCGTCACGCAGCGTGGCGATGCGCCGCAGTAGCTCACGCCGATCCGCGTTGGCGGGATCGGATCCAAAGCTCTCCAACCGAACGTCTAGTACGCGCACGAGGTCACGGATCTCGTCCCGGGCTTCGTAAACGCCCTCGAGCAAACGCGCGGCGCGCTGACGCAGACCTCCGATCTCGAGCATCCGCTCGCTCAGCTCGCGCGCATTCGGATCGTTGATTTGCTCGGAGAGCACGTCCTCCACCAGCAGCATCGACTTTTCCGGCTCGTGCAGGTCCAAGTCCAGCTTGGCGAGGCGAAGCTTGAGCTCGAACGCTTCTTCGCCAGTGGCATGCTGCAGCCGCTTTTCGAGAAGCGCGGCGAGCTGGTTGTCCTTGCCCTGTTTGACGTACAAGCGATCGAGGGCCCGAATCGACACGTCGTTCAGCGGGTCGACCTCAAGAATGCGCTCGTAGTAGCGCGTGGCCTTCTCCGGATCCTCGATGATCTCTTCGCAGATCAGGGCAACTTCCACGAGCATCTCCGCGCGGCGCGCGAGGTCCGACGTGGCGCTGGCCGCGCGGTCATACAGCGCCTCGAGCTCTCCCCAGCGCTCGGCCGCGGTCAAAATGTCTTTCAGACGCTGGAACGCCGCTTCGTTCCCGGGTGCAAGTGCGAGCACCCGCTCCAAATAGGGGGTGGCCCCGATGGGATCGCCCAAACGGTCTTCGTACAAGTGCGCGGCGCGCTCGGCCAGCTCGACCTCGAGCGATTCTTCCAAGGCACCGCGGAGCACTTCGCGGAAGGTGCCCGCAAGATCCGTCGGGCGCCCCGCGAGCTGCGCCAACGTATCGGCGCGGTCCCAGAGCGACAGCTCGCTCGGATACAGGCGCACCGCCTCGAGTACCACGTCCAAAGCGTTGCCGTACGAGCTGAGCTTGTGCTGCTGAGCATCGGCCAACCGCACATAGAGAGCCAAGCGCAGCGCAGGGTCCTTGGTCTCCGCCAAGAGCACGGTCAACGCGCTCGCTTCGCGGCGCGGCTCGGCGGAGGCCGCGTACTGCATGGCCAGCACCTCTGCCGCCCGCGAACGCACCGCGGGCAACTCCACCAATCGCTCGAGCACGGACATTACGCGTGCCTTTACCGGCGTCGATTCGACCGCAGACACCGCGTGAGCGAAAGCCGCTTCCGGGTTCGCCAAGCGATCGAGATAGAGCTCCGCCAGCTCGGCCTCGCGTTCCGCTCGATCATCACCGGACAGCTTTTCTCGATGCTGTTCGATCACCGCTACGGCACCAGCCGCATCCCCTTGCGTCAAGAGCAGACGCGGCAACGCACCGAGCGCGGCAGAGTCAGAACCCTGCACTTGGAGAATGCGCCGATAGATGCCAACCGCGCGCTCCGGCTCCTCGAAGACGTCTTCCTCGAGCGTCGCCCATTCGCTCAAAATGCGAGCGCGCGCTTCGTCATCCACGGCGTGCTCGACACGCAGCTCGAGCAGCCAACGCAAGTCGTCGCGTCTATCCTCGCGGCGTAAGATCGCTTCCAACGCCGCTGCCACCTCGGCGTCGGCCGGCGTCTGCTCGAGCATCTGCTTGTACAAAGCCACGGCTTGCTCCGAGCGTCCGAGCTCTTCGGCGAGCACCCGCGCCAGGCGCACCTCGAGTAAACGGCGCTCGGCATCGGCCACAACCGTGACCGAGGGCGTGGCGCCCGGGTCGGGCGGAGGCTCGCTCTTTTTCTTCCTTCTGCCCTTCTTGCTGGCTTGTATTGCGGGCTCCGCCGAGGCCACCGGCGGTGGCGCAGCGCTGGTGTCCGTGATTTGTAGGCGCTGCTCCAGCGCATCCACGAACGCTTCCCACGTCCCCGCTGCGCGTGTCGAGTCCTCCAACAGGTCGAGCGCAGCCGTGCTCTCGGGGGCAAGCTCGTACGCCTTGCGCGCGTAGATGGCTGCTCCCTTTTTGTCGTTCAATCGGCGGCCAGAGACCTCCACCAACTTCCTGAGCAGGGCGAGCTTTTCCAGGACGCTCTCGGCGCGTTCGAGCAATAGCTCGTACAACGGCGGCAAGCGCGCCCATTTTTCTTCCTTTTCATATAGTGGCACGAGGGCGCCCGCGGCACGGGTGTCCGTCGGATCGGTCGTCAAGATGCGGTCGTAAGAACGAAACGCGCGTTCGGGTTGTCCGAGCTTTTGCTCGTACACGGCGGCTGCGCGGTAGCTGAGCTCGATGCGCGGGGGCGCCTCTTTGGCGCGGTCCGCGGCCGTGCTCAGCACCTCGGCAAGACCCTCCCAGTCGTTCTGCGACGCATACAGGCGCTCGAGCCCATCGTAATCGGAGCTCTGCAGGTACGTCTCGCGCAGCACGCGAAGCGCCCTAGAGTGCCCGGGCGATAGCTCGAGCACGCGCTGCCAGGCCTGGGCCGCCTTCGCGTGATCGGCGACGTGATCTGCGTACACCGTACCGAGCTTCTGCAGCGCGGCGAGCCGCGCCGGCTCGTCGGAAAGCGAGGTCACGCGGCGCTCCAATACCTCGGCCAGTGTCGGCCAATCCTTGGCCCGCTCGGCGTACTTTTCGAGCGCATCGAGGACTTCGGCGCGCGTCGGATCGATCTCCAAAATTTGTTTGTAAAGCTCGACCGCGTCCGCGCCGCGGTTTAGGCGGTCGGCCGCAAGCTGGGCGAGCTCCTTCAAGAGCGATAGCTTGGCGGCACCCTCGGCCGTGACCAAGTCGGCCGAATACAGCTCGAACAGTTTGTCCCAGGCGCGACGCTTTCGATAAAGATCCTCCAGCCGCTCGTGAGCTTCTGGATCGTTCGGCGCGATCTTCAGTAGCGCAGCGTAGGCTTCGGTCGCGTTCTGAGCGTTCGAAAATTGCTCGAGCCAGCGCCGTCCGGCCGCTCTATAGAGCTCCTTCTTTTCCTCGAGGTCCGGCGTGATTTCTGCGAGCCTCAACTGGTGCGTGATCAAGTCGCGATGTCGGCCGAGCTTATCGTAGAGCCCCACCAACTCCCGCATCTCGTCCACGTCGCGCTCGTCGAGCTTGTCGTCGAGCTGCACGATCTGGCTCAGCACCGAGAGCAACGCCGTATCGCTATGCGCGTACTGCCGGTACACCGTCGCCACCTCGCGCAAGATCGCGAGCCGCGTGGCGTATTCCTCGGCCGGCGTACGTTCCAGCTGCTGACGCAGTAGCTCGACGAGCGCGTTGTAACCTTGGGTTTGTTTGTAAAGGCGCTTCAGTGCATCGCGCGCTTCGGGGCTGTCCGGATCCTGGCGCAGAATGCTCTTGTACTGCTCAATCGCCTTCTGCGCGTTGGCCGTACCTTCCGCGAGCTTGGCGATCTCGGACGCGAGCTGCCGGCGTTCTTTGGAGGCGTCCGGAACTGAGCGCTGCGCTCCCTGCAACACCTCGATCAAGCGAGTGTCGTCTTCCAGGGAGCCATAATACTCGCGATAGAAGCTGAGCATCCCTTCGTTCGTGGGCGCCACTTTGCGGACGCGCTCGAACCAGGGCTCGGCATCCGGTGGCCGCCCGAGCTTGCGCCAATGGAGCATCGCGATCTGCAGCATGTCGCCCAGACGTTCCGCGTCGTTCGTGTCCTTGGCCTTGAGCTCGCGCTCGTACAAGAGCACGAGGTCGGCCCAACGTTCGTCGTTACCGTAGAACTCGGCCAGAAAGCCTTTTGCTTCCGTGTGCGCGGCGTCCACGCGCAACACGCGATCATAAGCGCGCGCGGCTCGCTCGTTGTCCGACAGGTGCTGGGCGTACAGGCGCGCCAAGCGCACGCCCGCCGCCACGCGCGAGCCTGGTTTCTCGCTGCGATCGGCCAGACGCTCGAGCACCCGCGCGAGCTCCTCCCAGCGGTTGCCCACGCGGTACACGTGCTCGAGTAGGCGGCCCGCGCGCTCGTTCGTTGGGTCGAGACGTACGGCTTGCTCCAAGCGCTCGGTGGCCGTTTCTAGACTGACCCTCTGACCGCCGTAGCGCACCTCCATCTCCGCGGCGCGCATCAGCATCGAGCTCTTGTAGATCTCGTCCGTCGCCTGCTCCGCCTCCGAGGCGTAGGTCGTGGCCAACTCCGAAAATCGCTGGCGCTTGTGCTCGCTCTCGGCGATGGCCGCCGTTGCCACTGGGCTATTCGGCTCGATCTCGAGCAGCCGCAGATAGCAAACGGCGGCGCCGTCGTCGTCGAACGTCTCGTTCAGCAGCACCTTCGCCTGCTCGCTCACGATCTCGGCCTCGCGAGGCGTGCCCTCGGCAACCTGTGCCGCCACGTCCAAAAGGCCAGCCACGGCATTCCACTCCCCGCGCGCAACGTGCTTGTCGCCCGCGGCCTCGAGCAATCGAAGGAGCTCGTCGGTCGACAGGTCGCCGCCACGTTCCCGCGAGGAGCCTCGGAGAGCCGCCCACGCCTCGGCCGAGTCTGGTATTGCCTGCAGTGTTCCGAGCGCCGTGCGGATCGTCTGGGAGTCCATTCCTCACCCGTTATTGCCCACTCGATCGCCGCGGTTTCGGCACGGAGCGGAGACTCGACAGTACGCCGCGCGCCGAGTCGTTACAAGCTCGGCAAGACCACGATTTCAATTGTCTTTCCGCCCGAGGCTTTGGTCACAGCGGCCGCGTCTTGCGCACATTTCAATGCATCGCAGGCTCGCCGCGCAGCTGACCAAGGACGCGGCGTTCCGCCTGCAAAGGCTTTGGACTTGCGCCAAGCTCAGCGGCCCGGTCGAGCGCGCGCTGCGCCTCCTGCAAGCGACCGAGCTTACTCAGTGCCCAAGCCCGCCCAAGCTGCGCGTCAGCGAAGCGGGGCCGGGCCGCAACGAGCGCATCGTACTGGTCGAGCGCAAGGGCGGCGTCTCCCCGCATTAATGCCACCGTGGCCAGGCCCACGTGGTCCTCCAGAACCAGCGGGTCGGCCCGCAGACCGGAGAAGTAGGCAGCGCTGGCGCCATCCAGGTCCCCGCGTTGCAGACGAACGACACCCAAAGCATGCCAAACCTGCGCAAGACTAGGATCACGCCGAAGCGCTTCCAGCAGCCGCGGCTCGGCAAGCTCGAGCTCACCCCAACGCGCAGCGCGCATGCCACCGGTGAGCGGACCCAAGGCGTCACCCGGCGCGACGGCGGCCGCGCGATCGTACTGCGCGAGCGCTTCATCGTAACGGTGCACGAGCTCGAGCGCATACCCAAGCTCGACCCATGGGATTGGGCTCGCCGGGCCGAGCGTTCGAGCCAAGACTTCCGCATGCTGCTGTGCGCGGTCTAGCCGGCCCATGCTGGCGTAGATGCGGATCAACAGCCGACGCTCGGGGACGGCCGTGGGCTGCCGCCGTAGTGACGCTTCGAGCTCGCCGGCGGCGTCTGCCGAGCGCCCTTCCACGACCAGCGCGCGTGCCTGGCGGGCCGCGTCCGGCCGTGAAAAGGCGCAACCGCTTCCTAAAACCGCGAGCGCGCAGCCATGACGAACGCAAGCCCAAATTCCCATCGCGGCGCGAGTCAGACTAGCAGACTCGGTCAGCGTGGGCGAAGCTGCCGCCATGGAGCTCTCCGAGAATGCGGTGATCGCCGTCGTGGGCGCCGGGCAGATGGGCGCGGGCATCGCCCAGGTGTGCGCGCGCGCCGGTTACACGGTGCTCCTGAGCGATGAGACCTGCGAGCGCGCACGCGCCGGTCGATCGACCATCGAACGTGAGCTGGTCCGACTCGTGGACAAAGGCCGGCTCGCGGTGGAAGAATGCTGGGCGACGCTAACGCGCGTAGAGCTCTGCCAAGCCGAGCTCGCTTACCCGCGAGCCGACTTGATGATCGAGGCGGCTAGCGAAGATCGCGCGCTCAAGCTCGCGATCTTCAAGCGAGCCGATGAGCTTGCCAAACCGGGAGCTATCTTGGCTTCCAACACCTCGAGCATTTCCATCACGCGGCTGGCGGCCGAGACCGGGCGCCCCGAGCACGTGGTTGGCATGCACTTCATGAACCCGGTGCCGGTGATGAAGCTGGTCGAGATCGTACGCGGCCTCCGCACCAGTGACGAGACCCTGAGCGTGGTCAGGACACTGTCCGACCGACTGGAGAAGACCTCGATCGTGAGCCAGGATAGGCCGGGCTTCCTGGTCAATCGAATGTTGATTCCGTTTTTGAACGAGGCCTGTTTCGCCCTCGAAGAAGGCTGTGGCAGCGCGGAGGACATCGACCGAGGCGCGCGTCTCGGGCTCAATCACCCCCTCGGTCCGCTCGAGCTGGCGGATCTGATCGGCCTCGATACGGTGCTATCGATCGCGCGCGTGCTGGAGGAAGATTTTGGCGATCCAAAGTATCGGTCCTCGGTGTTGTTGAAGAACTTGGTCGCTTCCGGGCAGCTCGGGCGGAAAACCGGACGCGGTTTCTACGCATACGACGGAGAAGGGGCCAAGGTCCGCCCAGCGCGCCGAGAGTAACGGGAATCGCAGGTACGAACCCTTCAATGACACGGGCCACGTCGGCAGGCTCACTTGACCCAGCGCCCCGCGGCCTATCAAGCTCGCGGACGTGCCCAGAAAAGAGTCGGCGACGGACGGTGCGGTCGGGCAAATTTGCGCGCCGCACGCGCTCGCGCTCGCTATCGTGCTCGGCGCATCTGGCGAGCTATCGGCCTGCGAGGGTTGCGGTTCCGACAAGCCATACACCCCGTTCGGAGTGGCCTCGTCCCTGCCGATCGCAGATCTCCCGCAAAGCTCTCCCTCCGGGCTCAGCGGCGCGCCGAGCGCTTCGTCCGTCTTTGCGGCACGCAGTGCTGAGCTCGTGCCAGGGGTGCCGAGCACGTGGCAAGGTTCCGGCCTGGACCTGCGCGCGCCGAAAGCCCGCCTGTTCGCGCAGGTGTTGTCCGCAGACTTCGACGGAGATCAAGAGCTCGACGCAGTCGCTTGGCTCTTACCCGCGCCCCACGAGACGAACGCAGCCGCGGGGGAGCTCTGGTACTTCCCGCATGGAACGGCGCCACGCAAGCTGCTCGACCTCCCCGGGTTCGTTCCGAACGGACCGGACTGCAGCTTGAGCCCCGCGCTCACTCAGACCGGCGCGCGCAGCGTCACACTGGACGTGTCGGCCGTCTGCAAGGCCACGCTGATCGCGCGCGCTCCGGCGCGAGCCCTGGTGATCGTCGCGCCAAACGCGCCGCAGCCGGTGCTTTTGACCTTACGCGCCGCCTCCGCGGCGCCGGGAGAAAGTTTGAATTTAGCAGTAGATTCGTCTGATCAAGATCAAGACGGACGAGACGACGCGCGGCTCACGGTGAGCGTGGGCGCGCTCGGGAGTAGCGAGCCCGCTAGCGCAGATTTGGCGTGGCTCGATCGCGCGGCGGGAGCGTCGCGCTCGGCGAACGAGCCGATCCGCTCGTTATTGCACTTCTTGGGTGAACTTGGGACACGTGCGCGGCGAAACCACGGCACTCGTCCGCCGGAGACCAACCGCAACGTATGGCGTCTCTTATCGAGCCTGTGCCTGGAAGGCGGCGTCCCGCGTTTGTTCGACGAGGACGGTGCGCCTTTTCGCTGCGGCGATCTGACCCGCGTGGTGGACGCGGCCACCTCGAACGAAGTGAGCTACGCCCTCGCCCAAGGCGACGTGCTCGAGGCCTTCTCGGTCGAGAACCGCGACGGCTGGTACTTCAAAGCGCTGTCTAGCGCGGAGCGCAAGGTCGTGGATCGCGATCTGCTTGGCGCCGTAAGCAAGCTCACGCTAGCCGCGCCATTCGTCGCCCGCGCACAGCCGCTCGTACCAGAGCTTCCTCACTACAGCCCACTCACTTTCCTGCCCGACGGGGCGCTGCTCATCCGCGGCGCGAACGAGGTCACGCGCATCGCGGCCGACCGCAGCACCGAAGAGCCGCTTTCGGCCGACGCTGGCTCGCCGAGCTGGCCGCTCGAGCTGGCCGCGCCCGACGGTCAGCGCATCACCGGCGTCAGCCATGCCTGCGATCGCTCCGAGCTGCTCTTCAACCGCAACGACGCGCAGCAAGGCTTGCTGCCGCCGCTCACCGCCCCTCTGCTCGCCGCTCGCCCCGCCAGCTGCGCGGGAAATGGCCGAGGGCCAAACGTCGTGATCGCCCCGCTCGCTTACGACGAAGGCGGGCTCGACGCGCTGGTCAACGGCTCACACGTGAGCACGGCTACTCCAGGGCAGAAGGTCGCGCTCGGCCTTCCGGCGATGGGCGGCCCACGCTCGCCCGACGGGCGCTGGCTGGTCACGCCCACCGCGCTCGGCTTGCTCCTGATCGGCGATCGCAAAGAGCTTTGGCGAACGAGTGCACTCTCCGAGCACGCGGACGCCAGCAAGTTCAGCGATTGCGTGGTCGCCAACGGAGCCCACGCGGCCGCCTGCGTCGACGCCGGCCACGCGATCCTCTTCACACGCGGGCGGCCAAACGCGACGGCTGCCCGCCCGTAGGCCGCGCATCCAGCGAGCGATCATTTTTTCATGGTCACGCGGCGCGACGTGCGCGGCATGGCCTTCGGCGTCGCAGACGATTCTCGAGCTCGGCGCGGCCACGACGCCGAAGGCTACGTGCCCTGGGCCACCCCGGGCGACCATCAATATCAAACCCGGGCGAAGCTCGCTCGAAAAGCGCCGCCGCGGGCGAAGACTCAGGTGGTCTTCGATGGCGCCTTCGTGCGCTCGATATAGGCACGCGTGCGGGTGTCGACACGTACCCAATCGCCCTCGTTGATGAAGAGCGGAACGTTCACCGCGGCGCCGGTCGAGATTTTAGCGGCTTTGGTCACGTTGGTGGCCGTGTCGCCCTTCACGCCGGGCTCGGTCTCCGTGATCTGCACGACGACGTGGGGCGGCAGGGCGATCGCCACGGGGTTCCCATTGTAAATCGTGATCACGACGTCGATGCCGTCGATCAAGAAGCCCGAATCGTCGCCGACGACGTCCGCCTGTACCGTGACTTGATCGCCGGTCTGTGAGTTCATGAACACGTACGCGTCGCCTTCCGGGTAGATGAACTGGAGGGTGCGGTCTTCGACGTCGGCGGGCTCGAGCTTCTCCCCGGAGCGGATGTTGCGTTCGATGGTGCCGCCGTTCAGCATGTTTCGCATCTTCGTGCGCGTGAAGGCTTGGCCCTTCCCCGGCTTCACGAATTGGAAATCGGTGACGACGTACGGATTGCCGTCCATCATGAACTTCAGGCCCTTGCGGATGTCGCTCGTGTCCATAGTTACCTCGAGAAGTTACCGGGGCGCTGCTTGACGCGCCCGCGCGCGGCGCCCACGACCAACTCGGCCATTGAGCCCGCCCCGCTCTAGCCAGGGATTGGCCTCCCTTCAAGCCAGAAACGGCTTTTCACGGCCTGGCGGCGGCTTTTTGGGGACGGCCGAGGCGGCCCAGCGCTTGCTCGGCTCGCGGCGCAGCGATACTCAACACCCGGCCGATGAACGAGTACGAGATCGAAGAGATCAAGCGTGAGATCGTGGAGAGCCGTGCCCTCACCATCAAGACCAACAACCTGGTCAACGCGCTGGCCGCTGACCTGAAGAGTATCTCCAAACGACAGCAGGGCGCTGAACGCAAGGTCGTCTTGAACAGCGCCACTGCCTACGTAGTCACGATTGCCGTGCTCCTGATCTTCGTGAAGCTGACTTGGGACATTCGCCTAGAGACGGTTCGCACCGAGAACAAGGAAACTCGTGACCAGTTGGATGCGGTCCAGAAGGACATCAAAATCGAGCAGGAGCGCGAAGAGCTACAGAAGCGCGCTAGCCGCCAGGCCAGCGAGTTCTATCAGCTGATTGTGCAGAGCAAGCGGCAGGAGCTGATCGCAGCTTACCCGGACGTGGTGAAGCTCGAGCTCACCCCGACCGAGCGAGCGGTGTTCGACGGGGCCGTCGAGCGCGCCAAAAATGAATTGTCGCTGATTGCTTATCAAGCCGGCGTCGATCACATCCGCATGGCGCGCTGGCACGAGGCGCAGCAGGCCTTCCGTGAGTCACTCAAGTACAAGAGCGACGCCGCGCACAGCCCGCAGGCCAACCTGCAGCTGTCCCGGGCTCTCATTCAACTCGGCCTGCACCGTGACGCGATCCCAATCTTGATGCAGCTCTCCGAAGCGTCCGCGGACAAGGAGGTGATGGACGAGGCCACGTTGCAGCTCGCCGAAGCCGAGCTCGCCATTCAGGCCTGGAACGACGCCAAGAACACGCTGCGCGCCTTCATTCGCCGCTTTCCGAACAGCCCGCACATCAACGACGCACGCGCCAAGCTGGCCGAGGTCTCGCTTTATCATTGAGCGGCCCGAGCCGCGTCGGCGTCTCGGGCCGCGCTCGCGAGAACGGCAAACGGCAAATCATGCCTGCGCGCTGTGCGGGACGCTAAGGGTCGACGGGTACGAGCGTCATTACGGACGCGTTCCAAATCGGAGTCGGCTGCACGTGATCTGGGCGCGGTCCGAGCAACACGAGCGCATACGTGCTTCCGTCGAGCAGCTTCGCCACGCCTCCGCGAGCAAGTATATCGGGCCAGGCATAGCTCGCGGTGGCCATGCCCTGAGCGCCCACTTGCACCTGGTACGACTGCTGCACGCCGTAGGCCGCCGCCGGGTTCGAAAGCAACGCTGGGTGCGGCGCGACCTCTCCTTCGCTGACGCTGGTGGCAATGGCGAGCGAGGCGCCTTGCGGTCCGAACCCAGCGGCGGGCTGCGAGCTCACACTGACCTCCGGCGTCGCGGCGGACGCATGCACGAACTGCATGCCCGTGAACCCGTAGGTCGTGCGACGCGACAACGAGACGAGCAAAGCCGACAGCGTGGGGTTTCGCTGCGTGTAGCCTGCGCCGCAGTACTCTGCGGCCTTGCGCGCGATAAAAGTGGCTCCGCCCATGCAGCCCGTGGCCACGTACAAGATGCTCCGCCCTGCGCTCAGCGTGCCCCCTGGGATAGCGGGCAGCCCGCGCACGCGCAGGCGTGGGCGCACTCCCGCGCTACCGCTTGCGCCGGCTGCGCCGCCCTCGCCCGCGGCGCCAATCGAGTCCTCCGCGTTCGCATTGGCGTCGGCAACCAGCGCTTCTTCGGCCTGTGCGCTGGCCAACGCGGTTTGGCAGTCCGCGTCGGTGATCAGAGCGAGCTCGCCCGCAATTGCGAAGGGCTGCAGCGTATCGCTGTCGAGGTTGGCGCCTTCGACCTTGGACAATACGAGGTTTTTTCCGTACTCGAACGGGGTTGCCGTGAGCGGGCGACCCAGGGCCGTGACGCCGCCCTCGGCGTCGAGCTTGGCCAGGCACAGCACGACGCTCGGCGCGTCGACCACGCCGTTCACGATGGTGAGCACACTCGCGCCTCGCGGTTCATCATCCGGGTGACCGCCGCCGCTGGGAACTTGGCCGTTCGGGCCACCGCCGAGCTGCGAAACCGAACCGGACACGCCGAGCACTCCGCCGCCGCCGCCGGCCCCGCTGTCGGCTTTTTTCTCAAGCGCCTTGTGATCGGTGACACAACTCAGCAGTGCGCCGGCCGCGAGCAGCGAGCACAACCAACCGTCGCCGCGAGTCATGCTGCGATATGACATGCCATTCGAGGCTGGACAAGCGCGCTCAATTCAGGCGCGCGCCGATCGGATGCCCATGATTGAGCGGGCCGTGGCCCTTGCCCAAACCCGGGGCCGTGCGGATCGCTTCTAGCACGTAGTCTTCGGCGCGCTGCACGGCGTCGCGCAGCGTGAAGCCGAGGGCCACCCCGCACGCGACGGCCGATGCCAAGGTGCAGCCAGTGCCATGGGTCGACAGAGTCGCGATGCGTGGATGCTCGAAGCGGGCCGCTTCGCCATCCGCCGTGCGCAGCAAATCGACGATCGTGTCCCCTGGCAGGTGCCCGCCCTTGATCAGTACCGCGCTGGCCCCAAATGCCAGCAAGCGATCGGCGGCGCGCTCCATATCCGCTTCGCTCTCCACGCTCACGCCGGACAAGGCGGCAGCCTCCGGCGCGTTGGGTGTGATCAATGCCGCGAGCGGCAGCAAGCGCTCGACCAGCGCCAAGCGCGCCCGCTGCTGCAAGAGCGAAGCTCCGCCTTTGGCGACCATCACGGGATCGACGATCACGGGCAGCCGGCGCGCGCGAGCCTCCAGCGTCGAGGCGACGGCCGCGATGATCTCCTCCGAGTACAACATCCCCGTCTTGACCGCGTCGGCTCCAATGTCCGTGAGCACGACGGACATTTGCTGAGCGACGAGCGCGGGGTCGATGGGCAATATCCCAAACACCCCCAAGGTGTTTTGCGCAGTGAGCGCGGTAATCGCGGTGGCGGCGTAGCCGCCCAAAACCGTGATGGTCTTGATATCGGCCTGTATGCCGGCCCCGCCGCCCGAGTCGGAGCCTGCGACCACCAGCACACGGCCCTTGGGTTCCTGCACTTCGAACATATTCGATACTAGCGCAGAGTGTCGCCGCATGGCTATGCTGCGCGAACCATCGTGGTTCCGGCCAACGCAGAAGCTCGCGCCAAGAGCTACATCGGCGAGCTGCTTGCCGGCCGCTATCGCTTGGACGCCCTGATCGGCCTGGGCAGAATGAGCGCCGCGTATCGCGCAACCGAGCGGGAAGGCCAGCTCGTCGCGGTAAAAATCTTGTATCCCGAGTTGCTGGACAGCGAAGCCTGGCCGCGCTTCGAACGCGAGGCAAAGCTCCTTCGCGGGCTGTCAGATCCGCACGTGGCGAGCACGCTCACCGCCGGTCAGGACGAGGCCCTCCGTGCGCATTTCCTGGTCATGCCGCTCCGTAGGGGGCGAGACCTGGACGACGTGCTCGATGAACACGGCGTTTTGACGCCGGAAAGCGCGGTCCGGATTGCCCTTCAGGCAGGCCGCGGCTTATCCGCTGCCCATCGCATCGGCGTGGTTCATCGAAACGTCAAACCGGGCAACTTGCTGCTCTATCATGATGGCGACGCGGTCATTGTCGAGGTTTGCGACTTCGCCATCGCCCAACGCATCGTCCCCCCGGGCGACGAGCCGCTGACGTCGACCGGCATCCAGCTCGGTGCTCCGGACTATGCAGCTCCCGAACAGCTGCGCGACGCGAAGAGCGCCGACGCGCACACGGACATCTGGGGCCTGGGCGCTACGCTCTATCAGATGCTGTGCGGGGTGGCGCCCTTTTCACACATCGAGTCGTTGGCGGATCTGTGGATCGCCATCTGCAATGACGACGTTCCTCATCTTCAAGATCGAGCGCCCTGGGTGGAGGCGGGTTTGGCGCGCGCCGTTCATCGCGCGTTGAATCGCGATCCGAATCTGCGTCCCGCCACGATCGGGGATTTCGCCGATGATCTGAGCCGGTTTTCGGGCGGTGGCGAATTTTTGGACGGCCCGCGCATCGCTCGGGTGTCGCGCGAGCTCCGAACGCGTTCGGAAGATCGAGCCGATCTGGCCCTGCCGATCCCGACGCCGCCGCCGAGCGGCTCGAGCGATGCGGATCCGCTCGGGATCCTCGGTAAGCGGCTCGGCGCACGCTACGAGGTGCTGCGCTTGATTGGCCGCGGAAGCAGGGGCTCGGTATACGAGGTCGAAGATACGGACGGCGCGCGGCTCGCGGCGAAGGTCATCTCGGCCGGCTTGGGCAATGCTTCGCCGACGGCCCTCCAGCGTTTTGCACGGGAAGCGCGCACCGCCAACGACATCGACAGCCCCAACGTTGTGCGGACCGTCGACGCGGGCGTCGACGATGCACTCGGGATGCCGTACTTAGTCATGGAGCTCCTGCGCGGGGTCGAGCTGTCGGCAGTCATGAAAAAAGAAGGCGCTCTCGATCCCCAGGTCGCGGTCCGACTCCTGCTGCAGGGCGCGAGCGGGGTGGCGACCGGGAATGCCCGCGGCCTCGTGCATCGCAACCTGAAACCTGGCAATTTTTTGCTGCAGGTGAACGGGGATACCCAGGAGGTCACCGTCAAAGTCCGCGACTTCAGCGTCGCCAAGCGCGCGGGCATCAGCGAAGCCGACGGCGCTACCGGTCAACTGAGCCTCATGCGCGCGAGTGGTTTTTTGGGCTCGCCGATGTACATGTCACCGGAGCAAGCTAAAAACGCTCGGGCCGTCGACGAGCGCACCGACGTTTGGAGCTTGTCCGTGGTGCTCTGGGAAGCGCTGAGCGGGCGACGGCTGTGGGGCGAACAGACCTCCCTGGGCGAGCTGATCGTAGCCATCTGCACCGAGCCAATCCCCCAGCTCGAAAAGCTCGCCTCCTGGGTGCCGCGCGATTTAGCGCGCGCGGTTCATCGCGGCTTGGAGCGCGACCCTCATCTTCGACCCCCTTCGGTGCGCGCCTGGATCGAATCGCTTTCAGTGTTCGCGGACGGCAGCGACCGAGTCCAAAAGGCGGAGCTCGTCGCCCTGACCGAGGCCGAACGCGGCGCCCTGCAACTGCGCGTCAGCATCAGCGCTTCTGCGGCCGCGGGAATCGCCAATCTGGCTCGCGGCGGGCGCGGTGGCATCTCCTTGCCACCCGAGCGCCTGTCGCGCCGCTCGGCGCGGCCGGGCCCCGTGCAGAGCACTCATTGGGCGACCGTGCTGCTGCTGATAATCATCGTGGGCTCCCTGTCGGTGGCGTTCGGATACCTGATGCATCGACGCTAGCGTGGCGCCGCAAGTAGCGCCGTCCGAGCCCCTCCCTTCCGATCTAGCGGTGAATCCGCGAGCGCTCGGAAGACCAAAGTTGACCGCTCGGCCCGTGACGCGTTTACATTCCAGTCATGACGAACGAACAAAAGGTGAACGCCTGGGTCGACGTCATCGCGATGCACAACCGCAGCGGCGACCAAATCTGGAGCGCAAGGTTTCTGATCGATGGCGCCTGGTTCGTCCAGCGCGCGATCGAGGACTTGGCGGTCCTCAACGCAACGCTGAGCCCCGACGGCCGGGAGCTCGAGTACGCCCTACGCTGCCCGGCCACGGAGATGCGGGAAGCCCTATCCATCGTCGTCGAGCAAGGCGGTTGGCTGTGCGAGGACCAAGCCCTCATCACGCCCGATTGACTATCCTCCGCCTCACTCAGCGGCGCTGGAACAGTCGCTCGCGGTTGCGGAGAGGCTACCCGTCTTCCGCTGGGTTCCACGCGTGAAGAACACATAGTCGAGCCAGGGACAGCTCACGCCGAAGCGGCTGGTCGGCTCCGAGAAGTGATGGAGAAAATGTTGGCGACGAACCCAGCGACCCCAAGCCGAAGTGGGCTTGCCGGCGTGCAGGTACCAGTGCACCTCGTCGTAGATGACGTAGCCAATGGCGAACCCTGCGAAGGGTCCCCAAACGGCGCTGGCTCCTAGAGTCAAACGGAAGACAGCAAACACAACGAGGGCCATCGGCAATGAGGCACCAATCGGCATGACCAGACGGGTCTCGTCGGACGGGTTGTCGTGGTGCACGCCGTGCAGCACGAACGCGACGCGGGCGCTCTTCGGGCCGATCACCGGTAGGTGAAAGATGAGGCGGTGCAGCCAATATTCAACCACCGTCCACACCAAGTAACCAGCGAACACGCCTAGCACCGTATGCAATGGACCCTGCCGCCAGCTCAGCGCGATGCTCATCGCCGCGACCGGAAGATATAACACCGCGGGCGCAAGCGGATGGGCTCGCGAAAATCTCTCGAAGAGATTGGATTCAAACATACGTGGCGAGCTAGGCCGCGCTCGTTGACTCATCGCCCTCGGCGTTTTGCAGTGCTCGTGCCACTCGAGCGGGGGTGGGCCCCCAGCCGACGGAGCAACATCAGAGGCTTCATTCATGGGTAGTGTGCTTAAGTGCATCGCAGTGTGATGTCCACCCCCTCCCGATCGGTGACAGATTGCCTCGCACCGTGGCAGTCTGCCGGCCACAATTCGGAGCGGCCACGAACAGCCCGCGTGGCGAAGTATTGGAGATAATGCACTAAAACGCCCTGGCGCGCAGCGCGCCGGTACGCTAGTTGCGGTCAACAGTGATATGTCAGACGTAGCCCATGTGCCCGGTCAGCGGGTGCAGCTCGAAAGTGGCAGCTCGCTTCAAGAAGTATTCGCGAGCGCGCTAAAGCGCGGCGGGGCGCAGGCTTCTCCCCCCGCGTCCAAACCGCTAGCGGAACAAAGCGTCCGGTCTGCCTCCGAGCTCCAAGCCGTGATCGAAGAAGCAGGGCTTCGCTTCGAGGACTGCGGCCAGCTAAGCGTCTCACTGAGTTGGTGGAACCGCGTGACGAGCGACTCGGCCTGGGAGGTCAGCAAAGCCGGCGGCTCGGTCGCCAGATAAGCCCTGCGCAGCTGATCGCCGCGGCGGCAAAACCAGCGCACGGTCTAACTCGCCCCTCCGCGCTGCCTCGCGAGCCACGACGAGAATCGGCTCGGAGACGAGCTCACGCAGCCGCAACGGGGCTGGCATGCTTGACCGCCGCACGAGAACGCGGCGACAAAAAGGGCAGCCCCGCCCGCCAGATCGCGGGCATGGCGCATCGCGTCCGGGGATAGCAAGTTGCTGTTAACCCACACCGACACTGCCTACATTCCCAAAACCGAAATGCTCATCATGTACAACCTGTGGCTCACGGGTGAGCAGTTCGCGCAAGGCCAGAACGGCAAGCCTCGAGCGTGGGCCGAAGATATCGACTGGCTATACCACGCGAAGGACAAGGCCCTAACGCTCGCCGACGTGCAGGCGGCCGTTGCCGCATACCGCGCTCGAAGCGTCAAAAAAGTCGATACCATGCCACCCGCTCTTCTGCCGCCCGTTACACCTTAGGGCGCGAACGGCCTGCACCGGCGAATCAGAAATGGCGATTCGATTGTATTCCTGAGAGAAGTCGAGGGGCGTAGGGGTGCGAATTTCCGGTTTAAACTTACTCCAGACTTGCCTAATCCATTGGGTTTTTGGAGGGGACTACTCGCAGCCGCTCGAGATGCAGTCCCTTGCACCTCCCCTCAAACATCTATTCTTTGCAGGGTGCTGACAATAGTAGTCACCGGGAGTCAACCCGCTTCAGTCGGCACTCTCCGAGTGTATACTGGTCAATCTGTTCACACTCATTTCAGAAACCAAGCGAGACCTGCTCGCTCACGGTAGCGGTTCCGTTGCTGCGTACGATTCGGCGCTAAGCATCAGCGCCGGTTCTCATCACGACGACGACGGACAAGGTCGTAGCGGCGAAACGCGCGCCAAGCGATAAGGCTGCATGACCTGCGCGGCACTTTCGTTACGTTGGCCTTAGCCGCGGGCAAGTCCAAGGCATGCTATCTGACCCAACCGGCCACCGCTCCAGCGTCGTGATCACCAACTACCGACGCGGCGCACGCACAACGGCCGGGGCTTGAGCTTGGCGAGCTAGGGGGCCCTAGACGAAGCAATTGCCAGGGAGTACACAGCGCTAACCAGCGCGGGTCAGCATACGGCGACCAAGCGGCCACAGCGAAAAAACCGTTGCCGGGTGAGTCAGACGTTGAGACAGTAATCACAGTGGCCCCTTGGCGGAATGGCAGACGCAGGGGACTTAAAATCCCTCTCCAGAAATGGAATCCCGGTTCGAGTCCGGGAGGGGCCACCAGCACGAAGCCCCGTTTTGGCTAACATCTGGGGAGGCTGCTTGCGGGAACGCGAGCGGGTTATCCGCGCGCGACTTCGTCCGCGATGTCGCGCAGTTTGACGATTGCGCGGGCGTAGGGGAGGAGCTCGCCGCTGATGGTTTGATCGCTGCCGATGAGGATGAGCTTTACGTCTTCGTTTTCGACCAGGTGTTGTACGACCTCGTGGAAGTCGCTGTCGCCGGCCGCCAAGTAGAGCGTGCGCCATTTGCGGTGATCGTGGGAGCGCATGAGGTGGAAAGCGAGACCAACGTCGACGGCTTTTTGCTGAACGAGCTCGAAATGTCGGCCGCTCTCGGGATGTTGTACGGGGCCTCCGCCCCAGCTCGTAGGCCAAAATAGTGCTTTCTTTTGCAGCCAATACAGTTTGACGCGCACGCCAGGGCCGTCCGGCGGCCGGTAAGAGAGCGCGCTGTGGAAGGCGTTCATTTTGGCGCTCGTGGGATCGGGGTCGGCGTTGAAGTAGTACGCGTCGTCGATCGCTTCCCCGAAGCTCGACTCGAGGAAGGTGCGCAACTTCAGGTAGTCGAGCCGGTCACTTCGTTTGAGGCTCTGCCAAACCTTGAATAAGTAGGCGCCGTCAATGAACCAGGCAGCGGTGTTCTGCATAGCTCGGCTTATAACGCGCGGACATTTTTCGCCAGGGGTCGCAGAAAGCCCAACTCAGTTGAAGACCGCGCTTACACCGAGCGTGAAGGACCGCGCCCAGGCGGAGACGTCCTCATCGGACTTTGTGCCGCTCGTGCGCATGCCCATCAAGCGCAGCTGTGGCCCGAGGGCCCACTCGGAGGCCACCCAAAAGTCGTAGCCAAACCAAGCGGCACCCCCGACGCCCGCTGCTCGCGTGCGGCTGGCATCTCCGGAATTCAGATTCTGAAAGCTCTGCGCGGCGAACCCGATCAAACCGCCGAGATGAAAGCCCCGCGTGGCATCTGGGAAGCCGTCGATGAACGGGCCAATCAACGCGCTGAACCCCCCGTGGCTACCCGCACCATAGCCGTGACGATCATAATCAGCTCCGAACAAAGGCTCGAGCAACAAACCTCCGCCGATCGACAGACCAGGATTTGGAGAGCCGCCAAGTAAAAAATCGAGCGCCATCGAGTGCCCGTGCTCACCAAAATCCAGGTTCGAACGGTGACCGTCACTAAAGCTGGCTCGGTAGTCGCCAAAGCCGACGCTGGCGCGCAAGTAAAAGCCTTCATGCATGTGGAACGTGCGAGGAACGGCTGCCTCGACCGGGGCCGTGCCGAGCGAGATGATGGGGGCCGACGGCGTCACCGGCCGCTCCGGAGTCGCGACTCGGATCGGCGCGTCATCGGCCAGCGCGAGGCTAGCCCGGGCCAAGGTCAAGACAGTAACGAGGACTGAGGGTAAGGCTTTCATCGAGATTCTCGGGCCGGCCGAAGGGCAGTGCGTAACCGAAGCATGAGGCTCTAGATATCGGACGGGTAGGCGCTGCCATCCATTCATCGCACACGGATCCATACTGGTCTTGGTTCGAATAATTAAATATGCGAAACCATTGTGTTTTTGTGCACGCGTGGCCGTCTCTTAACAAGTGGCGGGGAGCGCCGTTCCTGCCGGGTGATCACGCCCGCATGCCCGACGATCGCCTGAGCTGGACGTTCAACGGTGACCCCGACCAGATGGGCCTGAACGCGAGCGTGCGTTCGATGACGACGAACGACATCAACATGGTCTTTCAGCCCATCGTCGATATCGCCACCGGGGTCTTATTTGCTCACGAGGCGCTGGTGCGTTGCAAGCTGCCCCAATACGCCTCCCCGCCCCTACTGTTCCTTGCGGCTGAAAAGGAACATGCCTGCGGGCACCTCGGGCGCGTGATCAGGCAACAAACCTTCGAACGCTGTCAGGACACGGCCTTGTTCGTGAACGTGCATCCAGAGGAGCTCAGCCAGCGCTGGCTCGTACGGCCCGACGACCCGCTCTATTTGCACGAGCGCGAAGTTTATTTGGAGATCACGGAGTCGGCCGCCTTCACCCATTACGACTTGTGCATGAGCGTGCTCAAAGAAGTCTGCGCGCGCGCCGGCGTGCACCTAGTGGTCGACGACTACGGGGCCGGCCACTCGAATTTGTCGCGCATCCTCGACCTCAATCCCAAGATCGTGAAGCTCGACGGCGCGCTGATTCGCGGCATCGACAAGGACCGGCGGCGACAGATCATCGTTCGGCACATGGTCGCGTTGTGCGTAGATTTAGGTGCAAAAGTGGTCGCGGAGTGTGTCGAAACGGTGGAAGAGCTGAAGGCGGTGGCCGACACGGGCGTGCACCTCGCGCAAGGCTACGTGCTCGCGCGTCCGGCCTTTCCGCCGCCCGAGGTCAACTTTCCGTTAGCGCGACGCGGCGCGCCGCCGCCCCATGCGCGAATGAGACCGCCGCCCAAACCGCTCGGCAAGATCCCGGCGTTCGATACGCCGCGAAGCTTGGTGTCCGCGGCCGCGAAGACGCCGTCGAAGTCTCCGTCGGGGAACCCGTCGAAACGCCCGTCCAAGCGCCCCACGCAAGTGGTTGCGCCGAACAAACGACCGCCGCTGCCCGGCGTGCGCTGACGGCGCTGACGGTATCGCAGCCTCGCGCTGCCAGCGGTTGCGCCTCAGCGGCTGAGCTCCGAGCATGGAGCTCGATAGACTTGCCACGCACCAGCGATCTCCGAAGCCGAGCCGCGTCTTGATTGACCAGACAGCGTTGAAAGAGGCCGGCGCTCACGCGAGTACGAACGCGATATCCAGACTCTCCCCGTGGTTTTTGCACTCGAACCCGCCGCCGCTAGTCGCAACGTCCTCACCGTTGATCTTCAGCGAATTGCCGGAGAAGCCGTGCAATACGAACCGAAGCCGGCTCCGCCGTAGCTCGGGAAAACCGTGCCCCGAGGACCGCGCGAAGAGCGTCACGCCGTCCCCTCGCCTGATCAACGTAAACTCGGTCCGCAGGTACGCGCCGGATTGGAACGCGTTGCTGAGACCATCGTCTTCTTGCAGCATGGAGCACGTCTCGCCGTCCTCGTCCGGTACGACGACGTGCAGCTCGATCAGCTCTGGGTAGTGGCCCATGGTCGAAGCCGGCGCCTGCTCATACATCGGGATCACGTAACCGCCCCGCTGAAAGAGTGGAATGTGATCGAGCGGCGCCGCCGCGGTGATGTACCTTCCGCCCCGGTGGCGCTCACCGGTGTGAAAATCGACCCAGGTGCCAGGCGGCAGATACACGTGACGCGCAGTCGCACCCGGCTGCATCACCGGCGCAACTAGAAGCGCTTCGCCGAACAAGTAGGCATCGTCGGTCTCCCACGCGGTGCGATCGTGTTGGAAGTCGAACACGAACGGCCGCTGCACGGGCGCCCCGGTCTCACTGGAAGTCACGAACGCGCTGTAAATGTAGGGCAGTAGGCGGTAGCGCAGCTGCAGTGCGGAGCGCGCTAGCTGCTCGGCGCCCGGGCCGAAGCTCCAAGGATACTTATCTGCTTCGCCGCGCTCGCTGTGATACCGACAAAACGGCGTCAACGCGCCGTACTGGGCCCAACGCGCCGCGAGCTCTGCGCTGGGGCTCGAGGTAAATCCGGGGATGTCCCCGCCGACGAATGCCTGCCCTGACACGCCCATGCCCGCCGTCATCGGGATGCTCATGGCGATGTGCGACCAGTCTGCACAATTGTCGCCCAACCACTGGGCGGCGAAGCGCTGAATGCCAGAAAAGCCAGCGCGACTCAGAATGAAGGTGCGGAGCGTCGGTTCGGCCGCAAGCAGCCCCTGGTGGGTGCCCATAGCCATCAGTAGGCCGTACTGATTGTGGAAGCGCTCGTGCGGGTGGTTTTCGCCGTCACGATCGAAGCGCATCGAAAACGGTTCGATTTGCCCGGTGGCTGGCTCGTTCATGTCATTCCAGATACCGGCAACCCCGGAGCCGATGTGCTGGGCATTGAGGTTGCCCCACCAAGCGCGGGTTTCCGCCTTCGTGAAGTCAGGAAAGGCGGTGCGGCCCGGCCAGACCTGGCCGACGTAGACGTTACCAGCCTCGGTTTTGCAGAAGAGATTCTTGGCCAAGCCATCGTCGAACACGGGGTAGCCGGGCTCGTACTTGACCCCGGGATCGATGATCGTGATGACTCGCAGCTTTTTTTCTCGAGCTCGCGCGAGCATGCCGGCCACATCCGGGAACTTATCCTTGTTCCAGGTAAAAACGCGGTAAGCGTCCATGTACTCGATATCGAGCCACAGGACGTCACACGGGATGTCTCGTGCCCGGTACTGGTCGCCGATGCGGAGTACGTCCGCATCGCTGTAGTCGTGCCAGCGGCATTGGTGGTGACCAAGCGCCCAGATCGGCGGCGGAGAGATACGACCCGTGATGAAGGTATACCCCTCGAGCACCTCTTTCATGCCCGGGCCAGCAAACACGTACTCGGTATATTGGCCGCCATGAAACTCGATACAGTAGCTGTCCCGCGCCTCGAACTCGAAATTGGCTTTATAGCCGTTGTCGATGAAAGACCCAGATACAAGAGCCGCGCTGGCGCTCGTGCGCGAGTGGTAGAAAAACGGGATAGAAGTGTAATACGGGTCGAAGCTCGTGCTCGACCCCGACAGCGATTGGTTGGCTTCCGCCAAGCGATTTTGCGCCAGTACCCCCTGGTGCAAAACGTCGGTGTTCCAGAGGATGAAGTTGCGACCGCGGCGATTGAAACTGCCCGTCTTTTCACCAAGCCCATAGATGGCGTCGTGACGCGCGATGCGCCGTGTCAGCACGAACGAATCGTTCAGCGCCATGTAGCCCCGAGCCGGCTCCTGCCGGCCGCCCCCGGTCTCGACCGAGACCGCGTCCTCGAGCACCGGTGAACCATCATGGCGATACACCGCGAGCCCGAAAGGGGCACGCGACACGACGAGCCTGAGCTGGGCGGTCTCCAGGATGATCGCTTGGCCGGTCTCGCTCACCTCGAACGGCACGGCACCGGGCATGGTGAAGGCGGCCGCGAACGTGGGCGATTCATCGAATTGACCCGCCCGCGAAATCTTCAAACGAAGGATGTCCGCGCGTATCACCTCGACGCGCAGCTTCTCCTCTCCCACGCTGATCAATAGGCCGCGCTCGATGCGTTCGAGCGCAGTCACCGCACCTAGGGCTACGTGGTATCTGGGGTTGATGGTCGCACGAGTCAAAGCAAAGCCTACTTCCCTTGGGGCGGCGCCAGCCGCGCACGGCGATGACGTTCGACCGCGGCGAACCGAGCCACTTACCTTCACTGTACAAGTCGCAGAGCGCTGGCCACCGGTTCATCTGTCGTCGAACACGCGGTCTTCAATCGGCTCGTCAGGCTAATCGAGGGCCTTTCCAAGCCGTCTCGTTATCACGGCCCATCTCGGTCTGAGTTTGTTTTCTCCGATGCTGGGCCGGATCGTGGGTTGAAGCCTCCCCGCCCCGAAATAAGGCGCCTTTCCGGGGCGAAGTCGAAAGGCGAAGGTGCGCACGAGCAAGCAAGCGCCCAGCTAGGGGGTACTCGACCACGGGCTTGCGGTTAGCTTGGCGGGGCGCTCGCCACCCCGCCGCTCGCGTGCCATGGGCCATTCCGCGAGCGTGCGTGTACAAAAATATCGGAAAGGTCCAACCTAGAAAGTTGGTTTCTACTAGAACGCGAGACCGAGAAGATGAACGGACGACAGACACGCGGCCGCCGCCCGCCAGCAGGCGCCGTAGCGCGGGTGACGGCCACGCTCTCGTTGGCCGTTCTCGTAGGCTGCTCCGGAGCCGAAAACAAGCAGGCGCCTCGCCACATCACCTACTGGGAAAAGTGGACTGGTTTCGAGGGCGAAGCCATGGACGCCGTGATCGACGATTTCAACGCCGGGGAAGTCGCGCGCGCCAAAGCCGACTCGAGCTACGCGCCCATCGAGGTCGAGAAGGTGACGATCTCGAACGTCGAGCAGAAGCTATTGATCGCCATCGCCGGGGGCAATCCTCCCGACCTCGCTGGAAACTATAGTTTTTACGTCGCCGCCTATGCCGACGGTGGCGCGCTCATGGATCTCGGACCGATGCTGGCCAAGGCTGGCTTCGACCGCTCGGCGTACATCGAACATTATCTGAAGCTAGGGGAATATCGGAACAAGACCTGGGCGGTTCCGATCGTCCCGGCGTCCATCGCTTTACTCACGAACAAGCGATTGTTCCGCGAGGCAGGCCTCGATCCAGAGCACCCGCCCACGACGATCGAAGAGCTGGACGCTTTCGCGGCCAAGCTCACGAAGTGGGAAGTGACGCTACCGAACGGCGAAAAAAGCATTCAGGTAGGCTATTTGCCGGGGGTCCCTGATCAGAAAAAACGGTTGATTCAAGCCGGATTCTTGCCGGGGGAGCCCGGCTGGTGGTCCTATGGCTGGGGCTATTTTTTCGGGGGAAATTTGGTCGATGGTCCCGATAAGATTACGGCGGCGGATCCCGCGAACGTCGCCGCCTTCGACTGGGTCGCGTCGTTCTCGAAAAATCTCGGCATCGGTGTGACGAAGCGCTTTCGCTCGGGCTTCGGTAACTTTGCCAGCCCGCAAAATGCGTTTCTTTCCGGCAAAGTCGCCATGGTTTTGCAAGGCGTGTGGATGCATAACTTCATCGAGAAGTACGCGCCCGGTTTAGAATGGGGTGCGGCTCCCTTTCCCTACCCGGCCGCGCACCCCGAGCTAGCCCTGACCACCAGCGCCGACGCCGACGTGCTGATCATTCCAAAAGATTCGCCGCACCCGGAGGAAGCATTCGCGTTCATCGAATACGTGCTGCAACCGAAGGTGCTGGAAAAGCTTTGCCTGGGTCAACAAAAATTCACCCCGCTGAAGACCGTTAGTGAGGAATTTTGGCGCGTGCATCCGAACCCGTACATCCGCCTGTTCCGCGAGCTGGGCATGAGCAAAAACGCCTTTTCTATCCCGCAAACGGGGATTTGGAACGAGTACAATCGCGAGCTCGGCAACGCGGTGGATCTGATCCAAAACTTGACCCAGCCTCCGGCCGTGGTCTTGAAAGAAGTACAGACGAAGATGCAAGCGGCGCTCGACCGTAATCGCCGCATTTTAGCGCGTAGAGACGCGAAGTGAGCTCACTCGATAGCGTCAATCGTCGGAACGGTTTGCTCTTTTGCCTGCCGTGGCTGATTGGCCTGGCGATATTTTTAATCTACCCGCTGATCGCCGCCCTTTATTACTCGCTGTGTGATTACTCAGTGCTTCTTCCGCCGGTGTTCATTGGCTTGGATAACTATGCAGATTTGATATCTGACCCATTGTTCTGGAAGAGCTTGTACAACACGGCTTATTACGCCGCCGGTTCGGTCGTGCTCGGTACGGTGGTCTCTCTCACGCTCGCGCTGCTCTTGAACTCGAAGGTCAAAGGGCTCGGCATCTATCGCACCTTGTTCTTCTTGCCGTCACTGATGCCGATCGTGGCCGGCAGCATCCTGTGGCTTTGGATGTACAATGGTCAGAGCGGAATCATCAACACGGGGCTGCGTCATCTCGGCATCACGGGGCCTGCGTGGCTGGCCGACCCGAGCTGGGCAAAATCCGCCATCGTATTGATGGCGGTCTGGGGCGCTGGGAATGCCATGGTCGTGTACTTGGCTGGCCTGCAAGACGTGCCGACGTCGTTGTACGAAGCGGCGATCATCGATGGCGCGGGCTTCTTCCAGCGCTTGTTCAACGTCACGATTCCGATGATCTCCCCGGTTATCTATTTCAACGTCGTGCTCAGCATCATCGCGGGCTTCCAGGCATTCACGCAGGCGTTCATCATGACCGGGTCGACCGGCGCGCCCGAGCGTTCCACCCTGTTTTATGTGTTGAACCTGTACAACGTCGGATTTCAGGACCTTCGTATGGGCTACGCCTCGGCCATGGCCTGGGTGCTGTTCATCGTCATCTTGGTGTTGACCTTCGCGGCGACCAAGCTGTCCAAGCGCTGGGTCACGTACGATCGCTGAGCTCGGCATGGCAAGCCCGAATCCACTCATACGCTCGAACCCGCTCATCCATCTGCCGCTGATCTTACTCGCGGCGCTGTTCACGGTCCCGCTCGTATGGCTGCTACTCACCTCGTTGCAGCCGCGCGAACAAGTCGGAAAAATTCCCCCCGAGTGGCTTCCGCACCAGAACTTCGTAACCGTCGCCGGCGAGACGATCCCAGTGACGCCGCCCGCCGCCATCGGCACGGATCGCCTGCTCGTGATGCCGGTCGCTGGGCCAGAGCTCGGTAAGCAGGTGTTGGTCGTGCCCGGCGACTTCGTCGGCGGCCAAGTGCGGATTCGCACGCAGATCGCAGATCGGATCGTGGAGGCGCTCTACCCGGCTAAGCTCCTACAACGGGTGCCCGGTCACTTCGTGATCGTCAAAGAGTGGTTCCTGTCGAAGTACACCCAGCGTGAAACACGGGTCTTTTACGTTGATCCGCGCAGCATTCGCAGCGAGATCCGGCCGGTCCTCGGCAATTACCCGGAGGCCATTCGCGCGCTAACCGCCAGTGAAAAGGACAAAGCGCGCCCCCTGGGCGAGCTCTTGGCAAAGTCTGCATTCCCGTGGACACACAAGGGCGATCGCACGAAGACGATCACGTTCCTGACTTACTTGAGCAACACGTTGCTGGTCGCACTGCTCTCGGTGATCGGCACGCTGTGTTCGAGCTCACTCGTCGCCTACGGCCTGTCACGCATCCAGTGGAAGGGTCGCGCCACGCTCTTCAACGTTACCTTGGCCACGATGATGGTGCCCTTTCCGGTACTCATGGTGCCGCTCTATGGCGTGTTTCGCAGCCTGGGCTGGATCGGCACGCTGATGCCGCTTTGGGTGCCCATGTTCTTCGGGGGCGCCTTCAACATCTTCCTACTGCGCCAGTTTTTTCTGACGATTCCTAGCGAGCTGTCGGACGCCGCTCGCATCGACGGCTGCACGGAGTTCGGCATCTTTTGGCGCGTGATCTTGCCGCTAGCGCGTCCTGCGCTGTCGGTCGTGGCGCTGTTCACGTTCCTCAACGCGTGGAATGACTTCTTAGGCCCGTTGATTTTTTTGACGGAGCCGCAGACGTTCACCATGGCGCTCGGTCTGCAGCAGTATCAGTCGCAACTGGGTGGTAGCGAGTGGCATTTGCTCATGGGCGCCTCGGCCCTGCTCGTGATGCCGATCATCGTGCTCTTCTTTTTTGCACAGAAGACGTTCATCCAGGGCATCAGCACGACCGGCATGGGCGGCCGCTGACTTCCTGAAGCCACGGACCGCTTCAGGGAGGCGCGGCGCGACGCCGAAGGCTGGGCCGAAGCGCGGCGTCACGCTTGACCATCGAGCCACGAGCGCCCGGCGCGAGCTCATAGAAATGTCCGAGAGCTCAATCAGGCACTGACTGCGTGGCGCCAGGGGCGAGCCCGAAGTGGCTCGCGCCATCGATCTTCTTTCCGGCCAAGAAACCCTCGACCACTGGCACGAGCTCTTTCTCGTACACCTCCCCCGCCCAAAAGTAGCGTAGCTTGCCCGTCGCATCGAACAAGAACGAGACCGGGATCATGCCTGGCCATTTCGGATTCATCGCGGCCTTGAAAGCTTGTAAGGGCGGAGCCGCCGCCATGCTCGTGAGCTCGACGTGCAGAGCAGCCAGCACGGCTTTGGCGGATGGCAGGCTCTCTGGCGCATCGACCGAGACGAGCCAGATGGGCACGCCCCGTTTCGCGAGCCGCTGAGACACGCGGTTGAGCATCGGCAGCTCGTGCTGACAGGGATCGCACCAGCTGGCCCACGCGTTGACCACCACGCCTTTGTGCCCGCTCGCGCGGATCATCTGCAAGAGCGCGGGGCCGTCGACGACGGGCAGTGCCAGCTCGCCCGACACGGCAGGCGCGGGCGGGGGGCTGGCGCTTGTCACGAGCTCCGCGAGCGGCCCAAACGCGGCCGATGGCAGGGGCGGGGGGCGAGCGCGCTCCGGTGCAGTCTCGTTCCTGGAACAGGCCACGTTTCCGAAGCTGAGGAGGAGCCACGCCGCAACCAGCGATACATTACGGAGTGGAAGCACGGTTAAAGACACAGGCTATCTGGGACCGAGTCTTCGCGATCGTCGATGCGCGTCATCGCCTCGTCGCGCCCGGTGACTCAGGCGAGTAACGCCATCAAATCTTCGCGCGTGATACCTGCGGCATCCCCTGAGCCCTCGAGCGCGGCGTCGGCCAAGGCGCGCTTTTTAGCCTGCAGCGCCAATATGCCCTCTTCTACCGTGTCCTTGGCGATCAACCGGTAGACCAGCACTGGCCGCTCCTGGCCAATGCGGTGGGCGCGATCCGCGGCTTGATCTTCCGCGGCGGGGTTCCACCAAGGATCGAGCAAAAACACGTGATCGGCGGCCGTCAAGTTCAAGCCCGTGCCGCCGGCTTTGAGCGACGTCAACATCACCGGTGGCCCGTCGTCCGCTTGAAACTCGTTCACGACCGCAGCTCGGTCTCGAGTGCGACCGTCCAGGCGCACCGAGCGTAGCCCAGCCTTCTCCAAATGCGGCTCCACCAGATCCAAGAGGCTCGTCCACTGAGAAAAGACGAGCGCCTTGTGACCTTCGGCCGCCACTTGCTCCAAACTTTCGAGCAGGGCCTCGACTTTGCTCGACGTCTCGGCATGTTGGCCGGGTACGAGGGCCGGGTGACACGCCGCCTGACGCAAGCGGAGCAACGCCTCGAGGGCCTGCAGCACGTTCCCACCCTTCTGCAACTTTTCGAGCAGATCCCGCTGGGTGGCGGCGCGCACGGCCGTGTACAAGTCGCGCTCGCTTGGATCGAGCTCAATCTCGAGCACCATGTCGGTGCGGGGCGGGAGCTCGGGCGCTACCTCCCGCTTCAGACGGCGCAAAATAAAGGGCTTCGTTTTTTCCCGGAGCTCGGACAGCTTCTTCTTGTTGCCTTGCTCGATGGGCAGGCTGTAGCGGTCGCGAAATTGGGACCGCCCCGAGAGCAGCCCGCGGTGCGAAAAGTGGAACATGCTCCACAGCTCTTCCAGCCGGTTCTCGAGCGGCGTACCGCTCAACGCGACGGGGAAATTGGTCTTCAAGGCGTACGCTGCGCGCGAGACTTGGCTGTCCGGGTTCTTGATTGCCTGCGCCTCGTCCAAGACGACGGTGTCCCAGGTTTCGGCGGCCAAGCGCTCCGCGTCCAGGCGTAATATAGCGTACGTGGTGATGGTGAGGTTCGCGCGCTTGTCGAGCTCGCGGCGGGGCCCTTGATAGACTGCAATGCTGAGGCCTGGCCGAAAGCGCCGCGCCTCCGCTTCCCAATTGTGCAGCACGCTCTTCGGGCAAACGATCAAGGTTCGGCCATGCACGGCGCACAGCGTTTGCAATGTTTTACCGAGACCCATGTCGTCCGCTAGAACCGCCCCGAGCCCGGCGTCGCGAAGAAAACACAGCCAATCCACGCCCACCTTCTGATAGGTGCGGAGCGTCGCGGTCAGGTCTTTGGGTAGCTCGACCTCGGGCAGGCTTTCGAAGCCGTGGATGAGCGGCGCAAGCTTGTCGAAGGAGGGGGGCCGCGGCTGATCGAGGTCGTCGCACAAGGCGGAGAGCGCCGGAATGGATACGCGCGAGACGCGGCCCTCGGCATCCCGTGCCGCGAGCAAGTCAGCCACGCGGTCGCCAAACTTTTCGAGCCAATCGCTGGGCAACGGCGCCCATCCGCCGCCCTCCAAGGGCACCAAAGAAAGACCGTCTTGCCAAGCGCGAAGTACCGCTTCCGCGCTCGCCTTTCCACGGCGCGGCGCGGCGTCCCCCTTCGCGCCGTCGTCCGGAACCTCGAACTCGATGCTCAGCGTGTCGCCGTTGACGCGGATCTTTGCCTGCACCGGAGCGGTGCGCACCAGCATGGCGCCCGGCTCGAGCCCTAAGCGCGTTTGAAATTCGCGCAGCTTGGCCGCAAACTTGTTGGCTTCTTGACCATCGTAGTCGACCCGCCGACCCGGCACCAAGAACAGCTCGTCACGCAAACGTTCGACCATCCGGCGCTCGCCGATCTCATCGCGCTCCGGCACATCCCCCTGCACGTGCACGAGCTTGCCGCCCTCGATACGAGCGCACACGGGGTCGCCGTAGACGACCATGGGCACCACGCTCAAAGTGTGCTTTTCATGGCTGAGGTCGAAGGCGATCCGCGGCGGCATGCGCGTTTTCCCACGCCGCGGCATGCGCGTGGACTGGATCACGACCTTGAGCTTGGCTTCTATTTCGGGCAGGACTTTGGTAGCAAGCTCGCCCACGTCCGTCCGCGCAAAGCGCCGCCGCAAAGGCAGACGCTCGAGCTTCAAGCCCGTGAGGTCGGTCAGACCCAGCGGGCGCAGCGTGTTGCCGACGCGGGCCAGGCCAAGCTCGATCACTGCGCTGAGCTCGGCGTTCTGTTCGACCGCGAGCACGATTTCTTCACCTTCGTCGTACACCCTGCCAGTGGGTAGGAGTGGCTCGTGCGACACGGAGATGGGCTTGCCGTCGAACTCGACTTGAGCGCCGCTCAAGGCCTCGAGCAAGCTCGCCCAAACGCCGGGCCGCAATACGCCGCGCGCCGCCGCCGTCAAAATCCGGTCGACGACGAGGTCCCCGGGGCCGGGCGAGAGCGCGTACTTGCCATTCACCGACGCCAAGGTGGACTCGAGCTTGGTCCGCTCCTCACCAACGATCAGAAAACGGTCCAAGGTGAGCCCCGACATGGGCAACCTACGAAATGCGTACAAAAGCTGCGCGCCCGATTTTTTTGCATCCGGTAAGCGCTGACCGGCTTGCGCGACGCGCTGGACCGAAAGCAACGCCGCCACCACGTGCACGCAGGGGTCCGCCGGCCCTGGGCAGTCACAGGTCCATTCCAGGTCCTTCTTGAACAGGCTGACGCTCAAGTACGACGAGCGAGCGGGGACGCGTACCCGCAGATCCAAGCGCTCGGCGCTCTCTTTTTCCAGCGAGACCGAATCTGCACGCGCCAGCTTCACGCCCTGCGCCCAAATGGCCGGCAACGCCTTCTTCTTCAGGGTCTCGAACAGTTCTTTCAAGGACCGCCGAAGATACTACCGCTTCCGGTAGAGGCAAGGTCCGCGGCGCAAAGTCGCCGCGATTGCGCCCGCCGGCCGCACGACACGTGCAAGCTTCCGCCCTACCAAGCACGCGCGCCGACCCGCTCAGTCCGGAAGCATGGTCACGGAGCCTTTTGGCAAGCGCTCAGCGAGCCGTGTCAGGGCCAGAGGCTCGCACCGCACGTGAACGAAGACGCCCGCTTCTTCATACCGGGTACCGAGCACGCTCATGCTCGCATGCAGTTCGGCGAGCAAACGCTGCTCACTGAAAGGCACGAGCACCTCTGCCTTCACGTAGCTCGATTCGAATTGGTCGATGATGCGCTGCCGAAGCAGCGCGACGTCGGTCGCACTCTTGGCGGAGAGAAACCAGGCGTCGGGCTGGCGGGCGCGGAGCGCCAGCAAGTCGCCCTCGCCCAGGCAGTCGATCTTGTTCATCACCAGGCAACTCGGCACCGCATGTGCGCCGATTTCCGTCAGCACCTCGCGCGTCACGAACATTTGACTCTCCCAATTCGGGTCGGAGGCGTCGACGACGTGCAGCAGCAAAGACGCTTCGCTAGCCTCGTCGAGCGTAGACTTGAAACTGGCCACCAGATCGTGAGGCAGCTTCTTGATGAAGCCGACCGTGTCGCTCACCAAAATACGTGGCAAAACCTCGGGCGAAAGCGCCCGCACGGTGGTGTCCAGCGTCGCGAACAGCTTGTTTTCCACGTATACGTCACTGCCCGTGAGCGCACGCATGAGCGAGGACTTGCCCGCGTTGGTGTACCCCACGAGTGCAACGCGACGCGCCTCCTGACGTTTCGCTCGGCGCACGCTGTACTCTTTTTGCACCGCCTCGAGCTGCTCTTTGAGCTCGGCGATGCGATCGCGGATTTTACGCCGATCGAGCTCGAGCCCGGCCTCACCCGCACCGCGCCCCGCTTGTCGTTCTTTGCCACGCGGTGATTCGCGCACGCGCGGTGACTCGTAGCGCAGCCTTGCGATCTCCACCTGCATGCGCGCCTCACGACTGTGCGCGTGGCGATGAAAGATCTCGATGATCACGCCCGTGCGGTCGAGGGTACTAATGCCCGTGGCGCGTTCCAAATTGCGCAACTGACTCGGACTGATCTCGTGGTCGACCGCGACCAATTGCAATTCCTGAGTCTCGATGCTTGCGTCCCACGCGCCTTCCCCTTCCCCTTCCCCGGCGTCTTCGTCGCTGGCTACGGTGTGCCCCGCCTCCACCGCCTCCCTCCGGATACGGGCCTTGTCCTTGACCCGCGGCACCTCCACGCCCGCATCGCCCGAACCGCCGGTGAAGGCGGCCAGCTCAGCCAGCTTTCCTTCGCCCAGAACTGCGGCCGGCGCGAGCGTGCTGCGTGTTTGGGTGACACGCGAGACCACCTGGTAGCCCAGGGTTCTGACCAGCCGCTCCAGCTCGTCGAGGCTCGACTCGAACTCCGCATCCGAGACGCCGGGTAGTTTGACGCCCACGAGTAGCGCCTTGGGCAATGTAGAGACGAGCAAAGCCGCGCGATCCTCCAGAGTCATGGCCGGCCAGCATGGCACAAAAGCGGGCTAGGCCGATCACGCCGCCGAGCTCTCCGAACCCACCGGCTGCGCAACGCAAGCGTAGCCGATCGGGCACTCGACGATCGCCACGTAGGGTCGCGGCAGGGTATTCAGCGTGACCACCGCCGCGCCTTCGGGGTGACCGTTGAAATCGGCTCGAAGCGCGCCGATCGCCACGCCGCTGTGTGTCGCAAAGCCGGCCGCGCGCGCCAAGAGCTCGTAGCTCCACGCGCCGTCTGGGTCAGCGAAGAAATCTGCCGGCACCTTGTCGAGCGATAGCGCGTAGTACGTCACTCTCATGCCGGTGGCGGTGACGAAGTAATCCAAGGCCTGAAACGGGCGAAGGGCGGAAGCTTCGGCGGTCGAGGATGGGCGCGCGGGCATGTTCATGGCGGTCTCCTGGTGAGCTGAAGGCGCTCTAACAGAGTACTGAACGCCGGACCAGTATTTTTCTCAAGTTACCGTATTTATTACCTTTTACTGATGTTTGCGTACCGCACGCGGTGCGATTGCGCGACTCGGCTAACCTCCCACACCGGCACTGGCCCCCACCGATTGAGAGCTCATGAGCGACGCCAAACCACGATCTGATGCACTGTCCTTTTTCGGCGCCACCGGCGACCTGGCTTACAAAAAGATCTTTCCGGCGCTGCAAAATATAGCGCGGCGCGGCGCGCTCACCTTCCCAATCGTAGGGGTAGCGAAGTCGAACACGACGCTCGAGCAATTGATCGAGCGCGCTAAGCAGAGCTGCACTGAACACGGCGGGCTAGACCCGGACGCCTTCGCGATCCTCGCTAAGCAGCTTCGTTATGTGGACGGCGACTACGCCGATGAGCAGACATTCATGAAGCTGAAGGCTGCGCTGGGCGGTGCCGCGCTACCCACGCACTACTTGGCGATCCCCCCTTCGATGTTCGGAACGGTCGTGCAGCAGCTAGAGAGGGCGGGCTGCACGTCCCCCGCACGCGTCGTCTTGGAGAAACCATTCGGCCGCGACTTAGCCTCCGCGAAAGCACTGAACCACACTTTGCACGATGTATTTCCGGAAGAATCGATCTTTCGGATCGATCATTTTTTGGGCAAAGAAGCGGTCCAGAACATCCTGTACTTCCGCTTCGCCAACGCGTTCCTGGATCCGATCTGGAACCGCCGCTACGTCGAGAACGTGCAGATCACCATGGCGGAAGACTTCGGCGTGAAGGGGCGCGGCAAGTTCTACGAGGAGACGGGCGTGATTCGCGACGTGATTCAGAATCACTTGCTGCAGATCGTGAGCTATTTGGCGATGGAAGCGCCGTCGAGCACGTACCCAGAGGCGGTCCGCGACGAGCAGGCCAAGGTCTTGCGCAACATTCGACCGATCAGCCCCGATCAGATGGTGCGTGGCCAGTTTCGCGGCTACCGAGACGAGCCCGGGGTGCATGCGGATTCGTACATGGCCACGTATGCGGCGCTGCGATTGCACGTCGATTCATGGCGGTGGGAGGGCGTGCCCTTTTACGTTCGCGCGGGCAAATCTTTAGCCAAGACCGTCACCGAGGTGACGGTCGAGCTCAACAATCCACCGCCAGTGGTGTTCAACGAAGCTCGCCCGTCCATGGGCAACTACGTTCGCTTTCGCTTGAACCCGGAGGTCGCGATTGCTCTCGGCGCACGCGCCAAGCGTCCCGGCGAAGGCATGCGTGGGCGGCCGGTGGAGCTATCGGTCGTGGAAGCCACCGAGCAGGGCGCCGACGGCCGGCTCGGCCCGTATGAGCGGTTGCTGGGCGATGCGATGGCGGGCGATGCCACTTTGTTCGCGCGTCAGGACGTGGTGGAAGCCGCCTGGGCAATCGTCGATCCGGTCATCCAAGGGCCGAGCCCCATGTTCGAATACGAGGCAGGGAGTTGGGGACCGACGCAAGCCGACCGCTTGGTGGCCGACATCGGTGGCTGGAATACCCCCCAGTGACCCTGCCTCAGCGCAGAAAGCGCATCGAGACGACGCAGATCTCACCGTCACCCTGATTGCCTGGCACGTACAAATCGACCGTGCTCAAGGCTTGCAGATCGAGCGTCTGATTGCCGCGCTGGTTTCCGTAACTCGAGCGGCGTTCTATATCGTGCAAATCGAGCCGGTACGTTTCGAGCTTGCCGGAGCCCTGCAGCGCGGGGAGCTCATAAGATTCTCCGTCGCTACCGCCGCTGCCGGCGTAGTGGGCTTGGCCAGGAGCCGCCGCTCCCACTTCGTCTAGTAACACCTGCACCGTGCGTCCTGCCGGGGCCCGCAATCGGAGCTCGAGCTGGCCTGAGCCGCGCGCATCGAACGGCGAGGCGGTCCCCGGAATCGAGATACCGGCGCCCCACCCCGCGCCAGAGACGTAATGCATCACAGTACCGGGCGGGATGACGCCGGGCGGGATGGCGTCGAGCCGGACCGAAGCTCCGGACGCTGCGTCGCCCCACGTGCTGATCGTTGGCCGCGCGCCCACCGCGAAGAACCAAAGGGGGGCCACGAGCGGCGTGGCGTTGGGCAGGTGAGCCTGAGTGTCGCCCCGGAACACCGTCGGCAACGCAGATGTTTGACTACGGTGAGCTCGATCGGCTTCGCGGTTCACCGTCCGCAGCGCCTCGGTCAGGAGCTGATACGGACGATCGCGGAGGTCGACGAGCCCGTAGTTTTGATCTTCACCGTCGAAGCGACCTTGCGGGGACTCATCGGCCCATTCGAACCAATGGGCGCCTACGACGTAAGGCAAGGTCAGCGCTTGGCTCAGAAAACGCGCGGCGTGCTCTGCACGCTCGGCCTGGGTTCGCACCGTGACCGGCGCGCCCCTGGTGTTCGGATCGCCGCTCTGATTCTCGGTCGCGCTGAACGAGTATTCGCTGATTAAGATCGGCTTATGCGTGACGGCGTATATGTTGTCGAGTAGCTCACGATCGATGTCCCCGCTCTGCTGGTACTGATTGACGCTCACGAGATCGCAATGGCGGCCCGCGGCCCGCACCACTGGCCACGGCGCTTCACCCGCAAAGCGTACGCACAGCACGAGATGCGTCGCGTCTTGCTCGCGAAGGGCGCGGGTCGTCACGCTGAAGAATCGCTCGGCGACGAGGCCGGCAAATTCGTCGGCGTCGACGCGCGCGCTGCGGTTCAGCAGACTCAGCTCGACGGGTCGTTCGAGCTGGTCGAAGGACACGAGAGCAACGCGGTACACGTGATCGAAGCGTGCAATGTTCCCGGCGTAGCGCTGCTCCAGAAACTCACGCAGCGCGCGTTTGCCCGCGCCCCCCTGCGCTCGGGCATAGCGCTCGAGCAACGATTTTTGACCCGACGCGCGCCAGCCAAGCTCCCCCCACCAGGGCAGCTCGTTGTCCAAGAAGTACCCGAGCAAGTACGGATCGCTTCGAAGTGTGCGCGCGGACGCCGTATTGGTCGCGGCAAGCGCCGGAAATTCCGGCTCGAATACGTGATCGAGCGGATGATCGTGGCCGGCCGCGTACAACATGAACGCATATGGATAGCGCTGCCCGTAAAGCGCCCCGTCCGACCATGCGCCTACCGTATTGAAACCCCAGCTCGAAAGGCGCGCGAAGACGCTCCTCACCCACGCTGGCCGGTCGCCCCCGAATTGCTTGGGAACTGGGTCGTAGTAGTTGGGGTTGGGGGCGCGGTAGGCGCCGCTGCCGACGGCGTTCACACCCAGCGACAAGAATTGGCGTTGGTCTGGCGCTCTGAACCAAAGCCGGCCCTCGTCCTCGACCAACGCGAACTGGCCTGCCACGTAAGCCGAAGGCCGATAGGCCTCGGCCGCCGCCGCCGGGCGCCGCGCTTGCGGGGGCTGGCAAGAATCCGACAGCGTGCCTAGAGCGAGTCCCGCGAGCACGAGCAGGAGCAGGTTGTTGTCGCTCGTCACGCCACTCGTCTCAGCCGTGGAGCGCCATCCACCACACCAATACCGACAGGGCGATGCGATAGTAGCCGAACGGTTCGAGACCCCGCCGCTGCAGGTACCTGATGAAAACAGCGATCACGGCCCAGGCGACGAAGAAGGAGACGACTAGCCCGGCCAGGACCTGCGCCCCTCCCACCGACGACGAGCCGAGCTCGTGGCGTGCCTTGAAGCCTTCGTACAGGCAGGCTGCGCCCAGCGTCGGCAGCGCCAGCAAAAACGAGAACTCGGCGGCGGTTGCCGTGGCAAGCCCCGCTGCCTGACCCGCGATTATCGTGCACATAGAACGCGACGCCCCGGGCCACAGCGAAAAACATTGACCGAGACCAATGACCAGCGCCCGCCCCGGCGTTACGTGCTCGAGGCCGATCAAACCATGCACCTGCCGTGCGGCACGCACGCGCTCGACGACGATCATCACGAAACCGCCCACGAAGAGCGCCGCAGCCACGGGCAACGGCCCGAAGAGCCGCGCCTTGATCATTTTTTGAAATAGAAATCCCATGCCGGCGGCCGGCAGGAAGGCAACTGCGAGCGCGGTCGCCAAGCGGACCGACGCGACGTCTCCGCGCAGAACCCCTACCAGGCGGGCCCTGAGCAGTCGGCGATAATGGACCATGACCGCGAGAATCGCGCCCAGCTGAATCACGATGTCGAAGGCCTTGGCCCCTTCACTGGTCGCGCCCAAGATCTGGCTCACCAAGATCAAATGCCCGGTCGAAGACACCGGCAGGTACTCGGTCAAACCCTCCACGATGCCCAACAGAATCGCTACCAATAAGCTCAAAGTAGGCCTCGCTGCCGCATGCGCGTCGTCTACCTTGGTTCCGCCGAGCGGGCCACTCCACGAGCCGCCAGCAGCGGGAACCATGGCGATTCGAGAGTTTCTCGCGACACTCGGAGCCGCGTGCAGCTGGCGCGCGCTGAGCTAAGCTCGCGCTATTTCATGTGCGCGCTGAGCCGCGCTACGCCACCTGCATAGTTGAACTTGGCGTCCCCGAAGCTGGGCGGACCAAAGCTATTTCGCGCGTCGCGTGAGGCGCAATAATCTTCCGTCGGCAAGCCGATGAAGTTCGTGTCGAGCTTTCCGTTGTTGTTCTGATCGTGAAACGCCGAGATGGCGTACACGCCTTTCGGAACACTCTTGAAGACACACACCGCGCTGCCGGCGCGGATGTTTGCCACGGCCGCTCTCAGCGGCGCTTTTAGCCAGCTCTTCTCCGTGAAAAGACCGCAGCGCACCACCCCCTGCTCACTGCGCAGAGTCGTGCGGAACTCGAGCACGGGCGGCGGGTCTGCGCGCAAATCGCGGGCCCACGCCAAGCCGACGGCGAGGGCTCCTACATGTAGCGCAACACTCAGCCAGGGTCGCATGCGGCCGCGAAACATACCCCGCGCAGCGGGTGATGGCTAAACGAAGGTGAGCTCATAACGACGCGGAGCCCTCACTCGAGCCAGAGAAATGACGGATGGGACAGCCGTGTGAGCCTGTCCGCTCAGCATACTGCTGATGATAGTCCTCAGCGCGATAAAACGGCTTCAAGTCAGTAATCTGTGTCACGATCTTGTCGGGCTGCTTTTTTTGCGCGCGCGCCAGCGCAGCTTGCGCTGCCTGCACTTGCGCAGGCGATTGCGTGAAGATCGCGCTTCGGTACTGGTCGCCCTCGTCCGGACCCTGGCGGTCGAGCGTGGTCGGATCATGAATTTCGAAGAATATGTCGAGCAAGCGCTTGTAACTGACGCGCTTCGGATCAAACTCAATGAGGACAGTTTCCGCATAACCCGTGTCGTGCTGACAGACCCGTTCGTAGGTTGGGTCGGCGGTGTGCCCGCCGGTGTAACCGACCGCGGTCGCCGTGACGCCTTCGACGTGGCGAAATGCATCCTCTACACCCCAAAAGCAGCCCGCGGCAAAGGCTGCCAGTTCGTGGCCCTCCTGGGCAGCGAGCGGCGTACCCCGACCGACGTGCCCAGGGTCGGTTCCGACGGGTGAAGGCTTAGCGGCGGTGCCGGCCGTGACAGCTAGGTTCGAGGGCGCCGCAGCAGAGCGGCCCACGGCTTGGTCGCTCACCGCACTTTCATGACAGCCGGCGGCGGCGAATAGCAGCAGGGTGCTCGTGATTAGAGGTCGCATGGATCATGTACGGTCGCTCGGGAGAAGGGTTTCAGAGGACATGTCAAAGCCATGACGAGCGCCAGCGCGCTGACCCTCGGCTTTTCCCGCTCGACCCACGAATTCGCCTAAATTCGCGCGCTTTGAGCCGAACGGGGGACGCGGTCGGTGGCGCGAGAATTGCTGATGAGGGGCGTGGCCTATTCCCCTCCAGAAGCAACCGAAATCCCCCTCTGCCCGGTGTGCGGCGTGAGCTCGACCGGGCTCGAAGTCGGAACGCGCGGCCGTTTCGACATGAGCGTGCGTAACATAGCCTGCGACCATTGCGCGCTCGTCTATCAGTCGCCACGCCCGACGCGTGAGGCGATGGCAGCTTACTATGCGAGCGGCTACCGTGAGCAATACGGAGATGTCGGCTACCCGCTCGCTGGAGGCGGGTATGCGAGGCCGGGCGATCCCCACTTCGACACGGCGATGGACGCCTGGCATCGCGTGCAAGGAGAAAACGCGCGCGCCCTCGCTGAAACGAAAGCCGGCGACTTGGTGCTCGAGATCGGCTGCCGCCATGGCCGAACATTGTCGTTGATGCGTGAGGCACTCGGGGTCGACGCGTACGGCGTCGAGCCTGGGGTCGAAGAAGCGGAAAAGGCCCGTGAGGCCGGCATCGCCTGCTTCGTCGGCACGATCGAAGATTACGATCCGGCTGAGCTGCGCTTCGACCAGATTCAAAGCTTTCACGTCCTCGAACACCTGCACGATCCGCTGGCCGCGTTGTTGCGCATGCGCGGCTGGCTGAAGCCCGGCGGGCGCTTGGTGATCGAGGTGCCCAACGTTTATCAGCCGTACGGCTTGCTCGAAGAAAACTTCTTTCAAAACGCCCACCTCACGAATTTCAGTGAGTCAACACTGCGCGTCCTCCTGCTGCGCGCGGGCTACTCGGTGCTGCGCACGCTCGACCGAGGTAGCCTGTTTGCCGTCGCTACACCGGATGCGCATGTGAGCAATGTGCCGGTTCCGTTTTCACCGAAATTACTGCCCGATGCGAACGAGTCGGCGATTTGGGTCGCTGATCGCTTGAAGACCTACGAGATACTGGAGCGGCTCCGCGTACTGCTGCTCGCGACGGGCCCGACCATGGAGCTTTTGAACGAGCTGGCGGGAACGTTGAAGCGGCCAGGTTTCGTACCGCACACGGTGAGCACTGTCACCCAAATGGCAGACTACTTCATCGGCCACGAGGCGCCGAGGGCTGCGATGTTCGTGGCCGTAGCGGCCTCACTTGGACCCTATCCGGCGGACGTCTGCGCCAGCTTTCAGGGTCTCGCCTTGCAGCTGCAATCGACCGCCGCCTGAAAACGGCCCCGCTTCCGTGCGGGCCCGCTCACCAAGATTCCCGGCGTGAGCTTAGCCGAGTAGGAAGAGGCTAAGTTGTTAGCTTCGCTTCTCGCCCCGCTGGACGCGTCTTACGCCTCGCTTTCCATTGCCGCGCGCTCTCAGCCTTCGTGCGTCAGGCGAGGCAGTCGATGACGACGACGCGGCGTCTCTGGCCAAAGCTCCGCGTGGCCTCCTGCTTCGGCTACTTGAGCGTGCAGCTTGCGCTTTTGCTGCACGCTCAAATCAGTCCCGACTTCGTGTTCGGGTTTCAGATGTTCAACGCATCCTCAGAGCTCAAAATCGCGCTGTTTCGAAAAGTGCGCACGTCGCGCAAGCACGGCCTCGTGCCGGTGAAGGACGGCACCTGGCAAGCGAAGAGCGTAGACGGTTCGCTCCACACCCAGCGCTGGAATGCCCGCGTGCACGATGGCGTTCTGGGGACCCTCGATCGCTACGTGCACGCCTCCTACGGCTTGAAGGCCCAGCTTTTTCGGCTACAATTCGCGCTCGACGACGTCGCACACCATCTCCCGGGCGACGCCGAAACTCAAGCTCTGGTCGCCGTCGTCGACACGCGAAACAACGGCCACCAAGACCGTCAGGTCCGATTGACAGGTGTCAAGCCGTGACTCGTTTTTTCAATGAAGCGCGCGACGCTTATCTGCTCGGCCCCCTGCGTCTAGCGCTGAGCACGCTGCTCCTTTGGAATACGAGTCGCGGCATCGTCGAGCTCGCTCGCGGCGGCTACTTCGGTGATTTTTTCCACATCCCGATCGTTCCCGAGGCGTGGTTGCCGTCCGCCACTGGCTACGCCGTCATTTTGGCCGTTCAGATAGTGACCGGCGTCATGGCGTTCCTCGGGGTTTGGCCACGGCCGGCGTTGCTCACGGCCTCGACCCTAGGGCTGTTCGTGCTCACTCTAGACCGCCTACAGTACCACAACAACCGCTACGCCCTCCTGCTACTCGCTTTACTGCTCGGCTTCACCCCTTGCGATCGCTCTTGGTCGATCGCGCGGCGGCCGCACACGTTACCCCGAGGCGAGCGCGTCGCTTCCACCCTGGCTCGCCGCTTGTTTCAAGCTCAAGTGTCACTCATCTACTTGAGCTCCGCATGCGGAAAGCTCGTCGATGCCGACTGGCGGAGCGGGCAAGTGCTGTTCGTTCGCTTCGCCAGCACCGGTGAGTTCTGGGCGGCACGCGGCGTGTCGCTGCCGAGCTCACTCCTCCAGCTCCTGTCGTCCGCCTTCTTTGCCAGTGGCGCGGCCAAGCTTGCTATCGCGAGCGAGCTATTTTTGGCCGTGGGTATGTGGCTGCCGCGTGTGCGACGTTTCGCGCTCTACCTTGGAGTTGTGTTTCATTTTACGATCGAGATTTCCGCACGGGTCGAGCTTTTCAGCTGGCTGATGGTCGCATCTTATCTAGCCTTCGTCGTTCCCGAGGTCCGCGAGCGCCGCTTTGTCTTCGACGCAGGTAGTCGCCTCGCTCGCGCGCTGGCTCGCGTGCTCGCGCTGCTCGACTGGTGTGCCCGCTTCGAAATCGTACCGAATGACCGCGCGGCCCGGACCTTCGCCGTTACGAATCGCGGTGGCCGCACCGAGTACGGCCTGCGTGGAGCCGCGCTCGTGGCCGAGGCGGTGCCGGCGCTGTTTCCCTTCTGGCTTCCGCTCTATGTGGTGTCGAGGACCCGTAAACGCGAGCGCCGCTCTCTAGCGCGATAGCAAACGCTGAGCCTCGAGAAAATGCGCAAGTGCGCGGGGGTCGGGATTGCCTTCGGCTGCGTTGATGCTTCGCTGACTCCACGAAGCCGCATTCGACACCTATAGGAAACAGTGCCACAGGGATGCTCCGACCATGTCTCTCAGCCTCGATATTCAGAGTCTGCATGCGCAATACGACGCCGGAACGCTGACGCCGACCACGCTCGTAAAACAACTCGCCGACGCCTGGCAGGCAAGCCGCAGCAAGCGGATTTGGATTCATCTCGTAGATACGGGCGAGCTGCTCGAGGCTGCTGCACAGCTCGAGCGCCGCAAGGCCGCGGGCGAGGATCTGCCGTTGTACGGCTTGCCTTTCGCGGTCAAAGACAACATCGACGTTGCCGGTCTTCCGACTACGGCGGCATGCCCCGGCTACGCGCACGTGCCGAAGGACAGCGCGTTCGTGGTGGCCCGGCTGACCAAAGCCGGCGCCCTCGTGGTCGGCAAGGCCAACCTCGATCAGTTCGCGACCGGGCTCGTCGGCGTGCGCTCACCTTATGGCGTGCCAGTGAATCCATTCGACCACGAACGCATCCCGGGCGGATCGAGCTCCGGCTCCGCAGTCGCGGTCAGCGCGGGGCTGGTCAGCTTCTCACTCGGAACGGACACCGCGGGTTCTGGCCGTATTCCCGCTGCCTTCAATAATCTGGTCGGCCTGAAGCCGACGCGCGGCATCCTGAGCACGAGCGGGGTTGTGCCCGCGTGCCGCAGCCTCGACTGCGTGTCCATCTTCGCGCTCACCGTGGAGGATGCGGCGCGCGTCGCCGACATCGCCAAAGCCGCGGATCCGAACGACGCATACTCGCGGCCCGATGCCGACCGCGTGCGTTTCACGGCCAGCGCTCGGCCTGCGGGTTTTCGCTTCGGCGTACCCGGCTCGGACTTTCTCAAAGAGCTCGAGTTTGGCGGCACGCGTCCGGATTTCGAGCGCGCGATCGAGCGCTTGCAACGCCTCGGCGGTGAGCCAGTCGTCTTGGATTTCACGCCCTTTCACGAGGCCGGCCAATTGCTCTACGAAGGCTGCTTCGTAGCCGAGCGCGCCGCATCGGTGAAGGACATCTTGGACCAAAACCCAAGCGGGGTCTTGCCGATCATCACCCAGGTCTTGTCCCGCGCGGTCGGCTTCAGCGCGACGGACGCCTTCACCGCCAGTCAGACCCTCGCTGAGCTCGCACGGCAAACCCGGCTTGCGTGGCGGACCATGGATGTCTTGGTAGTGCCCACCGCGCCCTTCTTTCCAAAGCTGAGCGAGGTCAGCGAAAATCCAATTGGTTTGAACTCGCGCCTCGGAGCGCTGATGAACTTCGCCAATTTGCTCGACTTATGCGCGCTCGCGGTGCCTTCCGACTTGCGCGCCGACGGCTTGCCCTTCGGTATCACACTGTTTGCGTTGCGTGATAACGACGCGCGTTTGACCGCCATTGGCTCGGCGTTTCAGCGCGACGTGGGTGGCAAGCTCGGCGCCACGAATGCGCCGTTACCGCGGGCGGCAAAGCCCAGCACCGTCGACGACGGCAATATGCGCATCGCCGTAGTCGGCGCGCACCTCAGTGGCCAGCCGCTCAATCGCCAGCTCACCGACCTTTCTGGCACCTTGCTGCGGTCGTGCCGGACCGCGCCCGAGTACCGCTTGTTCGCCCTGCCGAATACGACACCCGCTAAACCGGGCCTGGTGCGGGTAAGCAGCGCCGGCAGGCCTATCGAAGTCGAGGTATGGGGGCTGTCCCCGGAGGGTTTCGGACAATTCATGAGGGGCGTACCCGCCCCCATGGCGATCGGTACGCTCGTCTTGGAAGATGGGGAGCGCGTACACGGCTTCACCTGCGAACCAGTTGCCCTCGAAGGCGCGACCGACATCACCGAGCACGGCGGATGGCGCGCGTACTTGGCGGCCCGAGGTTGACTAATCCGTCACCTTGAGGCGATAGCCGACGCCCGGAGAGGTTACTAAAAACTCTGGGCGTGCCGGCTCGCGCTCGATTTTCTCGCGTAGCTGGCGCATGTACACGCGCAAATATTGAATCTCTTGAGCGTGGGTCGGACCCCAAACCTGACGCAGCAGGTGTTGATGAGTGACCACGCGGCCCGCCTCCTGCATCAGCACGTTCAAGAGCCGAAACTCCGTCGGTGTGAGCACGGCTTCCACCCCTCGCACCCAGGCCCGCTTTTGCGTGGGATCAATGCGTAGACCACCGACCACGAACGCCGCCGATTCGCGCCGGTTCGGGTCCGTGCTGCGCAGCACCGCGCGCACACGAGCCAGGAATGCGCCTTCACGCACCGGCTTCGTAATGTAGTCGTTGGCACCGGAGTCGAGCGCCAACACCTGATTCTTTTCGTCACCTCGCACCGATATGACGATGATCGGCACGTCGCTCTGCTCTCTGATTTTACGCGCTACGTCGATGCCGTCCATATCGGGTAAGCCCAGATCCAAGAGCACGATGCGAGGCATGCGTGAGGCGAGCTTGAGCAGGCCGTCCGTACCGGTTGCGGCCTCGATCACCTCGTAGCTCTGGCCGCGCAACGCCGCCGCCAAGGTTCGACGCATTTGTATTTCGTCGTCGATGATTAGAACGGTGCGAGCTTGTGACATCTAGGCGTACTGCTCCGTGATTTCATGCAGCACCGGGGGGGAGTCGGCAATCGGCAAACTGAACTCGATGCACGCTCCACCGCCTGGCCTCGACCGTGCGCTGATCTGCCCACCGTGGGCAAGCACCGCCGCGCGGCAAATCATCAAGCCAAGCCCGGCGCCGCCGTCGTTGCTGCGCGCCAGACTACCGCGGAAGAACTTGTCAAAGACTTTTTCGCGCTCGGACTCGGCGATGCCCGCGCCCTCGTCGGCCACTTCGACCGTCACACGTCCCGGTCCGGCGCGCGCCGACAAGTACAACGGCGTGTCCTCCGGCGTGTAGCGCAGCGCGTTCTCTACGAGGTTGATCAGCACTTGCTCGATCAGCATCGGGTCCACCGCCAGTAGGGGCAAGTCGGCGGGGAGGTCGAGGTTCACGAGACGACCGCCCAGGCGTTCCGCGAAGCGCGATAAAACGGCTCCCACGAGCTCGTCCAGCGCCTCGACGCTCTTCGTGAGCACAATTTGACCAGATTCCATCCGGGTGGCTGATAAAAGATTGGTGACTAGGCCATCCAGGCGTTCGGCGGCTTCCACGATCGTGTGCGTGAGCTCTGTCCGCGTTTTGCCGTCGATCTGCGCATCGTCGTCCGCAAGCGTCGTGCCCGCGGCGATGATCGTCGAAAGCGGCGTCCTCAAGTCGTGCGATACGGTGCTCAGCAACGCGTTCCGCATTCGCTCGGTCTCGATCTGCACCTCTGCATGCTGAACGGCGCTGCCCAACGAAATGCGCTCGATAGCCGAAGCCAACTGGGCCGCGAAGGCGGCAATCAGACGCAAATCGTCGTCATCGGTGCCCCGTTCGGGGTCCGGAGCGAGCGCCAGCATCCCGACGGGCGAACGCAGACCCAACAACGGCTGAAAAATTTTGCTGTCACCGGAGCCGACTTCACGCACCGCGTGACGCTCCGTCCAAGCCCGAGAAGCGGCGCGAAGATCTTGGTCCGACAGCCAGCCGCGCTGGTCGGGGCCCAGCGAAAGCTCGCTCGCGCCTAACAGCACGCGCGCCCGGGCCCCCAATGCAAGCGCAATGTGCTCGACGCCGGCGGTCACGACCTCGTCGACGCGCACGGCCCCGTTCAAATCTTGCGCCAATCGGTAGAGGGATAGCGTCGTGGCCTCGCTGCGGCGGGAGGCCGCCTGCTCGCGGCGCACGCGTTCGTTCAAGGTGCTGATCACGGCGGCGACGATCAGCATCACCACGAAAGTAACTCCGCTCTTGAGATCGGGGGAGTTGAAAACCAACGCAGGCGGAATGAATAGAAAGTCGAAGCTCAGAATGCTGGCGACCGCGGTGCCCAAGGAAACGGCCCTGCTGCAGCGCATCGCGATCAGCACCACCCCCAACAGGTGGATCATGATCAGATCGGTGAGCTCCGCGTACGGCCGAACCAAGTGGGAAATCAGCGTGCTTGCCAGAACGGTGAGCAAGCCCCAAGCGCTGCCTTGAATCTCGCTCGGCTTGCGCATGCTCATGCTGCCGACCTTAGCATCCGCGTCTAGGAGCGACTGAGGGTGCGCCGCGCGGGCCAATACTTAGTTTATCTTTATTTTTTGGACACGGCAGCGCCGTAAATAGGCTTGGGGCGTACAGATTGCGGAGACGCGCCGACTTCGTCTCGTCAGGTATCGAGCCTTACACTCCACGCCTCGAGCTTGCCCAAAATACGGAAAAAACTCTCCTTCATTGCATTTTGCCGGTCAGTTCGCCGCAAAAGCCGACCCCACCTGCTGGGCCGGATTGTCCCACAATGCCCCGCCGGTTTGGAGATTTGAGCCCGAATGTGTCCTAGCGCATTTCGAGCGCGTGTCCGGTATCAAAGCACCCCCGCGGGCGGGCCGCTCGGGTCCGAGCTGGGCGCCTGCCCGAGCTTCGGAAGTCGCATGATTCAAGGGCGCCCGTGCATTTTTTTAACCCTCGCTACGGCCCGCCAGCACATCTAGAAAGCGTTAAAATCGCTGCACGAATGCGACGTTAACGTCCCGTTGGGACGCCCCCGGCATGTTGTTTTGTATAAATATGTTTCTGGACTACGAATTGAATCAGAAAGAAACTCGAAATACTCGCCACGTTACTCCCACTGAGCCCGAACCCAGATCGCCCTTCGCGATCAATAGCTCGTTAATGAGGAGTGACTCGATGTTAGAAAAATTGAAAGAACGGTGGCGACGGCCGGAGAGTCGAAAGCTGTTTGCCGTGCTCTTGGCGAGCAAACTGCTCGGCGTCGGGGCGTTGTTCCTAGCCATCAAGGCCGCAGGACTCTACTTCGGCGCACCCGCACATGCCGACGATCCAGCCGCCGTACCTCTGTACGTCAACCCGATCAACAACATGTGGACGTTGATCGCGGCGTTCCTCGTGTTCTTCATGCAGGCCGGCTTCATGATGTTGGAGGCTGGTTTTGCGCGCACGCGCGAGGCCGTCAACATCCTGCTGGAGGGCATCGTCGACACTTGCTTGTGCGGCATCCTGTTCTGGGCCTGGGGCTTTGCCTTCATGTTCGGCTCGGGCAGCGGCTTCATCGGCAAGGAATTCTTCTTCCTGCACGGCGCCCCCGCCACCTTCGGTAGCTCGGGCGTTTCAATCCTGACCTTCTTCTTGTTCCAGTTCGCGTTCGCAGACACCTGCAGCACGATCACCTCCGGCGCCATGGTCGGTCGCACCGGTTTCGTCGGCGACCTCCTGTACAGCTTCGGAGTGAGCGGGTTCATCTACCCAATCCTCGGACACTGGGCCTGGGGTCCGGACGGTTGGCTCAATACCATCAAGCCCGCCGCCTTCCACGACTTCGCTGGCTCGACGGTCGTTCATACCATCGGTGGCTTCGTCGCTCTCGCCGGCGCCATTGCTCTTGGGCCGCGCTTGGGTCGCAAGTTCAAGCGTGACGGCGGCGCCATGCCTCCTGGCCACGACATGGTCGTCGCCGCCGTCGGCGGTGTGATCCTGTGGTTCGGCTGGTACGGTTTCAACCCCGGCAGCACGCTCTCTGCGATGGATGCCGACGGCATCGGCCGCGTCGCAGCCAACACGACCCTCGCAGCCTGTGCCGGCGGCCTCGCCGCGCTCGCCTACATCTATCCGCGCAACAAGGTGTGGGATTGCGGCATGACCGTGAACGGCTTCCTCGCCGGTCTCGTCGCCATCACTTGTCCTTGTTACTGGGTCTCGCCGTTCGGTGCAATTTGCATCGGCGCCATCGCGGGCGTCGTCGTCATCCTGGGCGTCGACCTGATCGAACACATCCGCGTGGACGACCCGGTAGGCGCAGTGGCCGTACACGGCATCTGCGGCATTTGGGGTACGCTCAGCCTCGGTCTCTTCGCCACCGGCCAGTACGGGGCACCGACCACCACGGGTGCAGACAACTCGGCGGGAATGGTCGTCACGGGGCTATTTTATGGGGGCGGGGTCTCGCAACTGATTGGCCAGGCCATCGGTAGCGCAGCGATCACTGCGGCAACCTTTGGCGTGAGCATGGCGCTCATGTACGCGGTCAAAGCCACGGGCACCTTGCGCGTCACCAAAGAAGGCGAGATGGAAGGTCTCGACATCCACGAGCATGGCGGGTCCGCCTACCCGGAGCTCGTAGGTGGTTTCCACGGTGCCGGTCCCATGGATGCGGAGCGCGCGTCCTTGGTCTCGCACTCCACGGCCGCGGCGAAGTAACAGCGCCGCTAGATCTGAGAAGGCCGAAGCGCCTCCGAGGTCATCTCGGAGGCGCTCTTGTTTTTTTGTTTGGCAAGCGGGCTCGTAGCCTCGAGGCCCGTCGCAAAGCTTTCGGGGCGACGCCGCGTCGTAGATTTTGCGCAACGCGAGCAGCTAAACCGCCAGCAACGTTGCGAGCGCGGTCGAGTGTGAAAAGTCTGCAAAGGCGTAGTGCGCTCCCGCGGCTTCCAAATCTGCAACTGAGTAGCGGCCGGTCGCAACCCCGATGCATTCGGCACCGATCGCCCGAGCCGCGTCCACGTCGCGCGGGGTGTCGCCAATTACCACCACCCGGCACTCGGAGACCGGCAGACCGAGCTGCTCGGCCCCACGCGCCGCGGCCAGGCGGATCACCTCGGGCCGCGCCTCCGCGTCGCAACCAAAGCCCCCGAACTTGAAATGGTGGTGGACCCCGACACGCTCGAGCTTGATGCGCGCGCCTTCACGCACGTTCCCGGTGCCCAAGCCAACGGCCATTCGCGCCGCGTGCGCCGCCGCCACTGCTTCTCGCATCCCGGGCAGGAGGCGAAAGCTACCCTCGCTGGCGCGCGAGACCTCGTCGGCCAATGCGAGTAGGTACACGGCGAGCCAGCCATCGATCGCCTCCTCGCTCGCCTCGACGTCAATGGCTTCGAGCCCCAGGCGCGCGATCGATCGGTCCGTCATACCGTCGAATCCGAACGAATCACAGGCATCAGCACGGCCGTAGAGCGCGTGGAACGCGCGATTGACCGAGCGGCGACCGGTGCCCCCAGTGACGATCAAGGTGCCATCGATATCGAACAGAGCGACGGTCGGCGGGGGCATTAGGGTGGGAGTTTGCTCGGAAATTGCAACTCGAGCGAGCCGTAATCGAGAGTGTGGCACTCGACGGGCGGCATCCAGGCGGGCCATGTTAGAATGAGCGACATGCAACTTGCGACCCCCGACATCAGGCAAGCGCTCATCGTCGCGTACGCAAGCGTGCTCGATAGTCTGGGCCTGGCCAGACACGCGCGGCCGCTGGTCTTGCCGAACGGAGAGTTTTTTCCAGATATTTTCAAGGCCGACGAGGCCAGCGTGCAGCGCTTGCTAGACCGCTTGCTCGAGCATGCAGGGCTGTCCGACATGGCCGTCGTCGTGAAATTCTGGAACGAAGGACACGAGCCGAGTTGTGGAACTGGCGCCTGTGGCAGCGGCGGCCCCGCGGCGGAAGAGCCGACGCTAGAGCGCTTGGTCGACGACGGCGACGCCTGGCGCGTCAACGTGCTGCCCGCTGAAGCACGGCAGCCGGTCGCGTTGAGCTCCGCCCTGTGCCGTGCCCTTGCGTTAGCCGTACTGCGGGAAGCGGACGCCCCACCCCGCCAATTGAATCTCGATTTGGCTGTCGACCTGACCGCCGTGGCATTGGGCTTCGGCCTGCTGCTACTCGAGGGCTCCCACATTTATCGCAAAGCGTGCTCTGGCCCCTCCGTCAGCAAGAGCACGGCCCTCGGCCCGAATGAGCTGGCATGGGTGCTGGCGCTCGACCTAGCGGCGTCGGGCCAGTCGGCCCGCGCTCTGCCAAAATATTTGTCCCCGACGCAGCGTGAGGCTTTTGCCGAAGCCAGAGTTTGGGCCGATACGAACATCGCCAGCGCACGGATGCTGCGCACCGAGCCTCGTCGGCTCGCGCGCGGTGTGCTCGAGCTGAGGGAGCCGGCGTCGCGTCTCAGTCGTTGGTTCGCCGGCAGCCGTCGCAAACCCAGCGCCGCCGACGCAGGGTCGATCGACGAGCTCGAAGCGGCGCTGGCAAACGCGGTCACCCCCCGCGTGCCTGCAAAACCGCGCGCACCGGACCCAAAGCTCGACGAAATCAAGCGCCTGGTCGAGGAAGCGCTAAGCGACTAACGGCCGCTTCCATGCCTCGAAGCCGGCGTGGGACGGCTATTCGAGCGCAAAGAAGTTGCGCACTGCAGTCAGGATGCGACGGTGCTCGGTGGTCAGTCGTTGACGTTTGGCATCGCCGTCGAGTCCCTCGCGCACCACTGCAAGCTCGACGCGTCGCTTGGCAAGCACCTCGGAGATTGCCGTGGCGATCTCCGGGCGGTGCTTGATGATGCCCTCCAAGTCTCGGCGATCGACGCGTAAGCACTCGACGTCCGTGTCCGCGATCACGGTTGCCTCGCGTGGCTGACCGGTCATCAGCGCCATTTCGCCGAAGAAACTGGGCGCTTCCAGGGCGGCCACCTGACGCTCCATGCCGTCTTCCGTGGCTACGCGTACCTCTGCTTTGCCTTTGAGAAGCACGTACAGCCAGTGCGCGGTCGCTCCCTGACGGGTGATCACTTCACCAGCGCTGAACGGAGCGAGCCTAGCCGACGTGGCCAAGAGCCGCTGCTCATCATGCGAGAGCGTCGCGAAGATGTCGACCTCCGCCAGCGCGGCGATATGTAGCTCCTGCTCCCGAGCGCGTTTGCGTTCTCGGTGCTCGCTGTCGTCTTGCGAAACGAACACCGTGGTGGCCGGCAAGGCGAGCGGAATCTGGGCGCGCTTCAGCGCGGCATAGAGTCGTTCTCGCACACGTGAGCTGGTGAGCCCGTCGCGATGCAGATCGGTCAGCCAGTAACGGACCGCGTAGTAAGAGGAACTGTCAGCGTTATCGCGCGCAAAGTCCTGACACAGGCAATGAGGACGAGGTTCGCGCGCCACGCCCTCGATCGGCGCGGCTTGCAGCGCGTCGTTCACGACGCGCATCACGTCCGCTGGCGAAAAACGGAAATCTACGTTGAAATAGACCCACATTCGCCGCTGAAGGGGTTGACCGCTGCGCTTGCCGAGCACTCGAAAAGCCTGGGTCATGAGCTGCCCGTTTGGAACGATCAACGTATCCCAATCCCGAGTCTCGATCACCGTGTGGCGCCAACGGATCTTTTTCACCAAGCCCTGCGTCTTGTTCTCGAGCTCGATCCAGTCACCTTCGTTGATGGAGTCGTCGAGCTGCAGTGAGACGCCGCCCACTACGTTCCCGAGCGTTGCCTGCAACGACAAACCGACGACCGCCGTGACCACGGCAGAGGTTGCCACGATGCTCGTCAGGTTCAACCCCGCGTGATGCATCAAGAAACCAAAGGCAACGGCGTACGCTGCACCGACGACCACATCGTGTAAGATGTCGGCGTAGTCCACCCCGAGCGCGCGCAGCAGTAGATCGAAGACGGCCATCGCGAGTAGGTTGATGACCAGCAGCGACTGCAAGAGCTCGGCCGCAAGTTGCACGCCTAGGGCGAGCGCGGGGGCCCGGGCCCAATGCAAAGCGGCGCCTAGCACCAAGGTCCCGGCGTAAAAGCCGAGCAAGATGACCGAACGTCGCAGGCGGCGGCGGGGCGAAAGCGGCATGAGCCGCAGAAATGCGGCCACGACAACGACGGCCATGGCGAAGTTAGCGAAAACGAGCCACGAGTCTGCCACGCGCTCGACACATTCCACCATGAGGCCGGTCCGCGCAAGCTCGGCTGAAATCGCGGTTCGGGTAAAAAACCCCCTGAAATTTCGGCGGCCGAGGCCGATAGTATACTCGCGTGAATGAGGAGCATGTTCGAGGTCGGCTCGTCCCGGTCACTGCTCCTCGGCATCGCGGGCGGCACCGGGAGCGGCAAGACAACCCTAGCCGGCAAGATCCGGGAGGCGTTGGGCGAGGGTTCCACGCTGATCTCGCACGATTGGTATTACTTGGACCGAACGGGCTACACGCCCGCCGAGCGCGAGGCCATCAACTACGACGAGCCGGCCGCGCTCGACAACGCCCTGCTCGGTCAGCACTTGGACGAGCTGCGTCGGAGCAACGCCGTCGAGTGCCCACGCTACGACTTCACCACTCACACGCGCTGCGCCGCGACCGTGACCACGCCGGCGCGGCACGTGATCGTCGTCGAGGGCATCTTGCTCTTCGCCGTGCCGGAGCTGCGCGACCGCTTCGACCTCAGGTTGTTCGTCGACACGGCCGACGACATCCGCCTGCTGCGCCGCATTCGCCGCGATACGGTCGACCGTGGTCGCGACCTGTACTCCGTCGAACAACAATACTACGGCACCGTGCGCCCCATGCACCTGCAACATGTCGCGCCGAGCAAGCAGCACGCACACTTGGTGGTCCCCGAGGGCGGCGAAAACGCGCAGGCCCTGGATGTCATCGTGGGGCGCTTGCGTTATTTACTCGATGGTGTGTGAGCACGCGAGTCATGGCCAAGCGCCCGCCGAAGAAGAGCGACCGCACTGCACGTCGTGAACGAGCGCGACTCCTGGCGCGTTTGCGCATCGACCGTGAGCGGCTATTCACCCTGGAGCCGGGGGGGCAGCCCACCCACCCGCTCGAGGCCAGCTCGGCCGCGGTGATCGAGGCGCATGCGGCGGGCGCGCCTTGCCCGCTTTGCGCCGCCGCTCAGGAGGTCACGGAGCACGCCGCTTCGGTGCAGCGAGGGATCCGCCTGCGCGAGGTCAAGCTGCGCTGCCGGCAATGCGGAAGTACGCGCTCGCTGTGGTTCAAAATCGTGGGGACCAGTCTGAACTGACTGCGCATGCCGCGTCGCTCGTCCCGCTTGCGTCTCGTGTTTCTCGTCGGCCTGCTGACGCTGACCGTGCTCTGGGCCGTGCACGACATTCGCTCACGACGGGCGCGCACCGAGTGGCAACGTCCGGTAGAGGTTGCGGTGGATGTCGTCGAGCTCGGCGCGGTAAATGCGCACGCCGTCAACGCTCTCCGCGCGCGGTTTCCGGCGCTAGAAGCGCGTCTGGCGGCGGAGTATCATCGTTACGGCGGCCGCATGGGGCGCCCGATCGTGTTCACCATCTTTGGTCCGGTGCGCGTGGACCGGCCCCCACCCCCCGATCCGGACTCGACCCTCACGAGTCTCGCCCGGCACGCTTACGACCAGTGGTTGTGGACGCGCGCCGTCGACCGCGTCAGCGAGCTTCCCGCGCGACACTTCGACTCGCGCATCTACGTCCTGGCCCGCGAGCCACGCGACAGCGCGCGCAATTGGGTCGAGGGCTCGAGCGAGCAAGGCGGCCGGGTGGGCGTCGCGCGCATCGACCTCGACACTTCGATGGTCGATCTCGCAATGTTCGTAGTGACGCACGAGCTATTTCATACGCTCGGGGCCAGCGACAAGTACGACGCCGCCGGCCGCGCGGTGATTCCGGACGGCCTCGTCGAGCCGAATCGCGTCCCCCTCTATCCGCAGCGCTACGCGGAAGTGATGACGCGCAATCGGGTGACCGCCCCAGGCGTCGAACGCCCTCCAGAGTCCCTCAGCGAGCTCGGCGTGGGCTTGGGAACAGCGCGGGAGATCGGTTGGGCAGGCGCTGCAAAGCCAAAATAACAGTGTGGCGGTGAACAGGAGCGATCGTGCCGAATCTAGCCAGGGATGGCCATGCCGTCCGCGGCGTCGCACATGTTACGCTCAGGTCATGCGCAAACCCTGGTCGCGCTCCCGAAAGACCAATGCTTATCTAGGCTTCACCGTGCGCGCCCTCGGCCGCCAGCGCATGTTTCGCGCCACGCCCTCCTGAGCTACGGCCCGATGAACGCCGTCCCGGACCTGCTGTATCCGGAGCCCCGCGCCCGGCTCGACGCCCGCGCTCTACGTGAGGCACTCACCTTCGCGTTTGCGACCGGCGGCACCGCGGACATGTTCACCAAGATCTGGGAACGTGCCGACTTTGGTCCGAGCGACTTTTCGAGCGATTGTTTCGCCCGCGAGTTATTCCTGAGCGATTTCGTCTCGCGTTGCCTTTCTTTCGACATCGGCGGTCAAAAGTACGTGCCCGAGCGCGGGCACCTGCTGCGTCTGCTGGCGCATCCGCCGCGTGAACCGGCCATTGCGCGCTTCCGTCAAGAAATTTTGGCAGAGCTGGTTGAGCACCCCCAGCGTGCGAGCGAGCTCGCTCGGCTCGCCGCCAAAATTCGGGTCTTGGTGCTCGAGTTGGAAGCGCCTGATCGCGGTAAACGTTATGACGCCATCGGGAGGCGGGTCGAGATTTTGCGCACGGTTCGCGAGCTCGTGGACGAGCTCGCCACCGCGTTTTCCGCCTCGACCTCCGCGCTCGCGCGCATCGGGCGGTTCGCGAGCGCACAGCTCGGTAGCCCCGCCTACGAAACGCTCACCAACTTGCTCGAGCACGAAAACGAGCGAGCCACGATCGAGCTGCGCGTGAAAGTTGGCTACGATGGCGAGCTGCGAAGCTTCCAGATCGTGCGCGCTGGCGAAAACCACGAAAATCCGTTCTATCGCACGCGCGTTGGGCGCTTCATGACCAAGCTCACCCTGTGGCTCCAGGGTTACGGCTTTCGCGAGTCCGAGCTGATCGGTCGGCTCACGAACGCGGCCTTCGACGGGATGCAAGAATGCGTGCTCGCGCTCTTTCAACTACTCGTAGACATGGAATTCTACTTGGCCAGCCTGTCGCTCAAAGCGCTAGCCAAGAAGAACGGCTTGGACATGTGCTTACCGGAGCTCCACGACCGCATCGACGCGACGACGAAGCTCGAAGCGCTCTTCAACCCTTTCTTGCTGCTCGAAGAGCGGCCGCCCAAGACCTGTCAGATCAGCGCGGCCGAACGCGCGTTGGTGGTGATCACCGGGCCCAATTCGGGCGGCAAAACCAGGCTCTTACAGGCCTTGGCGCTCACGCAGCTGCTCGGCCAATCGGGCTCCTTCGTGCCGGCGCGTCGCGCACTCCTGAAGCTGCGTTCGGGGCTTTTCGTGTCACTTTCGCACGAAGCTAGCTCCGACCAGCGAGAAGGCCGTCTGGGTACGGAGCTCTTGCGGATCCGGCGTATGTTCGAGCAACTCTCGGTAGGCAGCTTGGTGATCTTGGACGAGCTGTGCTCGGGTACCAATCCTTCGGAGGGAGAAGATATTTTCGAGCTGGTCGTCTCGCTCTTGGCCGAGCTCGAGCCGCAAGCCTTCATCACGACGCATTTTTTACAGTTCGCGTCACGCCTGGAGAGCGAAAGACCGGTAGCGCGCCTGGAATTTTTACAAGTCGAGCTCGACGCGTACGAAACTCCGACTTACGGCTTCATCCCCGGAGTCGCGACGACGTCGCTCGCCGAGCGCACGGCGGAGCGGCTCGGCGTTACGCGAGATGCCCTGCGCGAGCTCATCGATCGATCGCGCGCACGGGCCGAGGCGTCGCGTGGATAGGGTCGATTTCTGGGCGCTTCAGCGGTCGATTCAAGAACGCTTCATGGCCTCGACGGAAGGCTCCGCCGCGCCAGCGCCGCTCGCCATCCATCCTTCCGCCCGTGACTCGAGACAGCTTGGCTGGCTGCTGTTGGGCGCGGCCGGCCTGCTCGGAGCGCTCCTATCGCTACGTGTCGGGTTTGGGGATCTACGAAGTCCGTACGCGCTGACACCGCTTCGGTTCGCCGCCGTCCAGGTTGGGCTTTTCGCGCTTTCCGCGCTCGGGTTCCTCAAAGCCGCGGCTCGCCACGTGACCGCGCACGCAGTGCCGTATCGTCCGGCGCTGTATCTATTCCCGATCGGCGTGATCGATGCGCGCACCCCGCGCTTCTTCGTGCATCGCTTGAACGAACGAACGGAGGCTCATGCTGACCGCAGCAACGGTTGCTTACGCGTGAAGCTCGACGGCGTGCGCTTCGATTTTCCGACCTCGGATTGGGTTCGCGCCGAGCTGACCGCCCGGGAGCTCGTCGAGCTGCGCGATCGACTGGCCAATGCGGGGCCGGATTGGACCGCACGCGAACAGGCCTTGCTCGATCCGCTGCTGGACAACGGCTTCAAGAACCCGTTTTCCCCCTCGGAATCGTTCGCGAACACGCCTCCTTCTTGGGTCAAGGTCTGGCCAGTTTTGGCTTTGACTTTGGGGGTGCTCCTGGGCGTGACAGCCTGGCGCGTTCGCAACCGGTTGAGTGAAGCGCGCCTGTACGCGGCCGCGCGCGCCGCTGACAGTAGCAGTGCGTACCGCGCTTACTTGGCCCGCGGCGGTCAAAATCCGGACGTGCAAGGGCTACTCCTCCCGCGCTCTGAGCTGAAGGACGTCGTTCGGCAGGGCACCGTCTCTGCCATCGAGGCCTTCGGCAACGCTCACCCCGGTTTCAAGATAAAACCGGAGATCGACGCGGCGCTTCGAGCCGCTCTCCTCAAAGAGCTCGCGCTCGCTGAGTCGATCGGCACGCTGGGGGCGCTGAAGGGTTTCGCTGCGCGCTATGAGCGCTACTCGTTCCTGAGCTCAGATCTCGATCGCGCCATCGACTTGCGCATTGAAACCACGCTGAGACAGCTGCGCCCCTCGCTCGCCCCCAACCAAGCTCGACTCTTGCCGTTCATGGAGCGTCTTTTGCGCTACACCGCCAAGCACGGCCCGAAGGTCCTTGTCCGTTTCCAACGAAAGCCCAGTGAAACGCTGGACAAAGCCCAAAACGCGCTGCGCAAAAGTGCCTATTTTAGCGGCGAGAACTCACTGCCGGGCCCGTACTTCGAGCCCGCGCGCGCAGAGCCGCGAGAAGCGGCGGTGGCTAGCGCGCTCAGCATCGCCCTGTCCGCGCACTTTCCGCCCGACTTGGTCTTGCCCGAGCTCGCGCCCGCGCTCGCCGCAGAGGATAGCGAACGAGCCGCTGCGCCCACCCTACTGATCACGTACCACACCGAACTGTCGGGCGCGTTCATCAGCCGCAGACCACGCCTCGCCCTCTCCGGCATCGGCCTCATCACCCGCACCACCTTCGAAATTCCTCAAGACCCCGAGCCGCTCACCTTCAAGCTCTCTGTCTGGCGCGCCCCGGACCTGAAAACCATTGCGGACCGCACCACCGCTGAAGACCTCTACAACACCATGTCGACCGAGGCCTTCAAACGCTACGTGAAGAAGTACTTGGCGACCCTATTCGCGGAGCGCTGAGCTCCGAACGCCGCTTAGAAGGATAGGTCGACCGCGGGCAGGGAATCGCCCATCTCGCCGATAGAGCTGCCTCGATTCGCCGTGTCGCCCAAACCAAGCTGGCCTGAGTTATTCCATCCCCAACACTTGACGGTGCCGTTGTCGAGCAGAGCGCAGGTATGACCACCGCCCACTGCGACCTGAAGTACGGTGCGACCGCTGCCAAGAGAGACTGGCTTGAGCGCGCCACCCATCTGCCCGGGCATGTTACCGCGCGAAACCGTGTCGCCTTGTCCGAGCCCTCCCGCTCCGTTGTCGCCCCAACACTTCAGGTCGCCGTTATCCAAGACTGCGCAAGCGTAATAGGCACCCGCGGATATCGACTTCGCGGATCGCCCCGGACCGAGGTCGATGGACGGCAATGCCGCAAGTGCGGCTGGCGTCGTGCCATGGCGCTCCGCGTCACCGGTTCCTAGCATTCCGCTCAAGTTATCGCCCCAGCACTTCACGCTAGAATCGCTCAGAAGGGCGCAAGCGAAGTCGGCCCCATCGGCGATGGCTTTCACGGTACGACCGCCACCAAAGGAAAGCGCATGCACGTCTCCCGCGCTGCCCGGCTGTTCCCCCAAGTTAGTTAGACCATTGATCGAAAGCTGCCCGGCGACGTTGCTGCCCCAGCATCTTTCCGTCGCGTCGTCGCTTAAGTTGCAGGTGAAAAAGTTGCCTGTAGCATCGATAGCCTTACTTATGCTGTTTCCGAGCACGGCGAATCGGCTTTGCGTCGGCACCGGGTAGTCGGCGGTGTCACCCAAACCAAGCTCTCCCGCCCACCCGCTTCCCCAACACCTGGCGGCCCCCGTGTTCAGAACTGCGCAGGTGTGCTGGCGGCCGGTGCTGACGGAAATGGCCTGCTCTCCGGCTCCGAAAGGGATGGCCTTCAACGCATCTCCCATCAGCTCCGGCTTGCTACCGCGCTCGGCCCGGTCGCCGGTGCCAAGCTGCCCAAAAAAATTATCGCCCCAGCATTTGAGACCGCCCTCTTCAAGCAGGGCGCAAACGGATTTCCCGCCGGCCGCAATCGATTTTACCATTTGGTTGGCTCCTAACGACACGGGTAAAAGTTTGGGGCCCATTTGATTGGGCTTGTCTCCACGGTTCATGTCGTCGCCGATGCCAAGTGAACCGGACCCGTTATAACCCCAGCACTTCACCTTGCCGTTCGCTGACAGGGCGCAGGATGAAGAGTCGCCAAGTGCGAGCGCTATCGGCTCCCAGTTACAGGTCGCGCTGCAGCCATCGCCAGAAACCGTGTTGTGGTCATCGCACTGTTCATGACCGGAAAAAATCTGGCCATCTCCGCAAACTTTCTTTTTGCAGCTTGCGGAACACGCGCCTGACTGGTCGACGTTGCCTTCGTCGCACTCTTCGCCGGGCTCGACCTTCAAGTCGCCGCACGCAGGCATCTGACAAATCCCGTCTTTGCACAGGCCAACGCATGCCGCAGCTTCAACTGCCGTCACTAGGTCGGGGCCGCACGTCAGCAGCTTATCGCCGCGGCACACATTTTGGCCCGGAAGGGCCGTAGAGCACTCCGCGACGATTCTCGTACACTCTCCGTTCGTGGAGTCGCAACGCTCGCCGTCCGCGCAGGTCGTGCCGGCTTGCCAGATTTTGCCGTCACAAGCGAGCCGCCGAGCAGATGCCGCCCCGTCGCAAGCAAGGCCTCCGACGCCCGCGCACGGTCCGAATAACTTCGGTTTTTCCGGAGCGGCAGCGACGGTGCCACCCGCACCACTCTCGCCATCGTCGCCGCCTGCGGCCCCCCCTTCACCGCTCGACGCCCCTGCCTCACCTTGCGACGCATGGGATGGGCAAGTCCGCGAGTCGGCGCATGAGTCGAAATTCGACGAGCACGCGGCGATTTGGATGCCGCCGACCGCCGCTATCCCGACCACCAACCAGTATTTCGATTCCATATCTGTCGCCTTATTGATTCGAAAGTTCTACGCGCGGAGCCCACCGCGTACGGCCCTGATCGTGAGAGCCAGAGAACCAGTTTCTATAAAAGTGCGCATTCTTACCAGGCGCAACTCCGAGACCGACGAAGCTCGTTCTGATGAACACTTGCCGTCGCCGCGACGGGACATTGCCCAGCCTTCGACAGGCGTCGACGCCGCCTCATGACTTGGCCCCGATTCCAGCGTTGCGTGTACGGCGCCGAGCAACAGGCGCACCCGCTCATCGGGCCGCGCGGACGCGCTCCTGCTCGTTCGTTAAACAGACATTCAGCGCCCTTCACCCGCGAGCTACGTAGCGCAATGTCGCCCACTGCGTCGTCAAATTTCCGCACCGCATCTCTAATGCAGCACCGTTGGTACAACTGCACTTCAACGACATGGGACGCGGTAACCGGCTGATCGAGTGGGCGAAACGGCGCTAAACGGGTGGGCGCGCGCGCCGACAGAATTACTATTGATCGACGGACGAATTGCCCCTTCGGGCTCCGCTGCTGACTCATTTCTGTTCGTATTCGGCTCGAGCCATGCCAAGCGCTCCATCGGGCGCCCAATGCGCTCGCGCCGCGAGCTGTTCATTTCCGAACGGCCTAGAGCTGCTGTTCAACAAGCTTAGATAGACCTTTGACACCATCGGGTCCCCAATTTGCGCTGGTTAAACCGAGCCGTCCGCCCTGACCGGGTACACCGCCCTCGCCCGACGTCAGGACACAATCCACCCGAGTTGGTTCACCACCCAAGAACAGAATCGCAAATGACGGACCACCTGTCCCGCCGGCGCCGCTGCCGCCATTGCCGCCGTTACCGCCGTCGCCGCCTTGTCCACCGGCCCCGATCTGATTCGTAAGTTCGGCCAAGCCGCCCCTGCCGCCTGCCCTTCCAAGACCCCCAACATGCCCTTTGCCCCCATTGCCTCCGGCTCCGCCAGCGCTCGCGAGCAAGGCGCAAGCCTCCAAGTTCACGGAACTGTTCCAGCTTAACAACGCGATCGATGCCCCTCCGCCGGTTCCGCCTGACCCGAGATCACCGCCGCAGCCGCCCATCCCCCCTGCACCACCGCCGGCGCCAACGCATGTCAACCCGTCTCCAGCGCTAGCTCCCCCGCCCCCGCCACCTTGGCCGGCACGGCCAGCCGCTCCATTTCCCCCATCGGCGCGCACGTAGCCAGACGCGCTAAATATACCCACGTCTTTGGCAGCCATTCCAGTCGCGCCTGGTAATCCTACGGACCCAACTTGACCGGCAGCCCCAGGAGTATTTTTGCTGATCGAGAAGGAACCGCCATTTCTATTTTCAGGTGGATCAACATTCTTTGCGGGCGAGCCCTGCTGCCCGGAGGTGCCATCCTGGGCGGGAAAGCCGTCGCCTCCCGTTCCGCCTAAACTTCCACAAGCGCTACCAGTAAGCCACCTCCCGCCGTTATTCTTAAGTCCGGTGCATCTCCCGTCTTTTCCATTCTGGTCCGCACCTGCGAGGTCCCCATCAGCGCCCGACGCGCCATCGGCGCCGGAGGCCCCTCCGCCGCCCTTGCCTGCATGGATCTCCACGCGCGTCAGCGTCACGCCCTTGCTCGCATTCACGATCATCCCGAAGCTGCTCGCCCCCGTCCCATCGTCCGGCGCCGGCTCTGCGTCGAGGCGCACGTCCTCTATCGTCACCCCTGCATGCGCCGACGTGATCGTCGCCCCGATTGGGCTCTTCGGCTTCAGGTATGCCTTCACCGTTACGTCGTACGACCACACCCCGCCCGCGCACGTGAAGCCGCCGTAGATCGATACACGATCGGGGATCACCAGAGTGTCGGGCTCCGCATAACTCGTCGTCGTGCCCTGCGCTGTCGCGCACACGTACAACCGGTTCAGCTTGCTCGGACCGGTCATCGTCAGCCCTTTGCTCACCGTCGCAAAGGGATGGGCTTCCGTGCCGTCCCCACTCTCGTCGTCCCCCGACAACGACACGAAGATCCCGTAATCATCGCCAATCACGCAGTCCGCTAATTCCGGGCTCGCGCCCACCTCGCAGGCCCCTCCGCCACTCCCGCCTTCAGCCCCACCCCCACTCCCGCTCCCGCCCGATCCGCTCGCACCTGAAGCGTCGCCAGCAGCAGAGCCAGACGATCCGGTGCTGACTAGGCGAGCGCACTCGCGTCGTACAGCGCAGTTTGACTCAGCTCCGCATGAGGACAGACCGCACAGCCCAAAGGTCGCCCCCATCACCAAAAACGCATGCCCAAGTTTCATACGCCCAAACCATCGAGCCTAGAGCTGCTCGTATTGTTCCTGTGCCGCTCCGATGGCGCCATCGGGACCCCAGTCTCCTTGCACCCCAAGCTTTCCGCCGGGGCCCCCGGGGGCGCCGACTTCCGCATGCGTGAGCAGCGAATCATCGACGGTCGCTGGCTTCGCACCGTGGTAAACTAGCGCAATCGAAGGTCCACCGGTGCCCCCGGAGCCATTGCCACCATTGCCGCCATCCCCTCCGTCTCCACCGTCTCCTGCTTTACCGATGCTTTGCTGCGGCAATCCGGACCCTCCTGTCCCGCCGGCTTTACCCGAGCCGCCGGAGCCACCTCTTCCGCCATTACCACCAGCACCGCCAAGGTCTGCGCTTAATTCGCACGCAGCGAGCGTCACCACACTGCTCCAGCTCAGCACAGCGATGGATGCTCCGCCGCCGGCACCGCCGGCCCCGGGCTTTCCACCGCACCCGCCTTGGCCACCCGCGCCTCCACTCGGACCGTAACACGTCCCGCCGAGAGTACCGTTGCCCATGCTGGCTCCGCCGCCGCCGCCGCCTTGACCAGGATTGCCCTCCGTGCCGCCTCGACCGCCGGCAACGGTGTAACCAGTTGATGCAAAGGCGCCGAGGGTTTGCGCGGCACCGCCGTGCATTCCAGAGACCCCGCCGTTGCCAACCGCGCCGACGGTCCCCGCAACTTTCACCGTAGTTGCGCCGGGTCCGCCATTTGCTTGGCCCGGGGGGCTCTGATGGTCAGTCGGCGTGCCCGGCCCCCCTCCACCACCGGGCAGGCTCACGTACCCCATTCCGCCAGTTCCACCCACGCTACCGCATGCGCTAGAAACCGATGGTAAGCCTCCGTTTTGGGGCGTTGTGGCAGAACAATTGACATCCCGACCATTTTGCGGCGCCCCTGTTGCCTCCCCATCAGCGCCCGACACGCCATCGGCGCCGGAGGCCCCTCCGCCGCCCTTGCCTGCATGGATCTCCACGCGCGTCAGCGTCACGCCCTTGCTC